>CAZQOY010000126.1:0-7363 GCA_964595095.1 uncultured bacterium | reverse complement strand
GGCACGCTGACATTGATGGCAAAGCCGTGCATGGTGGTCCAGCGGGCCAGGCGCACCCCCAGGGCGGCCACTTTCCGTCCCTGCACCCATACGCCCGGCAGTCCATCGACACGATCGGAGGCAAGGCGAAAGGTGGCCAGGGTGCGGATGATCATTTCTTCCAGCCCCCGTATGTACCAACTGACGCTGGGCCGGTGATCCTTCAAGTTGATAATAGGATAGCCCACCAGCTGGCCGGGGCCGTGATAGGTCACGTCGCCGCCCCGGTCGGTTGCCACCACTTCCGCGTCCGCCGGGCGGCCGGCAAGCAGGTTGCGGGCGTCAGCGTTCTCGCCCAGGGTATAGACCGGCTGGTGCTCCAACAAGAGGGCCAGGTCGGGAATCTCCCCGGCCACCCGCCAGGCGTGGAGTTGCCGCTGCAGCTCCCACACGGGGCGGTAGGGCTGGCGACCGAGGTAGAAGACTGTCAGGCGCGGCCCCCGGGCCTGGTGCCGGATTTGGTTGGCTACGTGGGCCACGTTCCCTGCACTACCAGGGACTTCTATGAACCCGAGCTGGTGCTTAGCAGCCGGAAGGGCGTTACTCACCTGTGGTTCGGCCAGGGTCGGCATGGTTCTTTACCGGCTCTCCTGCATCATACTGTCTCGCAAGGCTTTGAACTCGCTGCCACCCCGCCAGTTGGGGAAGGCCCTTTCCCGGCTGAGGCGGTGGCCGATGGCAAAGAGCAGCCGCAGGTCGTCCACCGCACCGGAAAGGTCCCAGGCGGGGTCAAATTCGTCGGTGACCTTGTGGTAGTGCTCCGCGGTGTAGTTGTCCATCTGCTCGCGTGTCCAGGCCTCACCGTGCTCTACGTGGTCGATCCCGCCGCTGAGATAAAGTGCAGGTACCCCTTCCCTGACGAAGCTGAACTGGTCCGACCGGTAGAAAAATCCCTTCTCCATTTCGGGGTCCGGGCGCACTTCCCGGCGCTGCCTGCGGGCGGCGGCTTCCGCGTAGTCGTCCAACTCCGAGTTCCCGTACCCGATGACGGTCACGTCCTTCATGGGACCGAAGATATTCAATCCGTCCATGTTTATTGCGGCAACCGTCTTCTCCAGGGGAAAGACCGGGTGGGTAGCGTAATACCGGGAACCCAGCAGTCCCTGCTCCTCAGCCGTAACCGCCAGGAACAGGAGCGAGCGGGCGGGACGCCGGCCCAGCCGGGAAAAGGCCTCGGCCAGCTCCAGCAGACCCGCCACGCCGGTGGCGTTGTCCCGGGCGCCGTTGTAGATCTGGTCCCCCTTGAGCGATGGGTCTTTGCCCAGGTGATCCCAGTGGGCCGTATAAATCACTACCTCGTCCGGCCGGTTTCTGCCCGGCAGCAGCGCCAGGACATTATGGGACGTGGAGCGGCGGATGGTGTTGGTGAGGGTCAGGGAAATCCGCAGGTTGAGCGGGACCGGCTGGAAATCCCGGGTGGCGGCCTGTTCTTTCAAAGCGTCATAGTCTTTCCCCGCTTGCCGGAACAGTTCCCGGGCAACTTCCCCTTGTAGCCATCCTTCCAGAGCACAATAAGAGGCCTCGCCCTCTTCAGCGACCAGTTCGAAATGGTGCCGGTTCCAGTGCCCGATTACCTCCCAGGGATACCCTGCGGGACCGGTTTCATGAATGACAAGGGCCCCTTCTGCGCCCTGGCGGGCAGCCTCTTCCAGTTTGTAGGTCCAGCGGCCGTAATAAGTCATGGCGCGGCCGTTGAACAGCGCGCTGTCCCTGCTGGCGTAGCCGGGATCGTTTACCAGCAGCACCACGGTCTTGCCCCGCACGTCCAGACCCTCGTAATCGTTCCAGCCGTACTCGGGTGCCACGATGCCGTAGCCTGCGAAAACCATATCGGAGCGGTCCAGGGAAACCCGCTCCACCGTCCGTCTGGTCCATATTGAATACTCGTCACCATATATCAGGCGGGTGGTGGTCTTATCACCCCAGATCAAAAGACCCGTGCCGAAATTGACCGTCATCTCCACCAGGGGCACTTCCTGAAAGTAGCTGTCCCCGTTGCCGGGCGCAAGTCCCAGCTTTTCAAATTCCTCCTTGAGAAACTCGAGGGTGAGTTCCTCCCCTTTGGAGGCCGGTCCCCGCCCCTCGAACTCATCGGAGGCCAGGACGGCAATGTCAGCCGCCAGTTCCTCGGAAGTGATACTGCGCTTGGCGGCAGCGTCACCACCGCTCCCGCATCCGCACGCGAGGAAAAGCACAACCGTAAAGGATAATAAAAATCTGAGCAGGTAATATTTTGCCATCTGTCCCATCCTTATTGACTGATCATCAGGTTGGTTTCGGAGCCGTCCCAGTACTCAAAGCTATTTCTGAGACCGTTCCACTCCTCAACTCATATTCTAAAAATTGTTCTTTCGAAACATCAAGTCCAGCTACCGGACCACACTGGTACGCGAAAAACCGCCAAACAACCATGCCAAAATGTCGCACGTACTTACAACACGGCAGGTTTTCGGCCTGCGGCACGATCCTTGAACCATAGTCCATTGATACTAACCGAAAAGGGGTGTTCTAATGGTGAAACGCATAATTTACACCGAAATCTCGCCACAGCTGGAAGCCTGGTTTGGCCAGTCCTGGCCCCGGATCCTGGCCGTGGGGCTGGGATTGGTCCTGGCCGGCATCCTGGTCCTCACGTTCCCCCGGCTGGTCGCGTTCCTGGTCGCGTTGGCCCTGTTCCTGGCCGCCGCCGTGGTGCTCCTGACGGCCTACCGTCTCTGGCAACTGAGTCGATCTGACCACGCAACCCAGGTCAAAATCGACTAGTAATTTACCGACTCCCCGTAAGCCACAGCGGTAGCCTCCACGATAGCCTCCGACCGGGTAGGGTGGGGGTGTACCGTTTTCAGGACCTCGCGGTACGTGGCCCCCAGTTTACGGGCCAGGGCTGCCTCCGATATCAGATCGGTGGCGCCGTCGCCGATGATATGGACACCCAGCAACCTGCCGTCGTCGGCATTATAGACCACTTTCATAAAGCCGTCAATTTCACCCGCAGCCTGGGATTTGCCCAGCGCCCGGAAAGGAAACTTCCCAATCTTCACTTCGTAGCCCGTTTCCCGGGCGCCTTTCTCCGTCAGGCCTACCGAGGCCACCTGGGGGCGGCAGTAGGTGCAGGCCGGGACGTTGCCATAGTCCAGCGGCTGGGGCTTGAGACCGGCCAGGTGCTCCACGGCGGTGATGCCCTCAGCCGAGGCGGCGTGGGCCAGCAGCGGCGGCCCGATTACATCCCCGATGGCATATATGCCGGCCACGCCGGTATGGTAGAACTCATCCACGATGATGGTCCCCTGCTCCACCTTAATTCCGAGTTCCTCCAGTCCCAGGTCTTCGACGTTCCCCTGCATACCAACAGCTACCAGCGCTACGTCCGAGGTGATGACCTCCCGGCGCTGGCCTGAGGTTTGGACCTCCACCCCGGTCTTCAGCCGGTCGATGTGGTCTACTTTAGTCCCCGTCAGCATCGAAATCTTACGTTTTTTGAAGGTGCGGGCCAACTCCCGGGATACCTCCTGGTCCTCCAGGGGCAGGATCTGGGGCAGTAGCTCAATAAGGGTCACATCGGTGCCAAAAACGTTATAGAAGTAGGCGAATTCCACGCCGATGGCCCCGGTCCCGATGATCACCATCCGCGCGGGCACTTCTGGCAGGACCATAGCCTCCCTGGAAGTGATCACCCGCTGGCCGTCCGGCTCCATCCCCGGGATGACCCTGGACCGGCCACCGGTGGCGATGATGATGTTCTCCGTCTGGAGCTGGCAGACCTGACCTTCCTGCGGGGCGACCTCTACGGTGGCAACATCCACCAGCCAGCCCCGACCCGGGTAATGCGTAACGCCATACTTCTTGAATAGATACTCAATCCCCTTGGACAGCCTGCCGGCCACGTCCCGGCTGCGCTTGATCACCGCCTTCCAATCCACGGATATCTCATCTACCTTCAGCCCGAAATCACCGGCGCGACGGATGCCCTCATACAGCCCGGCGGTGTGTAGCAGGGCCTTGGCGGGGATGCAGCCCCAGTTCAGGCAGACCCCGCCCAGGTGATTTGACTCCACTACGGCGGTCTTCTTACCCAGCTGGGCGGCGCGAATCCCGGCTACGTAGCCGCCGGGACCGCTGCCTATGACCACCACATCATATTTTTCGGCCATGCTCAAGTTAGTCCTTATACAATCCTGGCCACCTGCTCCGGCTCCGGCGCACCGATGAGTGACCTCAGCAGCTCCAGCTCCTCGCCGTATTCCGAATCGTCCTGCACGGGGGTCTCCAGGACGGCGGGAGTATCGGCGAAGCGCTCATCATTCACCAGGCACCAGAACGGCACCAGCCCCAACAGTCCGTCGCCGATTTTTTCGTGCCGGTCCACCCGGCTGGCAAGATCCCGCTTACTATCGTTAAGGTGAAAGACCAGGAGTTGGCCCAGGCCGATGATGCGGTCGAATTCCTGCAGGGTACGCTCCCAGTCCTCGGGAGTGCGAATATCGTAGCCGGCGGCGAAGGTGTGCTGGGTATCAAAGCAGACCGCCATCCGCTCCGGGGAGTTGACCTGCGCCAGGATATCGGCAATCTGCTCAAAGGTATGTCCCACGTTGGTGCCCTGACCGGCGGTGGTCTCCACCAGCAGCTTCACTTTGTGATCCGGGCGGGCGTCGAGGGCGGTGTTCAGGCTCTCGGCCACGGTTGCGCACCCCTCGTCCACACCGGCCCCCATGTGGGCACCCGGATGGAAGACGATGTAATCAATGCCCAGGGCCTCGCTGCGGTCCATTTCCGCGATGAAGGCATCCACCGCCCGTTTGAGCTGCCACGTTTTAGCCGCGCACAGGTTGATAAGGTAGCTGTCATGGGTGATGCTCACCCGCGGGCGCCCCTGGGACATCCCGCGGCGGAAACCCTCGATGTTGGCCTCGGTCAGGGGAGGGGCCTTCCACTGGTTCTGATTCGCCGTGAATATCTGGATGGCATCCGCGCCAATAGCCCGGCCCCGTTCGGGAGCGTTCTCCACACCGCTGGCCGTTGATACATGGGCGCCGAGCAAGGCCACTAGGATGGTCCCCTCATGGCTATGATCCTGAAGAACTCCGCCCTGGTCTTCTGGTTGGATCTGAATGCCCCCAGCAGGTGGTAAGTAGTGACAAAGCTGTTCTGCTTTTCGACACCGCGCATCTGCATGCACAGGTGTACTCCCTCCACCACCACAGCCACACCCCTGGGCTCCAGAACCTCCATCAGGGCGTCAGCGATCTGCACGGTCATGCGTTCCTGGACCTGCAGCCGCCGGGCGTACATCTCCACTATCCGGGGAATTTTCGAGAGACCGATCACCCTGCCGTCCGGAAGATAACCCACGTGAACCTTGCCGAAAAAAGGCAACAGATGATGCTCACACAGGGAAAAGAAATCGATGTCCTTGACCGTAATGATCTCGTCGTACTTTTCATCGAAGCACGCCTGGCTCACAACGTCCTCCAGACGCAGGTCGTAGCCCCTGGCAAAGTATTCCCACGCCAGGGCAACCCGCTCAGGGGTGCGCGCCAGCCCTTGCCGATCCGGGTCCTCGCCAATCTCGCGCAGGAGTTGGTAGATCAAATCCTGGATGCTGTTCCTGGTCTTATCGTTCATACTTTCGTAAATCCTTATACTGAGGCGCTGGAAATAGATTGTTTCGTCAACGCAGCCGTAATACTTGTATTATTTTAAGATTAAAAATTTACCGCCGGAACCAGTTTCCGGCCATGGCCTTTATTCCGGGATATTCGCCGGGTGTCAGCCGTTTCCGCTTTCGGGCTCCCTGACCGAGGGACACAACTCGCTAAGGACACACTCGCCGCATCGGGGCCGCCGGGCGATGCACACCTTGCGCCCGTGCTCCATAATCCGGTGGCTGAACATGGTCCACTCCTCAGGCGGCAGGAGCCCCATAAGGGCGTTTTCAACTTTCACGGCGTCCTTCCCCTGGGCCAGGTCGAGCAGGTTAGCCAGACGGATCATGTGGGTATCTACCACCAGACCGGGGAAGTCAAATACATTCCCCAGGATGACGTTAGCCGTCTTGCGGCCCACACCGGGCAGCCGGCTCAGCTCGTCCATGCTCCCGGGGATCTCACCGCCGTGTTCCCGCACCACCGCTTCGGCCATGCCCTTCAGACTCCTGGCCTTGGCGTTGAAAAAGCCGGTGGAGCGGATAGCCTCGCCGATGTCCTCCAGGGGCGTTTCAGACAGGGCCCGGGCATCGGGGTAGGCGGCGAAGAAAGCGGGCGTGACCGTATTCACCCGCTTGTCGGTGCACTGGGCCGAGAGGATAGTGGCCACCAGCAGCTGGTAGGCGTCCTCGTGAACCAGGGCAGTGGCGGCTTCGGGATACTCCAGCGTGAGTAGCCGGTTGATCTCGACGGCCCGTTGGCTCTTCTCCAAATGGATCCCTTCGAAACGGGCCTTGCTTTCCGGCGGCATGACTTATTCAGCGGCCATTCCAGCCCTGATGAATTGATCAGGAGTCCCCATACCGCTCGACGATCTCGTAATCCTTCTCGCCGACCTTGACCTTCACGCCGGGCACTTCGGGGTCGTGGTCGAAGAACAGCCACCAGCCTTCCTCGGCGGCCTGGGCCAGCAGCTGCTGTTTCTCAGCCAGTGTCTCCAAGGGACGCAGGTCATAGCCCATGATGAAGGGCAGGCGCAGGTGGGTGGCGGTGGGGATGGTGTCCCCCATGAAGACCACGGTTTCATCCGCTCCCGATACCTTCACCATCTGGTGGCCGTCGGTGTGGCCGTTGCCTACCAGAACCTCGACGCCGGGCGCGATTTCCCCCGGGCCGTCAAGGAGTTCCAGCCGGCCGTGGCGCTCCAGGGGGACGAAGTTGTCGGGGATGAAGCTGGCCCGGTCCTTGGGGCTGGGGTGGTTGGCCAGCTCCCACTGGGAGCGCTGGATGTAGTAAGTGGCGTTGGGAAAGGTCGGCACGATCTCGCTCCCGTCGGCGATGGTGGCCCCGCCGGCGTGGTCGAAGTGCAGGTGGGTGAGGATGACGTCGGTTACCTGCTCGCGGCTGAAGCCTACTTCTTTCAGGGCGGTCTCCAGGGCGCGGTCCGGCTGCTCGACGCGGAAGATGCGTACCTCTTTCTCGGTCAACTTGTGGCCCATGCCGGTGTCAACCAGGATGCGGCGACCTGTCCGGCTTCCTGACGGATGGCCATCGTCAATGAGCAGGTGGCGGCAGGCCAGCTCGATGCGGTTGGCCTCGTCTGGGGGGTTGGTGCGCTGCCACAGCACCCTGGGCACCGACCCGAACATGGCCCCGCCGTCCAGGGCGAAGGTGCCGGAGGT
>CAZQOY010000125.1:0-7453 GCA_964595095.1 uncultured bacterium | reverse complement strand
AGATCCTCTTCGGCGAGAGCCAGAGTACCATCATCATCACCGTAGTCGAAAAAAACCTGCTGCCCCTCCAGCGCATCGCCATGAATAACCAGGTGCCCTGCATCACTATCGGGCGGGTAACGGATAGCGGCCGCCTGCAGTTTGGCGACCTCATCGACCTGGACCGGGAGCAGCTGCGCGAGGCTTACATGGAGAGCTTCGGGAGGATTATGGGGGCTTAGGGGAGTGAAGCAGGGAGAAAACCAATGATTTGCGATATTTGTGGAAAAGAAGGTGCTCGCGTTCGCCGTGTAACACGCAGTTACGGCAAAGGTGAAAAGTTATTCGTAATTGAGAATGTCCCCGTCATCAGTTGTCCTCATTGTGGAGAGAGCTACCTCACCGCCGAAACATTACACGAGATTGAGCGCATCAAAAGACATCGGCACAATATGGCAATAGAACGTTCTGTACCTGTTGCGAATTTTACTTAGCATGATGACTTCTCCGTTCATTGGCAGGCTAACACTCCGCTGTGCTACCCTGCAGATCAACGACCTGATTGACCTGGACCGGGAGGAGCTGCGGGAGGTATACATGGAAAGTTTCGGGCGGGTTATGGGGATATAGGGATTTTCGGTCTAGCGGCGGGAGGCCAGGCTCACTGAAAACATGAAGGAGGTGTAACCATGACCGACAATACGGAAACCTGCTGCGCGAAATTCGATCCGCAGCCCTGGGAGGAAAAAGAGATCGCCTGGGAGAACAAGCAGTTTGTCAGGGCCCGGATCAGGAGTCTCTTACACATACCCCTGAATTTCGCCTCCGTCATGCGCAAGAGCGTCGGTCGCATCGAGGCGGCGGATGCCAAGCCCGAGGAGATGATCGTGCTCTCCGACGAAAATTCTCTGTGGGGCACAGATATATACATCGATGTCACCAAAGATGTACCAGATGCCAAAATGGCTGCCCTGTCAGGCACGTTCCTGAGCAAGGTCTTTGAGGGACCCTACAAGAACATCAGAACATGGGTAAATGAAATGCATGAATATGTGAAGTCCCAGGGCCGGGAGCAGCAGAAGCATTACTTCTACTACACCACCTGCCCTAAGTGCGCTAAGAAATACGGCAAGAACTACGTCGTGCTTCTGGCGCAGGTGTAGTCAGCAACAGGAGCAACCTAAGACAACCGGATTATCCTAATCCAGCGGGTAGCCATCGGCAGTTTGGCGACCTCATTGGTCTGGGCCGGGAGAAGCTGCGGGAGGTATACATGGAAAGTTTCGGGCGGGTTATGGAGGCGTAGGGATTTGCGGTCCAGCGGAGGGGCACCAGGCTCGACGGGTTTTGCTGTTGATTCGTCAGCCGACGGATTGACAGGCGGTATTAATGCCGTATATTACATGCCAGGCGGAGCCTTTTTATAGTAGTCAAGCAACATTTGAGTTTTAAAAATAGCTCCGTGTATAAAAAAGTGAAGGGATTGACTATGAAAAATCGACTGTATATGTCAGCGGTATGCCTGTGCATTTATGTTCTTGCGGGCGGGTGGTCGCAGGTAGAGGCCTGCACCAGCCTGTTGGTAACCAGGGGAGCCACGAAGGACGGTTCAGTTATAATCACATATACCTGTGATGGGGAGTTCCATCCCATTTTGAAGTACACCGCTGCAGCCGATTACCAGCCGGGAGATTCACTTGAAATATCCGATTGGGATGGAAACATACCGGTTAGGGTAAAGCAGGTTGCACACACCTACGCCTGTGTCGGTTTAATGAACGAACATCAATTGGCCATCGGTGAAACCACCTTCGGCGGTCGGCAGGAACTGCGCAATCCCGATGGGCTGCTGCATTACGGGAATATGATGCAACTGGCTTTGCAGCGAGCTAAAACGGCCAGAGAAGCTATTAAGGTTATGACGGATCTGGTTGATGAATACGGTTATCGGTCGACCGGTGAATCGTTTTCGATTGCCGATACGGAAGAGGCCTGGATACTGGAGATGATCGGGCTCGGTCCGGGTGGACAGGGAGCCGTATGGGTGGCAGTCAAGGTTCCGGACGGACATATATCGTGTCATGCTAACAAGGCCCGAATCGGCGAGTTCCTGCTGGATGATCCGAAAAACTGCCTCTATTCCAATAATGTCATCTCCTTTGCCGTAGAGAAAGGGTATTACGATCCGAAATCGGGCGAACCGTTCCGATTCTGCGAAGCCTATTGCCCATCAACACCGATAAATCGGCGTTACGCCGACACGCGCGTCTGGAGCATATTCCGCCGGGCAGCGCCGTCGGCCAACTTTTCCCCTGATTATCACCGGGCTGTCAAGGGAGCCGAACCGTATCCCTTATGGATCAAGCCCGACAAGAAGTTGTCAATAACTGACGTATTTACCCTGATGCGTGATCACTATGAAGGAACCGAATACGATATGACAAAAGGTATCGATGCTGGTCCGTATGGCACTCCAAACCGCTGGCGACCAATGACATGGATGGTCGACGGCGTCGAGTACGCCTGGGAACGTCCGATCTCGACGCAGCAGACGGGATTTTCCTTTGTTTCCCAATCCAGGTCGTGGCTTCCCGACCCGGTTGGTGGCGTTCTTTGGTACGGCGTCGATGATACCTACACCACCTGCTATATACCGCTGTACTGCGGCATCGATGCTGTTCCGAAGTCGTTTATGGTTGGCAGCCTGGGCAAGTTTTCGTGGGAATCGGCCTGGTGGGTGTTCAATTTCGTAGCCAATTTTGCTAACCTGAGATACTCTTACATGCTGCCGGAGATTCAAGCGGTGCAAAGCGATATCGAAGGCAACTTTCTGGCTCAGCAGCCCGCGGTTGTAGAGAAGGCGGTTGATCTTGCCAGGTCGGATTCGGAGCTCCTGACTCGTTACCTGACCGATTACTCTGTTATGCACGCCGAATTGGTGGTAGCACGTTGGCGGGAACTGGGTGAACATCTGATAACGAAATACAACGACGGCTATGTCAAGGACGAAACCGGCCACCCTCGTGAAAAAGGCTATCCTGAAAGCTGGCTGCAAAAAGTCTTGAAATCACGTCCAAAGCAGTTCCGCCTGGAACAGAAAAAGGCAGATATTCCTGAATCGAAGCTGATAGATTGATGACCCAACCGATCCAGCATGAAGCCCCGCGGGGCAGATGCGCTCGATACCGTCAGTTTTAACCGGGACATATTTGATAATAACTGATATAATAGGTATATTCGCAGCATGATTGACGAACAGGAAATAAGGCAAGTTGCAGCCCGGCTAGGAAAAGCGGCTGATGCGCTGCAAGTGATTTTATTCGGGTCCCATGCTCGCGGCGAAGCGAAAGAGCATAGTGATGTTGATTTGATGATTATCGCTGAGAGCGATTTGCCGCGATTCAAGCGCAGCAGGGAGCTATACAAACAATTGCGACCTTATCCCTTTGGGATGGATCTGCTGGTATATACTCCGCAAGAGATTGAAAGGGGCAAGAAATCACCGGTCTCTTTCGTCTCGGCCGTATTACGGGAAGGTAAGACCCTGTATGTCCGATGAGACGGAAATAGCAAAACAGTGGCTGGCCAAAGCCCGGAATGATCTGCTTAATGCAGATAATAACCTTAACTCGGATGAGGTCCCATCTGACACCGTTTGTTTTCATTGCCAGCAAGCGGCAGAAAAACTTCTCAAAGCATATTTGGTAGGAAACGGCCAAATATACCCCATCACTCACGATCTATTTCTTATTCTTGAAAAGATCTTCCCGCTGAATAGTGACGCCGAGCGGCTGAGGGATTCACTTGCAATACTAATGCCATACGCCGTTGAAATCCGCTACCCTGATGATTGGTATATGCCTGCCGAAGAAGATGCCAGGGAAGCGAGGGCCGCGGCTGGTCACGTCCTGGAATGGCTTGAGGGTGCCCTGCCCAATATTTTCCAGAAGTCTAAGAATGGCTAAACTTAAATGCGCCTAAATTGAATATTGGTCCCGTTGTGGCAAAACGACTTCATTCAATCAGGGTTGCCATACCGCCCCGTCCGCCCCGCCGTTAACTTCATCCCCATGTTTCCCCGACTTACCGCTGCTCATGGCTAACCCCCTGCGCCGCCTGTACGACTGGGTGCTGCACTGGGCGGAGACCCCTTATGGTGTGCCGGCCCTGCTGGTCCTGTCCTTCGCCGAGTCGTCCTTCTTTCCCGTCCCGCCCGATGTGCTGCTCATCGCCCTGGCGGTATCCATCCCGTCCCGGGCTTTCTGGTACGCCTTGATCTGCTTAGCAGGGTCCATCTGCGGAGCTTATCTGGGCTACGGCATTGGCTACTTCAGCTGGGAGGCTATCGGCCGGCCGCTGGTGGAGTTCTACCACGGCCAGGAGACCATGGACTGGATCAGCCTGCAGTACGAGACCTACGGCTTCTGGGGCGTATTCGTCGCAGCCCTGACGCCGATCCCCTATAAGGTCTTCACCGTCGCCTCGGGGATGTTCGGCTTCAACCTGGGGACCTTCACAGCGGCCTCCATCCTGGGCCGGGGGCTGCGGTTCTTCGCCGTGGGCACACTGATCTACTTCTTCGGCCCGCCCGTCAAGGACCTGATCGAACGGCACTTCAACCTGATGGCCGCCCTCTTTGCGGTCCTGCTGGTAGGGGGCTTTGTGGCCATCAAGTGGCTGCTGTGAGCCGAGCGGGACATTAATAATAGTAACTTGATACTTTGGGCCAGAGAAAGTGACGGCTATCTCCGTTCCCGGGGACAATAACATATGACAAATCAGACCGCAAAGAAACCAATTCTTGTTCTGGGAGGAACGGGCCATTATGGCCGGCACATCGTCCGTAGTTTGGTCGCGAAAGGTGAGCCTGTCCGGGTGTTGAGCCGGAACGCGGCGAATGCCCGCCGGGTGGTGGGGGACAGACCGGAGATTATTGTGGGGGATATCACGTCGTATGAATCGGTCAGGACATCGTTAAACGGAGCCAGGGCTATCGTCATCAGCATCTCCGCATTCAATTGGAAAACGATTCGTCATATGGACCTTATCGAGCGGGATTCGGTAATTGAAGTGCTGGAAGAAGCGCCGCGCGCGGGCATTGAACGGTTTGTTTATCTTTCGGGCTACGAATTACGGGAAGATGTCCTGGAAAGGCTCAATCTTCACCGGTTTGCCCGTATCAAACAGGAGCTGGAAGCAGCCTTGTCCAAATCCAACCTGAACTGGACGGTACTCGGATGTGCTCCCTCGATGGAGATCTTCTTTGCCATGCTGCGGAAAGACACCATGATGGTTCCCGGCGGGGGATCGTCCGCTCTGCCAACGATTTCACCTGTGGACGTCGATGAAATTGCGGCCCGTACCGTCATGCGGGATGACCTTCGGGGAAAGCGCATTCGATTGACCGGGCCCGAGGCCCTCTCTTTCCCGGAGGCCGCCCGGCGCATCTCTGCTGTCACGGGTAGGCCGATTAAATTCAGAAGGATACCCTTGATCCCAATCAAAATAGCAGCGGCTCTTACGCGACCATTCAACCCATTCCTTCAGCATCTTTTTTGGGCGATCAAGCTTTTTAATCATTTCCCCCAGGACTTGGCGGCGGAAGTACCTGCAGCCCACCGGCTTCTGTTGGAAACATTCGATTACACTCCCACCACCCTGGAGATGGAAGTCCGCTGGCGGGGTCAGAAGTGAGGATAAACCTCCCTGACCGGGTGGCACAGAAGATATCCGTTTAGTGGGCTCGTAATGCTATGTCCAGGAAACTAGCGCACATTCTTTCCACTGTCTTCAACCCGCTGTTGAACTCGACCTATACCTTTCTGCTCCTTGTAGGTACCCACGGAGACCTTGCTCTGGGACGCAAGGTAGCGATATTCTGTGTCGCGTTCCTGTTTTCCAGCGTGGTTCCCATCGTTCATGTCACCTGGCTGTGGCGGCGCGGCGTGGTAGATTCCCTGGATGTAGACCAGAGGCAGCGACGTCTCTGGCCCCTGGTGGTGGGAATTCTAAGTTACATCGCCGGGTATGTCCTACTCACCAGGATGCAGGCACCGGTTATTGCAGCCGGCCTGATGTTCTGCTATGCAACCAACACCTTGCTGGTGGCCTGCATCACCCGCTGGTGGAAAGTCAGTGTCCACGCTACGGGGATCGCCGGGCCGGTCATAGCGCTGATCTTCCGGTTCGGTTGGCCGGTTGTTCCGCTGTACGCATTAGTTCCCATAGTGGCTCAGGCGCGGGTGGTCCTGGGAAAACATACCATCGGGCAGGTAGTGGTGGGGGCCTGTATCGGAACATTTCTCACCGCCATTCAGCTGCACTTCCTGTTTCATATATGAATCGGCCCGGTTTGCCAGTCCCATCCCAAGGGGATCCCTTTCCCGTCCCGAGCCGAACCAGAGGCTTCCCTTCGGGAAAGGGACCCCTTTTCGGGGAAGGGAAGCCTGCGGCTTGGGAAAGGGACTCCTGCGAAGCCGGAGGAATGGTACTTGTTGCGGGCCGGTGGCGCGTGTAATTTCCGTCGGGAGTTGATCCCAAAGATCGGGGCATGGCGCAGTCCGGTAGCGCGCTTCGTTCGGGACGAAGAGGTCGCGAGTTCGAATCTCGCTGCCCCGACATCAAGCCAATGGCAGTTGCAGTAGCAGCTTGCCAGGCGTAGTCCGCCGGCCGGCGGATGAAGCCGGGTGGCAGTCAGCAGTTCTTTCATGGTGAATCAAACAAGGCCTGGGGATACCCGCTGGGCTATTTTTTTTGAGGACAAAGAATATGAGGTTCACGATCAGTATATTTCAAGATGAGGACGGGGTGTTCATTGCTGAATGTCCAGCCTATCCCCAGCTGTGTAAGCCAGGGCCAGACCGAACAGGAGGCCAGGGAGAACATCCAGAAAATCATCAAGGAATGTCTGGATGTGCGAGCTGAAAAGGGGATGCCTTTAACGGTGGCAACAGAGGAAGTAGAGGTTCATGTCTGATGCCCCCGGTGCCTATATTGAAATCTCGAGAGGTCGTGAAGGCTTTTGGGGGAAAAAGGAGGTGAAAAACTAAAATGGAAATGATGAAAAGAATCTTATTAATTGGGATGATTATGTTAACGAGTGCATCCCTTGTGAGGGCTGAAACAGAGTTTTCTCCCGGCGTTGTATTGGGTTTCGGTGTAAGTTCATCAAGATGGTTAACTTATCATGAGAGCTGGCAGGATTTTCCGACACCTGAAGACCTAAAGGAGGAGGCGCATTTTAATGTTGGAGGTAAACTTGAAATAAGCCCATCGGAAAAGTTTTCCATTGAGATTGATTGTTTGTATAACGGTATGGGGTGGAGTTACTACCTGAATTATGGTGATCCAGCCAGCAGGCCTTTTACACGGCAATACTACACTTTTTTATTGAGGAGACTTTCCTTTCCTTTATTATTTAGGGTAAAGTCCCAAAAGAGCCACTAAGTGTTGACTCCTTCTAGTTGTTTAAGTA
>CAZQOY010000124.1:0-7529 GCA_964595095.1 uncultured bacterium | reverse complement strand
CTGAGGGACCTAAAAGGTAAGGCTGTCTTCTTCAGCTTCGATCCCGGCAAGCTGGAAAAAATCGCTTGAGGGGGGCTGAAAAGGAAGGTCGAGCGGTTGCAGGGCATATCTCTTTTCGCTTGGCGCTTATCCAATACCCGGGTCTACCATATCCATATAGCATTTGCTATGCGCCGGTAAAGTTTGTACCTTTATAGTTGTCATGTAGCAGAACATGTGTTACACTGACAAATGTTACACTTTTGGTGCTTGGGCAAGATCATTGATATGGTCCGCCAGGTTATTCCGTATCGTTACGGGTCTATGAAGCAAGGCGCTAATTGCTTTATTGATGGGTGGATAGGTGAGAGCGAATCCAAGCTATTCCGGGGGCTTGGATTCGCTCTCTGAAAGACATGAGTAACACATCCTCTGCTACTTTTTTGTTTTAAGAAACTGTAACACATGTTATGCTATACGACATATAATGATTAAGAATATTGTGTTGTATTAATACTTTGAATCACGATACTTAAGAATGCCTGGAGAGTGCCGATAAAGAGGTGAGGAGTTCAATATCAATCTGATATAGGGGAGAAGTGTTAGTCATGGAATATGTGCGTCATAGTCCACAAACGAGAAAAGAACCTACAGTTAAAGACCGGTTTTCAGGCAAGGAAAGCCAGAAAAGAGAGTTTGACACAGGAACAGCGATGAGACTGCTCGATCCTAAGGAATCAGGGATCCCGCTGGTACCATTATCTGATGTCGAACAGCACCAATCCACCCTGTTCTGGGCCGCAATATTTTTCGGCTTCTTTACAGCAATTCTCGGGTCACTGGTTTCCCTGGTAACCACGGCCTACAGTAATAGTCCCGTTATATTTCTTCTGGGACTATCCCTGATTTCTTACTTCATCTTTTTTGCGGTTTTTACCATGCGAGGAGCTGTTAGATGGAGGAAATTAAAGGTAAAGTCATTTGGTGCTGTTTCTTGGAGCAAACAGCCTCTGACGGAACGTATTGGCGTCCTTGAACGCCGGATTCAGTTGTATAAGGTCCATCGAGACATTGGTACCCACGTCTTTAATGGGATATATATCCTGCCATATGATGATTATACTAAAATCGTTGACAAGCTTCTGCCTTTTGAGCCTGATGATCCCCGGCGGAAAAAGTTCGACCAGAAACTTCTGACCGAAGGCATTATTGTGCTTGATAAGAGCGAGCCGGACAACTGGACAGTCTCGTACGAGAGTGATTTTGAGGTAATCGTTTAATCCCAGCTGCAACGATTCCCCTCAATCCAGCTGCCTGCATCATACAGAAAGGCCCATCCCAGACTCTGGTGATGGGCCTTTTCCTTGGGACTATATGTCCTTATTCCACCTGCGGCGATATCACTTGTGCAAAATGCGGATGGGCCCGCCCGAGCTGCGCAAGTAGAGCTCCGGCCCGCCGCCATTGATCTTTCCCTGCACTTCGTTCTTGCCTGGCAGACCCTGGACGGTGATGGGCATTTCGCACTTCACGCTGCCCCCGCTGGTCTTGGCGTCAACGTCCACCTTGATGCCATCCGCCAGGCGAACCGTGACGCTGCCCCCGCTGGTCTTCAGGCTGCAATCGCTCTTGGGTTGCCTGGAGATAGTAGCGGTGATGCTGCCTCCCGACGTAGAGGCCCTGATAGTTCCCTGCAACTCGTTCACGTGGATGGAGCCGCCGGAGGTGTGGGCCTTTATGTGGCCGGCTACCTGACCGATATCAATCCCACCGCCGCTGGTCTTCAAGTCGGCCTCGCCATCACTGCCCTTTAAAGTAATATTTCCACCCGATGTCCGACCATATATGGAACCCTTGATCTGGCTGATATGCAGACTGCCACCGGAGGTCTCACATTCCACATCGCCCTCCAGATCGGCGATCTTAATGCTCCCGCCGGCCGTGTTCAGGTCAAGGTTGTACTTCTCGGGAACCGTAACGGCGAAATGGAAGCGCGGATACTTGACCCACCCGAACCAGTCCCAGCCATGCTTAGACTCGAGCGTGACAGTCACGTCCTTGCCGGAATGATCGAACTCGATATCGAAATCCTCCAGTATTTCCTCGATATCCCCGGTCCGCCCGAAAGGCGTTTTCAGGGATATTTCCACCGTCACCTGCCTGGCGCGGGCGGTCTTCACCTCGATGGAGCCCCGGTCGGTATCCACGGTCAGCGTACCGCCATAGCCGACATCGAAAGTCCGTGTGATTTTGTTATCGCTTCCACCAGCTCTCGCCGACAGTGACGTGGCCAGCACCAGCAGCGCGACCCAGATAGCAACTGCCAATAGAATGCCTTTGACGTTAGTCTTCATGATTTCCTTTTCCCTTAACATGATTTAACCCTTGGTTATCTGCTTTAGTCTATCTCTTACAGCTTTGACTGTTTACGTATGCTTTTTGTTGCCCACTTTTTTACTGGATGCTGGATACTTGATACTCGATGCTGGATGCTGGATACTGGATGCTAGACCAATCGTCCGTTGTAAGTGGCTCGTTGCTGGACGCTGACTGCTGGCGGCTGACATCTCTCGCTCAAACTTGAAACTTTGAACTAGTGGCAGACGTCCAACTCAATTTGCATTTTGCACTTTGCCTTTTGCTATCAGCGCTTCACCCGGACGGTCCCGGCGCCCCTTCCGCAAGGGTTGATGGTACGTTGAGCTTCTTGGTGGGTCGTTTAGAGGTTGGTCAGGAGTTGATAAGGCAGGACGGAGGGGCCGCCGGGCTGTTAATTGTCCGTAGTCCGTCGTCAGTTGTCAGTGGCTACTCTCACGAATGTAGTCTGAAAAGAACAACGGACAACGGACCATTGACGACAGAAAGTTGACAACTACTCTTCAATCGCCAATCTTAAATTGTCAATTATCAATTATTTCACCCTTTCCATCTCGATGTACAGGTCCACGCCAACACCGCTCCAGGCGGTCCCGCCGTCGTCGTTCACATAGAGGCTCTGGGCGGCGCTGAGGCTGAAGATGTTTTTGGCTACCGTCAGGTCGAACAAGCCGTTGGCCGAGATATCCTGCCCGTTTACTACGTCAATCCCGCCAGCGCTGGTACCTACGTTAAGAATCATCCCCGACCCGGCCCCGGTCACATCCGCTACCATGCTCTTGATGCGATAACCCGCAGGAACCGCGTCCGCGAGTGTCGTGTCACCGGTGATCCCCGGCTTGATATAGCGGGCCACGTGATTAGAGGGCAGGTTCAGCGGCATGGCTCCGCTTACCGATCCGTGCAGCTCGTTCCCGCCGGCGTCCTGCCACTGGGCATGAGTGATACCGTCGGGCAGGTAAGCCGCCACGCAGCCGATCTGGACCACCTGCACATGGTCAATCTGCAGAATGCCACCACTGTCAACGAAAAATTTCAGATCGGTGCCATCGGCCAGCAACTCCTGCTCGAACAGGATCCCGTCGCCTGAGATCCCCGTGTTCTGGAGCGTTACCTTGTTGGCAGACGAGCCCAACGCTACGTAGCTGCTACTGGACCCGTCCAGGTTGCGGTAGACGAAGGAGATTCGGTAACGCTTGCCGACCTGTGCCACGGCCTGGTAGAGGGTCTTGGAGCCGCCGCTGATGTTGGTCTCCAGGGCCTTGTCGTCGCCGAAATTAGCTACTGGTGTATTATCCCGGATGACGTACGCAGCTGTGCCCGCGCCCGTGTCGCTCCAGTTGTTAGGCGGTGTGGTGCCGCTGGCCCCCGTCCAGTCCTCACCGTTGGTTACCTTGTCCACCTGACTGGCACCGATATCGGCAAAATCCGGCGGGGCACCCGAGGATAGGGCTTTCACTTCATCGGCGGCGAGGGCACGGTTGAACAACAACATGCTGCCAATGATCCCGTCATATGCTAGGTCGCCATCGTATTTGCTTCCAATACAGATATCAACAGTAGCGTCGGAAATCCTCGTCCCGGACGGTGAGGTGACTTCGGTTAGCGCTACACTCACTCCATTGACGTATATAGACGGGATATTGCCAACGTCAGAATTGTCGTAGGTTATCGCTACAATACTGGAGTTCTTTAAACTTACAACATACCCTGTGGTCGTCCATTGGCCTGCCACTGAATCAAAACCATAATAAAGAAACAACTTCATCGATCCGCCGGAACTCTCAGCGCATCTGAATCCCCAGGCAAAAGTACCAGCATCTCGTTTGCTAATAAAATAGCCAGCGTTACTCACGCCACTGGAGACCGGATTAATTATGATGACGATGGAACCCCCTCCATCAAATATGTCTTGGATCTTGGTCTCGTCCGCAATTATCGCATAATCGTTACTTCCATCAAATCGCATATAAGGCTTCCTGGCCATCATATCCAGCAGGCTCTGGTTGATGTCGTACCGCTTGCCGAGAATATCCTTGTTGGCGTCCAGCACCACGTTCTTTGATGCCTCGGCTTGGCCGTCGCCTGCATTACGGTCGGCTTTGTTAAGCTCACTGGCGTCGGCTGTCAGTCCCGAGAGCTTATTAAGTTCTGCGGTTGTAGCCGTTAGGCCGTCAAGCACACCCAGCTCTGACGCCGATACGCCGTTGATATCCGTGAGATTAGCCAGGGCGATCTCATCGCTGTTCTCACCCCTGAACGCCCCCCATAGAGGGTCTATCAGCTCGTAGACCCACTCCCGGAGCGTGCGCCACCACCAGCGGGTCAGCTTGGAATCGTGGGTTGGTTTACTCATTAGTGCCATTGTTCACATCTCCTTAAAATGACTGTTGTCCTGCCGTTTTTTCCCCCATCATCGTGAGACCCCAACAGGGGTCGTGGCAATCCGAGTAGCGTCACGAGCGGAACAATCTCATTCATCCTTTAACCTTCGAGATCGCCACGTCCCGACGCAAAGGTCGGGACTCGCGATGACAGTTGGCATTGGCCTTTACTCCTCCACCGCCGGTGAGACCCCTACAGTCACACCCGCCTTGATAATGTAAGGGCGGCAAGAGCTCACCGCGTCCCGCAGCCACACCTGCCGCAGATCTTCCAGATCTTCCGGCTTCAGGTAGGTGAATTCATCGCTGGAAGTGCCCGAGACCGTGACCTTATAGGTGATAATTCCGCTGTCGGCGATGACCATATTGAGCCGGGGCGCGGCGTAATACAGCACCAGGTAGGCTTCGGCGTCTTTCAGGGCGGCGGCCCGATCGGCATCCTCCGGAGTGGACTGCTCGGCGTCGCTATAGGCCCCGGTCCCGACCCACCCCTCCAGTCGCCGTCCGGCGGGGCCGAAAAAGGGGTTCAGGATGCTGTCGGTGATGCCCGACGGCAGCCCTCCCAAAGCCCGGACGTGGGTTCCGTCAGCAATCATCGCTTATCCCCCCTGCCTGTCTTGCCGGCTCGGGACTTCCTGCTTTTGGCAGCACCTTTGCTGACATTATCAGTACCAGCGGCTTCCTTCTCAGCCACCTGGATCAACACCCCGGCCTGAATCTGGGCCTGGATGAAACCGCTGGGATGCACCCGTAAATACCCCCTGGCGCTGTAATTCAAAGGGGTAATCACCTCATCGTTGCGCGGGTCTTCCGGATCGCAGAGGCCCCGCCCTTCTTGCTCCAGCTGGGGGTTAAGCCTGACAGCAATAGTCTTTTCGGCCATCACTTACTCCTTCTCTTGTTGTGAATCCTCAATCGTCATTCGATATTTCATTGGTGGCCCCGAGGCTCCCGAAGCATACATGTCGTCATCAATCTGCGTTCCACATTCATCATTCAACATTCCAATATCCTTCGAGAGCCCCAGGATGTTCACCGGGGACGCTTCCAGGCAGCAAAGTGCCCGGGACCATCACTAATAGGTGATGTCCAGAATCCGCGTGGCGTCCTTGTCGATTTTGGCGTAGCCCACTACCTGGGATATCACCGTTCCTTCGATCTGCTTGTTGATAATGCGCTCTACCTCCACCAGGCTGGCGCTGCGTTCGGTCACCTTCTCGATACCGAACTGGTGCATGAACCCTGCTATCCGATCTGTCGAAAGCAGAGTCCCGTCGTATCGGCGCAGGGTGTTGCCCAGGGGACTGACGAGGTCTCCCGTCTGCTGGTAGGTGAATCCCGCCATCGGGTCCTTGAACTCCACCATGTTCAGGATGGTCTGGATGACGGCCTTGGGTGCCACCCAGTAGTCGCATTCGAATGGCTCGAAGTTCAGGTCGAAAGCCACCAGGTCGCTGTAGTCCAGGGTGCCTGAGGTGGCTACCTGGTCTACGGTAGCGGCATCGTTGTTACCGGTGCCGTTCACCAGGGCCGTGAGGCCGTCGTTCACCATCTGGCGACCCATATAAAAGCCGATCTTCCGCAGGGTGGCTGCGAACACGGGGACCTTCACCCGGCGGATGGCCTCGTAGGAAGCCGACAGGGCGATACCGTACTTGGCCAGCTTGATAGTCTGGTCTCCCATCTTGATCTCCACCTCGGGGAACTCCCCGCCCTGCCCCACCCGCTTGGGGGTTACTTCGCTGCTAATCTCCGAGACCAGCACCTCATAGACCCCCGATTCGATTTCGGTCTCAACCGCCACCAGGTCGGATAGGCGCAGGGCGTGCTTGCCCAGGCTCATGCCTTCCCGGATCTGCCGGTTGATCCACTCGGGGAACAGCAGCCGGTTGTCCTCTTCATAGAAGGCGTCCAGCTGAATGGCCCGGGGCCCGGAGGTTACCAGGTTCCGGACCGCCATCTGCTGCTGGAAGGGGTCCAGGGTCGAATCGGGATCGGTGTAGGCACCGCCGTCCACCGTTGCCAGAAATTCGGCCAACGTCAGCCCACTGGCTTCCGCCTCCTGGTAGAGACCCCGTTCCAGTTTCATCCGCTTGAATTGACTGTTCATGCTTCCTCCTTGGCTACCCTAGAAACAGGGTTACCTTTTTATTGGTTGTATCCACGTCAACCACCAGATACTCGATGCCGCTGACGGCGTCTATTTTCACACCGTCCGAGGCGTCGGCCGAGAGCTTTACGATCCCGGCAGTAGGGTCGGTACCGGTGTAGTCCAGCGTCACGTAGCCCGTCTTGCGTACCACGCAATAGGCGTTGTCCCGCTCGATGGTCTCGATGGTCCCATGGAACCGATCTCCATCGGAACACAGGCCCACCGTCTGGTTGGCCGTTACTTTGCAGACCTTCCCTTCGTCGGTGCCGAAGGTGAGGCTGCTGGCCGTGAAGGTGGCCTGGTCTCGAATCCCGCTGAAGGATATACTCATTTTCGTCTCCTTTTCTTTTGCATGCTTGTTGAGGTTCCTATGTAGTTATGGCATTCTTTCTCCTTTACTGTCATCGCGATCCGCCGATCACGCCGATAGGTGGATCCGTTTCCCAAAGGGATCCCTTCGGGACGGGACTGGCGGAGTGGCGATCTTGTTCCAGTGTGTTGAATGCCCTATGGAATTGCCACAGTCGTCCGTCAGCCGACGGACTCCTTCGCGATGACTTATCATGTTCATCGATACAGCCCGGGATCATCACCGTCCCTATTACCGTCGGTCAAGCTGATCTCTTGCGATGAACGCC
>CAZQOY010000123.1:0-7604 GCA_964595095.1 uncultured bacterium | reverse complement strand
GGATATCCTCAGCGGACTAAGGACACTCTCAGGGCTCTTGGCATCCGCCGCATGAACCAGACGGTGGTGAAACCCGATCACCCGGCAATCCGTGGCATGATCACCCGGGTTCGGCATCTAGTGAGAGTGGAGGAGGCATGAGCCCGCTTATTCAGTTAAAACCGGCCAGGGGTTCAACGCGTGACCGGAAGCGCCGTGGCCGGGGCTATGCTTCAGGTCTGGGCAAGACCTCCGGGCGTGGCCATAAGGGATGGCATTCGCGTTCCGGGTCCAAGCGGCCGGTCTGGTACGAAGGGGGCCAGATGCCCCTCCAGCGACGGATTCCCAAGCGCGGGTTTTCCAACGCACGTTTCCGGCGGGAGCTGCAGATTGTCAATCTCGAAACTATCGCCGCCCTGAAGATTAAGAAAGTGGATCCGGTAATCCTGAAGGAACGGGGGGTCATAAAGCATGATGATGTGCCGGTGAAGGTATTAGGCGATGGAGAGCTTTCCAGCGCGGTGGAAGTCGCCGCCCACAAGTTCAGCCGGTCAGCGAGAGAGAAGGTCGAAAAGTCCGGTGGAAAAGCTGTAGTCCTGCCCCGGAGGGTAGTCGCTGGATGATCGAAAAATTCGCCAACAGTTTTAAGATTCCCGAGCTGCGGCGGCGCATCTTCTTCTCGCTCGGCCTGCTGTTTATCGTCCGGGTGGGTGCCCACGTCCCAATCCCAGGTATTAACAGCGAAGCGCTCAAGTCCGCCATGCAGGGCTTTGCCAATACCCTGTTGGGCTTGTACGATATGTTCAGCGGGGGGGCCTTTGCCCAGGCGACTGTCTTCGCCCTGGGGATCATGCCCTACATCACCGTCTCCATCATCATCCAGCTCATGGGAGCGGTGGTGCCCTACTTCCAGCGCCTGCTGAAGGAGGGCGAAGAGGGCCGCCGGAAGATTACCCAGCTGACCCGCTATGGTACGGTTGCTATTTCTGCTATTCAGTCCTTTAGTATTGCAATTTTTCTGCAAGGTCTGGATACCCCGGTCGGCAACGTAGTGCTCAACCCGGGGATCGGGTTCCAGCTGCAAACTGTTATTACCGTTACAACGGGCACTATGTTTATGATGTGGCTGGGGGAGCAGATCACCGAACACGGCATCGGCAATGGGATTTCCCTCATAATTATGGTGAATATCATTTCCCGGGCACCTAATGTGTTGTTCAAAGAGATCACCCTGGTCAACCAGGGTCTGCGCAACATCCTGCTGGATGTTATCCTTTTAGGCATCATGATCTTTATCGTGGGTCTGGTAGTGGGTCTGACCCAGGGCACCAGGAGAATTCCGGTCCAATACGCCAAGCGGGTGGTGGGACGCAAGGTCTACGGTGGCCAGACCACCCATATCCCGTTGCGGATCAACTCGGCGGGGGTGATGCCCATTATCTTCGCCCAGGCCATCATGTTCATCCCCAGCACCCTGGGGACCGCTTTCCGGGAGAGCGTGTTTGTTCAGGGGTTAATGAGTTTCTTTTCTATCGACCACCCCATTTACTGGATCATATTCGGCGTGGTGATAATTCTCTTTACCTACTTCTACACCGCCATTGCCTTCAATCCGGTGGATGTAGCGGATAATATGAAAAAACAGGGTGGTTTTATCCCCGGCGTACGGCCGGGAAAGAAAACGGCGGAATATCTCGACAACATTTTGACCCGGGTAACCCTCCCCGGCTCCATTTTTCTGGCACTGATTGCCATCTTTCCCTACATACTGATGAAGGCCACGGGGGTAAATTACGACCTGGCAAGTTTCTTTGGAGGAACCAGTCTTCTGATTATCGTAGGCGTCGGGCTGGATACGCTCCAGCAGATTGAAAGTCATCTGTTGATGCGGCATTATGACGGTTTTTTGAAAAGTGGCCGGATCAGGGGTCGCCGACGGTTTTAATCGCTGAAAGTGCCCAATGATCCACATACGCAGCCCACGTGAGGTGGAAAAGATACGGCGGAGCTGTCGCATCGTCGTCGAAACGCTGCAGCTGGTAGCTGAGAAGATCAAACCCGGCGTTACATCGATAGAGCTGGACACCGCCGCGGAGGCATATATTCGACGCCAGAAGGCTGAGCCGGGTTTCAAGGGGTTGTATGGCTATCCGGCCACCCTGTGTATTTCTATCGAGGATGAGGTGGTCCACGGTATTCCCGACGACACCCCTCTGGAAGCAGGGCAGATTGTGGCTATCGATGTAGGCGCGCAGAAGGAGGGCTACTATGGCGACCATGCCCGCACCTTCGCCGTGGGCGAGGTAGACGAACCCCGCCGGCGGCTGTTAACCAGGACCCGTGAGTGCCTAGACCTGGGGGTTAAGGCGGCCCAGGCCGGCGGCAACGTGGGTGATATTGGCTATGCCGTCCAGCAGCATGCCGAGAGCGCGGGCTTCGGTGTGGTCCGGGAACTGGTGGGACACGGCGTTGGTGCCAGGCTGCACGAGGAACCGCAGGTTCCCAACTTCGGGCGGCCCGGCTTTGGCACTCTGTTGCGGGAAGGTATGTGTCTGGCCATCGAGCCGATGATCAATATGGGTGTCAAAGAGGTTTACACCCGGGAAGACGGCTGGACGGTTTGTACCGCTGATGGTAAACCGTCGGCCCATTTTGAACACACTATCGTCATCACTGCTAATGGCTCGGAGGTGTTGACGGGGTACAAAACGAACTGACAACATGGCGAAAGAAAAAGGTATCCAGGTAGACGGGACCATCGAGAAGACGCTCCCCAACGCCACCTTCAAGGTGCGCCTGGAGAATGGTCACGAAGTCCTGGCTCACGTCTCAGGCAAGATGCGCATGCACTTTATCAAGATCTTGCCGGGAGATACGGTTACGCTGGAGCTGTCGCCGTATGACCTGACTCGAGGCCGGATCATCTACCGTTATAAGTAGCCGCTGTACCAGCAAGAGCGAGGATGGTAATGAAAGTACGTGCTTCTGTGAAGAAGATTTGTTCTAAATGCAAGGTGATTCGCCGTGGAGGCGTAGTGCGGGTGATCTGCGTTCACGGGCGTCATAAGCAGCGCCAGGGGTAAGAGTGGCCCGCCAACTTAGGAAAGGACGATAGCATATGGCTCGAATTGCCGGAGTGGATCTACCACGTGACAAAACTGTGGAATACGCACTGCCGTATATTTACGGTATCGGCCATACGCGTTCCTGCCAGATTCTCGTAGAGGCCAAAGTGCCTCTTGACACCCCCGTCCGCGATCTTAGCGAGCAGCAGGTGGTGGCGATTCGTGATATCATTGCCGAGAAACACAAGGTAGAAGGCGAGCTGCGAACGGAAATGAACATGAATATCAAACGGCTGATGGATATTGGCTGCTATCGTGGTCTTCGCCACCGGCGCGGTCTACCCGTACACGGTCAGCGCACCCATACCAATGCGCGCACCAGGAAAGGGCGGAAGCGTGGCATAGGCAGCCGCAAGTAACGTACTAGATGGAAGTTTAACAGAAAAGGAGTTGAGAAACCTTGGCAGCAAGACCAGCGGGACGGAAAAGGAAGAAGAAGGTTCAGGTGGAGCCGGAGGGCATTGCTCACATAAAGGCCACTTTTAACAACACCGTTATCACGCTGACGAATAAGTTCGGCAACGTTATTTCGTGGGCCAGCGGCGGGACCCGCGGATTCAAGGGGTCCCGCAAGAGCACCCCCTTTGCGGCTCAACAGGCCGCCATGCAAGCGGCCAAGGAAGCCATGGACCTGGGTCTGACTACCGTAGAGGTTCGAGTGAAAGGTCCGGGGAGCGGGCGCGAGGCCGCCATCCGATCACTCCAGGTGGCGGGGCTGGAGATCAACGCCATTAAGGACGTAACACCCATACCGCATAACGGCTGTCGTCCGCCAAAACGCCGCAGGGTATAAGAGAGGGTAATCGAAATAATGGCTAAGTACCTGGGACCACGTGGCAAAGTCGTTCGGCGCTTGGACTATCCGGTCTTCGAATCGCTCAAGTTCTCATCGCCAAGGAAAAGCTATCCTCCAGGGCAGCACGGCAGCACCCTGAGACGGAAGGTTTCCACCTACGGGTTGCAGCTATGTGAAAAGCAGCGGATGAAGCACCTTTACAGTGTCCTGGAACGGCAATTCAGAAATTATTTCAGAAAGGCGGCAACACAGGAAGGTCCTACCGGGCACAATCTGTTTATCATGCTGGAATCCCGGTTGGACAATACACTCTACCGACTGAGTATGGCTCCCACCCGGCGTGCCGCCCGGCAGTTAGTCAGCCACAAGCATTTCATGGTGAATGATCGGGTAGTCAACATTCCATCTTACCAGCTCAAACCGGGTGACGTGATTAAGGTCCAGGAAAAGAGCAGGAAATTGGAAATCGTTCACAACGCTATGCGGCGTATTACTGATGATAACCAGATGCCCTGGCTGCAACTGGACAAAGCCAAACTGACGGGTGTTTTTCTGGCCAGGCCTCAGCGTGATGAAATACCCGAGGAAATTAACGAGCAGCTCGTAGTTGAATTGTATTCTAAATAACGTGCATGGGAAGGAAGTTTGAATGGCAAGTAAGGACAGTCAGTGCGATCTTACAATTCAGGAACACGACGACCGGCACGTGACTCTCGTCGTAGAGCCGTTGGAGAGGGGCTATGGTGTTACGCTGGGGAATGCCATGCGTCGGCTACTACTGACCGCAATCCCGGGTGCAGCAATAACCTCGATCAAAATCGATGGTGTGCTTCACGAATTCTCAACAATTCCAGGCGTGATAGAGGACGTAGCCGATATTATACTGAACCTCAAGCAGGTCAGGTTCAAGCTCAACGAGTTGAAACCAGACCCGACCACCGTAGTCCTGAAAGGTGAAGGTGTTGTTAAGGCCGGTGAAATCGGTAAGGAGACCGACCAGTTTGTGATTCTGAATCAGGGTCTGGAAATCTGCACTTTAAATGGCGAAAAAGAGGTCAAGCTGGAAGTCCGTGTCGATCGAGGCAAGGGGTACATGTCGGCGGATACAAACAAGCTCCCCGATGCCCCTATCGGCACTATCTTTCTGGATGCTATTTATAATCCGGTGACCAGTGCAACCTTCGATGTTCAGCCCCTGCCGGCCTCGAAAGACCAGCAGGAGCGACTTACCCTGGATGTCCATACTGACGGTTCCACGTCACCCAAGGATGCAGTGAACTATGCCGCCAAGCTGCTCCACGTGCTGGCTGATATCTTCACCTTTGAGGAATCCGCCCCTATTGCCGATGTGGAGGATAAAATTGACGACAAGGGCATCCATCTCCGCAGTCTGCTTAAAAAGAGCATTGACGAGATGGAGCTGTCGGTCCGCAGCTATAACTGCCTGCAGGCCGCCGGCATTAAGACCATCTATGAGCTGGTAACCAAAGAAGAGAGCGAGATGCTCAAGTTCAAGAACTTCGGGCGTAAGTCCCTCACGGAGCTGCAGGAGAAGCTCGGAGAGATGGGGATCTATTTCGGCATGGAAGTCGATCCCAACATCATCGAGAGATAGCTGTATTGGAGGTGACATGCGACATCTGAAGAGGGGCCGTAAGCTGAATCGTACCGCCAGCCACCGGAAGGCGCTTATGCGCAATCTGGCGTTGTCCCTGATCATCCATAAGCGCATCCAGACTACTGATGCCAAGGCCAAGGAGCTGCGCACTTTCGTGGAACCGCTGATTACTTTTGCCAAGCGGGGCACTCTCCACGCCCGGCGTCAGGTATTGAAGGCCCTGCCGGGGAAGCAGGGACAGATGGTAACTGCTATCCTCTTCAACGAGATCGCGCCGCAAATGGCTGACCGTCCCGGCGGCTATACCCGTATCATTAAGCTGGGGTATCGTACTAATGACCGGGCCCCGGTTTCAATGATGGAGCTGGTGGATGTTGCCCCAGCCCCGGTCGAATCCACCGAAGAGAGTGCCGCAGCTGGAAAAAAATCCAAGAAATGAGGCGGCAACCGGCGGGTTCTCAACCAGCGGCATTTTCTTGAGCATCACGATTCCCACTTCCTGGAAGGTAGCCCTTACGGCTGCCTTTTTTATTGCTCTCACCGCCCCTTCGTCAGGCTTCCCGCAGGGATCCCTTCGGGACAGGGCAGGCCCCTTCGGCGGGCTCAGGACAAGCCTCAGCGGGGAGGACCTGTCCGGTCAGGATCTGGAGCCCCTGCGTATCAGGGGCCTGTGGATCGTGCGGGATAGCATGGTAAACCGCGAGGAGATCGACGCCGCCCTGACCTTCGCCCAGGAAAGCGGCTTCAATCATGTCTTCGTCCAAGTGCGGGGCCGGGGCGACGCCTACTATAACTCCTTGCTGGTCCCGAAGAGCCCGCTCGTCCGGGACAGCCGTTTCGATCCCCTGGCCTATGCGATTGCCCGGGGGCACGAGCTGGGGCTGAACGTCCACGCCTGGGTGATCACTTACCTCCTCTGGTCCGCCCGCACGCCGCCCGAGACCAGCAGCCATGCTTACCGTATGCATCCGGAGTGGCTTGAGGTGGACGCCGGCGGCAAGGCCCACAAGGACATTGATCTGAGCGCCCCCCGGGACGAGTCCTTTGAGGGGATCTTCCTCTCACCAGTACACCCGGAAGTCAACGGCTACCTCCAGGCGGTGTTCACGGAGATCCTCCTTAATTACAACATTGACGGGCTCCACCTGGACTACTGCCGCTTTACGGATTTAGACTACGGCTATAACGAGGAGGGGCTGGGCGTGTTCCGCAGCAGGCACGGTTTCGATCCCCGGGATATCAACCAGGTGCAGGATAACCCAACCGGTAATGGGGCCGGCCAAGGCCCGGACGGGAAGCTGGAAGTCTGGAACGATTATCGCCGCCGGAAGGTCACCGATCTGATAACCACCATGCGCGCGGTAATCACCCTCAGCGGGAAGGAAGTGATGTTGACCGCGGCGGTCAAACCCAACGCCAGGGTGGCGCGCCACAAGTATTACCAGGACTGGCTGCTGTGGCTCCGGCACGGGATCCTCGATTACGCCCTCCTGATGAACTACACACCGGAGCTTGACGAGTATATGCAGAACGTGACTATCGTGTCCGACTCGCTCTCGGAGCGCTTCCGCAGCCGGGTGATCATGGGGGTGGCCACCTATAACCAGGATGCCCTGGCAACAGCGGAAAAGATCCGCGTGGCCCGGCTCTACGGTTTGGGGGCCGTCTGCGTATTCTCCTACGACGTCTACAAGACCAACCTGGACCGTTTCAAGCCCATCCTGGAGATACTGAATCGCTGATTGCGCCTGGGGCTTGGGGAATTGACGATTGACGATTGACGATTGAAGAGAAGGAATAACCGCAAAGGCGCAAAGGTCGCAAAGATCAAAGAAGAGAAAGCAAGAGGGAATGGGAGCCAGGGGCAGTAGCAACGGCAGTCGGCAGGGAAAAGAGAGGGAACCCTCTGGCCGTAGCCCTGGCCCTGGGCGGACCCACGGGGAGTCCCGGGCAGGCCAAGCCTCGACGCGCCGTCTACGGCGAGTCCGGGCGAGGCCGCCTGGAGCAAAAGGGGAAGCAATGACCGGCGAGGAATTAGACAAAACACATACAGAATTCGTTTTTTTCAAGGCTTCCCCCGACGAGA
>CAZQOY010000122.1:880-7611 GCA_964595095.1 uncultured bacterium | reverse complement strand
GCGGGGCGAAGGGGGTGAGGTCTGCCTACTGCCACTGCCACTGCCACTCCCCTCAGTCCACCCGCTCCCAGTGGATCTCACGAGTGATGTAGCTGACGGGGTTGTCTTTGGCAGCCTTGACCCGCACGTAGTATTCGGCGGTCTGGCCCGGATCCAGGGCGGTATCGGTGACGACACCGGATAGATAGGGGATCATGGTACCGTCCACGAAAGCCGAATCTTCGGCTACCAGTTCGGTCTTGGCATTCCAGAGCCTGAAGATAACCCGCACGAAATCCCCCCGGCTGATCCCCTCGTTGCGCACCGCTCCCGTATAGACCCGGTGGTCGTCGTAAATCTCCTCCCTGGCGTCGCCCTGAAACTCGATCTTCGGCTTGAGCTCGGCGATATCCTGAATACTGCGGATGTTGGATTTGCCCAGAGTGAGGTTACCCACGCTGGTTTCGACGGTCAGCTCATCGATGTTTTCGGCGATGATGTTGCCCCGCACAACCGTGCCATTGGTCATGACGATCTCGTGGGTCAATTTAACCGGCTGAATGCGTTTCAGGATGGTGCGATATACTTCCGGTGTCATCTCCCGGCTCTTGTATGCTTCCACGTCTATCCGCAGCTGGTTCATCTGCCGCCGCAGCTCCTCCATGCTGGTCTGGAGGTCATAGAAATCCTTATAGGCAATGCGGCGGACGGTTTTCCGGGGCAGCGGCTCTACGGTTTGCCCGGCCTGTTCTTCCTGCCCCCACGCTTGGATCGGCAGGGTCAACCCCAGGGTGAGTACCAAACCGATGAAGGGGCTCCCCATGGCGGTTCTCATTGTTCGCCCTCCCATGTTTTCGTCGCCTTGAGGGCTGCCCGGCGGATACGTTCCTTGCCCTCCGGTCCGGGCAGCAGGGCTTCGGCCAGGGCCGAAATCTCTGCCTTCAGGTGATAATTCTCGGGATCTTCCAGCAGCGGGATTATCCGATCAAGGACGGTAGGATCGTTAAAGTTGGCCAGGTGCGTGATGGCCTGCTTGCGGAAATTCAGGGGGAAATCGTCGGCCAGAGCAATTTCCAGCATGGTGGGTTTGATCGTCGGATCGTCGAACTCGCCCAGGGCCGCCAGGAGGGTGTTCAGGAGGGAATAATACTCCTGCCGGCCCAGTTGATAGGTCTCCAGCAGGGCCAACACCAACCGTTCTTCCTTGATATCGCCCATAGCCCGCAGAGCGAAGTCCCGCAGCTGCAGGTTGGTGGCGGGATCGCCCAGCATATCGGCGAACATCCTGATCACCTCAGGTGTCCGTTTCTCGGCCAGAAACTCAATGGCCGCGTTGCGGGTGGCCAGTTCAACCTCCGGGTCCGCGGCGATATTCATCAGCACGGGAATGGCTTTCTCGTCGCCGATCCCGCCCAGGGCCCGGGTGAGCATCCGCTCCATGCGGAGGTGGCTCTCACGGCTGGCCTGGTAGAGGTCGATGAGGGTATGGATATAGTCCTCCGAGCCGATGGATTCCAGCCCGGTTATCAGGGCGCTGCGCAGTGAGTCCAGCTTAGCGTCGGTGGTGGACAGGGCTTGCGTCAAGGCCCTGGCGCTGGCGTTGCTGGGGATGCTGGCCAGTACCTCAATGGCGGTAAGCATCATATCGATATCCAGTGCCTCGGCGTCACCGACGGTGCGGGCCAGGGCGTCTACCGCCTTCGGGTGGCGGCTTTCCCCCAGAGCCCGGGCCGCCGCAATCCGTACGCTGAGCGCCTGCTCAGGGTTTTCGTAGATCTCGATGATCTCCAGCAGGGCTCCCATCTTCCCTTCCTGGTATTGGAGACGGAGTTTCTCCACGTCGACTTCGTCCCGGTCCCGGCGGAAAAGGGCACACCCGACCAGAGAGAAAGCCACCACCAACAGCAGGACGAGGCGGAGGGCGGCTCCCAGATATACTTGTAGGGGCGTATGGCTATACGCCCTTACCAAAGGATTGGTTAAGACGCTTTTGGGACGAGATAACTTCAACATAGCCTCCTCAGTCAGGCAAGGACTCCAGTGTAAGACGGCCTTGAGACAATTTGCCGTAAGTGTAGTGGGAAATCCAGTCCCCCAGGCAGAGGAAACTTTTACCGTCGCTGTTGGTATGGAGGCGGTTCAGATGATAGTGCCCCATCACTACCACGTCGCAGCCCTCAGCCCAGCGGTCGCGGGCGTACTGTGAGAGTTCCTCAAACATGGCTTCCTCCTGGTCATCCGGCTGGTTGTTTTTTCGGCTGAGGCGCGAAGTGGATTGGGCCAGGGTGATGCCCAGGTCCGGATGGAGCCAGCGATAGAGGAATACACAGGCCCGGCTGCGGAGAACCTTGCGCATCAACCGATAGCCGGTATCCTTCGCCAGGAGCCCGTCTCCATGTGTCAGATGGATCCGCTGGCCGTCAATCGTTACTTCTGCTTCTGATGGGTAAATATGGATGCCCAGGGGGCCATTGAGGAAATCGTTAGTCCAGTAATCATGATTGCCTAGGATAAAATGGATATCAACTTCGGCAACTTTCAGTTGGTGCAAGCGGCTGATCACATCAAAATAGCGTTTGGGGATAACGTGCCGGTATTCGAACCAGAAGTCGAAAAAGTCACCTACGATAAAGAGGGTTCCGCCCGACTGCTGGATCATATCAAAGAACCGAAACAGGTGCCGCCGTTTTTCAAGTTCCTCTTTGTCACCATTCAGCGCAAGGTGTACATCGGATATAAAATAAGCCGGAGTTGTCATCGGTGGTGAAATTAGGCGCTTCCCGTCGGAGAGGCAACGCAATATTAGGAGAGACGAGTTGACATCGGCAAGAGGTAGGTAAAATCAATATGCAGGCTGACGGATTACCATAGATACCGCTGGAGTTTACGGGCTCTGGAACGGTACACAATTCAAACAGATTCTTTGCCTCCGCTTGCATAAAGCTCCATTTTCCATTACCTTTAAACGTAGCACCCGATACCACGTCAATGTGTTTGGCCAAACGTCGTGGAGCAGGGGATCTAAAAGAAGCGCCGTATACTTATTAACCTTCGGGATTCGTGTCGAGTCAAACGGTTGACAACTGGTATGTTGAACTTTCGGTCTGCTGGGGCGTAATGAGAATTACAATGAGCACCGTACGGATATTAACCCTTTCAGCGCTGGTCTTTCTGGCTGCCCCTCTCGTCGCACAGTTCGGCCAGAATATCGTCCAGTACGACCGGTATGATTGGAACTACATCCAATCCCAGTACTTCGACATATACTTTTACGGGGACGACCCGAGCCTGGCCGAATTCGTTTCCGAAATCGCCAACGAGGCGTACCGCCAGATTTCTGACCGATTGAACTGGCAGATTCAAAAGCGCGTTTCCATCATGGCCTACCGGTCCCACACCGATTTCCAGCAGACCAACGTCATTTTCAGCTACATGTACGAAGGCATCGGCGGTGTAACGGAGCTGTTCAAAAACCGCGTGGTAGTACCCTTTGAAGGCAGCTACGATGCTTTCCGGCGTGTTATTCGTCACGAGCTGGTCCATGCGGTCGTCAATGACATGATCTACGGTGGTAATGTCCAATCCATAGTAAGCGGCCGAATACGCTACAGCATTCCCCTTTGGATGAATGAAGGGTTGGCCGAATACCTGTCAGGGGGATGGGATGCCAACGCTGACATGTATATGCGGGATCTCGCTCTTCATGGGGATATCCCGCCGGTGCAGCAGCTTAGTGGTCTCTACGCCTATCACGGCGGGCAGTCGCTGTGGCGCTTTATTACTAGTAAGTACGGCGAAGAGTCCATTGCGGAAATCTTCAGCCGCATCAAGATGAACAGCAACGTGGAACAGGGGATCAAAGCCGCCATCGGCGCCGATTACAAGCAGCTTAGCGAACAATGGAAGGAGTATCTCAAGAAACAGTACTGGCCCGATGTGACCGGGCGGGACCGGATCAAGGATGTTGCCCACCAGGTCACTGACCACGAGGAGCTTGTGAATGTCTATAATATCGCCCCCTCCATTTCCCCCGATGGCAGCAAACTGGCCATTATGCGGAATAACCACGGCGTGATGGAGATCGTCTTGATTTCGGCCACCGACGGCCGGTTTCTCAAGCGCCTGATCCGGGGAGGTACGACCGCCGAGTTTGAAGAACTCCATATCCTCAAGCCTGGAATCACCTGGTCTCCCGATGGGAAAAAAGTGGCCTTCGCCGCCAAGGCCGCTAACCAGAGCCTCCTTTACGTGGTGGATATTAATACAAAGGACGTGAAGAAATACCCCACCGGGCTGGAAGGCGTCTTTATGGCTACCTGGAACCCCAATGGGGAAACCATTGCCTTTATCGGTAATAACGGTGTCAGCAGTGATATCTATCTGCTCGATCTGGATTCCGAAGAAATGATCAACCTTACCAATGATATCTTCGGCGAATTCAACCCGGTATGGTCACCGGACGGGACCTTCCTGGCCTTCAGCTCCGACCGGCGAGATTATCCACCTTACCGTTACGATCAGGAAAACAACCTCCACGATTTCAAAGAGCATTTCCATCCCGTTGATGGTACTCCCCTGTCTTCGGTGAGCCCCGGTTTCAAAATGCACGAGTACGACCTCGACCAGTTGGACATTTTCACAATCGACAGCGATGGCTCCAATCTGCGCCGCATTACCGATGATCCGGCCAGGGAGAACTACCCGGTCTTTGCTCATAGCGCGCCTTACCTGTTCTACACCAGCGACCGGTCAGGAATCGATAACATCTACATGCTTAATCTGGAGACGGACGAAGAACGGGCGGTTACTAACGTGTTGACCGGTATCAGCGACCTTAACATGGCTGTCGATGACAGCCGCCTCTACTTTACCGGCTTCGAGCAGTCAGGGTACGATATCTATCGGATCCATAACCCCAGTGAACTATGGGACCAGCCCAGGGAGATCAGCCTATCCAACTTCCTGTTGGCAGACACCGTTGCCGCCGAAGAGGTTCTGGTAAACGCTGACAGAAACAGCAGGTATCCCAGAATCGAGGGGGGGTACGAGAACTACATTTTCGGGTTGGACCATCCGTCTGCTTTTTCCTCGCAGCGGAAAGATTCATCGCATCAGGTTGCGCTGGAAGAGAGCACCTACAAGGACGAGAAGGGCGGATACCGCATACACGATTATAAGACCCGGTTTACCCTGGACCTGGTGCAGACCTACGCCGGCTACAGCACCCTTTACAGCTTCCAGGGGATGACCCAGTTCATGTTCAGTGACATGCTGGGGAATCACCGCATTTCCGTGGCCACCGAGATGCAGATTTCTCTGGAAAATTCTGACTACTTCATCACCTATCACCTGCTCCCGTTCAGAACAAATTATTACTTTACGCTGTTCCATACGGCATATTTCTACTCTTATTATCCCTACTATCCTGAGGCAAGTAGGTTGCGCCACTACGGTTTCGACGTGACGACTTCCCTGCCTTTTAACCGGTTTCGCCGTCTCGATCTGGGACTGACCGCTAACAAGGTGGAACATACCCGGTATCTGCTGCAATCCAATGGGGTCTGGTCTCCCGATACGGTTGATGTACTGGCGACTATTATGCCAAGGGTGGGATATGTCTGGGATAACGCCGAGTGGGATTATCTCCACCCGGTGAACGGCTGGCGGGCCAACGTCGGAGTCAGTGCAAGTCCCAAGTGGAAGGAAAGTGGTATTGCTTTCCAGACGCTCACCTTCGACCTCAGGCGATATTTTCACCTGTTTGCCGGGACCAGCGGGGCGATCCGGCTGACCGGCGGGGCCAGCTACGGCAGTGACGCGCAGAATTTCCTGGTTGGTGGACTGCCGTGGCTCTTCAGCTCCGAGCGGGATGGCTACTATTATGGGCGTTATAAAAACAATCCTATGGACCTTCCAGGGAGTGAACTAAAAACCATTTACTTCTCGGAATACCTCACTCCCCTCCGCGGCACCCAGATGATGGAGCTATACGGCTCCAGAGCCACGCTGATGAACCTGGAATACCGTTTCCCATTTCTCGTATATTACTTCCCGGCTCTAGGCATGCTGGGCCAGTTGGGCGGAGTATTATTCATCGATGCGGGCGCGGCTTGGAACGATCTGGAGAAGGATATGAATTATGCCATCACCTACGGGTGGGGACCCCGCTTTATCCTCTTCGGCCTGCCCTTCCAGCTGGACTATGCGTGGGAGCATAAGCCCAACAGGAAAAATCCCAGCCATTGGTATCTGACTATCGGCCTCGACTTCTAGGCGATAAACGTACTTGCATATCACCGCCAGGCGTTGGGAGCTTCAGCCCTATGAAGCACCTTCCCACGGTTTTCCATGAGTAATAACTATTCTTTTACCATAAACGCCGTTGACCCTGATACGGCTGCGCGTGGAGGGCTGATAGAGCTTGCCCGGGGTGCCATCGAGACGCCGTGCTTTATGCCCATCGCAACCCATGGTGCCGTCAAGACGCTGGCGCCTTGGGAGGTGCGCGAGCTGGGGGCCCAGATAATCCTCAGTAATACCTACCACCTGTATCTGCGGCCCGGCATGGAGCTCATCAACCGCTATGGCGGTGTGCACCGCTTCATGGGATGGGATCAACCGCTCCTGACCGACTCCGGGGGCTACCAGGTTTTCAGCCTGGCCTCCCTGCTGAAGGTGGACGACGACGGGGTGACGTTCCAGAGCCACCTGGACGGTACCTCCCACCGCTTCACGCCTGAACTGGTTATCGA
>CAZQOY010000122.1:0-870 GCA_964595095.1 uncultured bacterium | reverse complement strand
TTCAACGGCAGCTCGGCTCGGACTTTATCATGGCCCTGGATGAGTGTCCCCCCGGCGACGCTCCGCTGCGGGTGATCAAAGAGGCCGTGGCGCGCACTACCCGCTGGGCCCGCCGCTGCCTGGATCGCTTTCGTACCACGAAGCCCGGGGGTGATCATCCCCAGACCCTTTTCCTTATCGTCCAGGGCGGCACCGACCCCCACCTGCGTCGCCGTAGCGCCGAGGAACTGCTGGCCCTGTCCGCCAGCTCCACGGAGTCCCTACGGGACCGGCGGACCGAAGCTTCGGGATACGCCATCGGGGGGCTGGCCGTAGGAGAGCCCAAGGAGGCCCTCTTCGCCACCCTGGAGCTGCTGAATGAACTGCTGCCCGGAGACAAGCCCAGGTACCTGATGGGAGTCGGCACCCCGGCGGACCTGGTACGCGCTGCAGCATTGGGTATGGACCTGTTTGACTGCGTGCTGCCCACCCGCAACGCCCGCAACGGCCAGCTGTTCACACCGCATGGCACCCTGAATATCCGCAATTCACGGTATCGGACCGAGCTTGAGCCGGTGCAGGCGGACTGCGACTGTCCGCTGTGCGTCAACTTCGGTCGGGCTTACCTGAGCCACCTGTTCCATGCCGGTGAGATCCTAGGCCTGCGCCTGGCCACCGCCCACAACCTGCGCTTCTACCTGCGCCTGATGGCCCGGATGCGGCAAGCCATCCGGGAGGGGCGCTTCCAGGCCTGGTCGAGGGAGTTTCTCAAGGGGTACGAGAGGGAAGGAGAATAGTGGCAGGGGTAGTTGACAGAAGGCAGTTGACAGTAGGCAGTTGGCAGTTGGCAGTAAGCAGTGGCAGTCGTGGTTAGTTGTCCTTCGTATTCCA
>CAZQOY010000121.1:0-7701 GCA_964595095.1 uncultured bacterium | reverse complement strand
GGATGCGCTACTCCCTCCCCAGCCGGGAACTCATCGCCGACAGCGTGGAGACGGTGGCGGCGGCCCACTGCCTGGACGGCCTGGTATGTATTCCCAACTGCGATAAAATCATCCCCGGTATGCTCATGGCCGCCGTCCGGCTGAACATCCCCGCCATCTTCGTTTCCGGCGGGCCGATGAAGGCCGGGCGCACTCCATCGGGGGATACCATCGACCTTATATCCGTCTTCGAGGGGGTGGGCCAGTACCAGGCCGGGGCCATCGACGATACCCGCCTGCAGGAGCTGGAGGATTATGCCTGCCCCACCTGCGGCTCGTGTGCGGGCCTGTTTACCGCCAATTCCATGAACTGCCTCATGGAAGCCCTGGGCATAGCACTGCCGGGTAACGGCACCGTCCTGGCGGTTGATGAGCGGCGTATAGACCTGGCCCAACAGGCCGGCTCCCGCATAACGGACCTGGTTAAGCAGGACCTCAAGCCAAGGGACATCATCACCAGGGAGGCTCTCTGTAACGCCTTCGCATTGGACATGGCCATGGGCGGCAGCACCAACACCGTGCTGCACTGCCTGGCCATCGCCAATGAGGCGGGCGTGGATTTCAACCTTGAGGAGCTCAACCGCCTGTCGGCGCAGGTGCCCAACATCTGCCGGGTGAGTCCCGCCGCCAGGGAGGTGCACATGGAAGACGTGGACGCCGCCGGCGGCATCTCCGCCATTCTGAACGAACTGTCCCGGGTTGACGGCGCTCTGGACCTGACCTGCATTACCGTTACCGGCAGCACCCTGGGCGAGAACATCGCCAAAGCCCGGATCAAGGATCCGGAGGTGATTCGCTCCGTAGATGATCCATACTCAGAAGAGGGTGGTCTGGCGATATTATTCGGAAACCTGGCCCCCCAGGGAGCGGTTGTGAAGACGGCGGCGGTGGGTGCAGCCATGATGGTCCATTCGGGTCCGGCCCGGGTCTACGAATCACAGGAAGAAGCAGTGAGGGGTATCTTGAACGGCGAGGTCCGGCCCGGCGAGGTGGTGGTCATTCGCTATGAGGGACCCAGGGGTGGTCCCGGGATGCCCGAGATGCTGGCCCCCACCAGCGCCATTGTGGGCCTGGGGCTGGGTGAAAAGGTGGCGCTGATCACCGACGGCCGGTTCTCCGGCGGCACCCGCGGCGCCTGCATCGGACACGTCTCCCCGGAAGCGGCCGAAAAGGGGCCCCTGGCGGCCCTCCACAGTGAAGATATTATCCATATCGATATACCGGGGCACCGTCTGTCGGTGGAACTGAGCGATGAAGAAATAGAAGCACGCTTGAATGAGCTGCCCCCCTTTGAATTGAAGATCAAGAGCGGCTACCTGGGCCGGTACGCCCGTATGGTGACATCGGCGAATACCGGTGCCGTAATGGCGGTCTAACAAGCTATATATGGTGAGGCAAACTAATGAGCAATAACCAACGAACCCTGACCGGCGCTGAGATTGTCTGGGAATGCCTGGTGCGTGAAGGCGTCCAGGTGGTATTCGGTTATCCCGGGGGCACCAACCTGCCCATTTATGATGCCATGACCCGGTACCGGGACAAAGTGCATCACGTTCTGGTGCGCCACGAGCAGGGGGCCGCCCACATGGCTGACGGCTACGCCCGGGTCAGCGGCAAGGCGGGAGTTGCCATGGCCACCTCCGGTCCCGGCGCCACCAACCTGGTCACCGGCATCGCCACGGCCATGATGGACTCGTCCCCTATCGTGTGCATTACGGGGCAGGTTCCCACCTCGGCCCTGGGGGGTGATGCGTTCCAGGAGACTGATATCACCGGCGCCACCCTACCCCTGACCAAGCACAGCTACCTGGTCATGCACGTAGAGGAGCTGACCCACTCCATTCGAGAGGCATTTTATATCGCCCGCACGGGGCGGCCCGGACCGGTGCTGATCGATGTCCCGAAAGACGTGCAGACAGCCTCGACCGAATTTGTCTATCCCGACGACCCTATCGACCTGCCAGGATACAACCCGCCGGAAAAAGCCACCGATCAGCAGGTAGCCGACGCGGTGGAGCTGATCAACAGCGCCGAAAAGCCGGTGATTCTCGCCGGACATGGTGTCACTATGTCCGGGGCCACGGCCGAACTGACCAAACTCGTCGAAAAAGCCTGCATCCCGGTAGCAATCACCCTCCTGGGTATCGACAGCATACCGGCGAGCAATCCCTTTAACCTGGGCATGATGGGCATGCACGGGACTGCCACGGCCAACCACGCCATCCAGGAGGCCGATCTGCTTATCGCCTGCGGCATGCGCTTCGACGACCGCGTGACCGGGAATTTGAAAACCTATTCGCCCAACTCGAAAAAGATCCATATCGAAATTGACGCGGCAGAGATCAACAAGAATATCAGAGTGGATATAGGTATCCACGCCGACCTGGGCACTGTCCTGCGGCAAATCATCCCCGAGGTAAAAAAGAGGGAACGCGCCGAGTGGATGGAGGCCATCAGCAAATGGCGGGAAGAGGCCGACCAGCGGGACGTACTGAAAATGGAAACCGAAAGTCTCCTGGGAGCCCAGGTGATCCGTGCCATCTGGGAAGGGACGGGGGGCGATGCCGTCATCGTCACCGATGTGGGCCAGCACCAGATGCTGGCGGCCCAGTATTACGCCCACGAACGGCCTCACACGCATATCACCTCCGGGGGACTGGGCACCATGGGCTTCGGCGTGCCGGCGGCCCTGGGGGCCAGTTTTCATGTGAAGGACAAAGAGATCTGGGTTATTGTCGGAGACGGCGGTTTTCAGATGACGCTGCAGGAATTGGGAACCGCCGTTCAGGAGAAATCTAATATAAAGATCGCCATCATCAACAACGGCTACCTTGGTATGGTACGCCAGTGGCAGCAGATGTTCTACAATGCCCGGTATGTCGAAACGCCCATCTCGAGCCCCAATTATCAACTGCTGGCCGAGGCTTACGGATTGCCGGGATACCGGGTAGAAAAGCAGGAGGATATTCTGCCTGCCATGGAAAAGGCCCGGAAACACAAGGGACCTGTGCTCATCGAGTTCGTGGTAGAGCAACACGATATGGTCTATCCAATGGTTCCGGCCGGCGCGGACCTGCACCAGATGATCCGCCGCCCGCACCCGGAATTTGAAAACACCGACGCCTGAAAGACTGGAGCTGACACCATGAAACAGATACTCGTTGCCCTCGTCGAAGACAAGCCCGGCGTGCTCAACCGCATCGCCAGCCTGTTCAGGCGCCGGAATTTTAATATCGAAAGCCTGGTGGTGGGGCATAGTGAGGTTCCCGGAGCCAGCCGCCTGACCATCGTCACCGATGAAGAGGAACACCTGCGGCGCAATATCATCCGCCAGAACCTGCTTAAAATGGTGAACGTCATCGACGTGGTGGACGTCACCGACAAACCGTGTGTCATCCGCGAACACGCCCTCATCAAGGTCAAGGCCGATGGCGCCACCCGGGGTGAGGTACAAAACCTGGCCGACATGTACCGGGCGCGAATCGTGGACGTGGGCAAGCGGTCCCTCATCATTGAGGTCACCGGCGAACCGGACAAGATAGATTCCATCATCGAAGTGCTGGAACAGTTCGGGATTATCGAAATCATGCGGGCCGGGAAAGTAGCCCTCACCAGGGGTGCGGACAAACCAACCAACGGCCGCGGGCCTGGTGGTTATAACCGAACGGGCAATACAACCATGAACGAAGCGAAGTAAAAGGAGCACCAGCATGGTAAATATGTACTATGACAACGACGCCGACCTGTCTGTCTTGATAAATAAAAAGATCGCCGTTCTGGGGTATGGCAGTCAGGGACATGCTCACGCCCTGAACCTGCGGGACAGCGGCATGAACCTCTGTGTGGGGCTGCGGCCCGGGGACCCTTTTATGGAGCAGGCGGAAGCCGACGGCATGGACATTAAGACCATTTCGGAGGCCTGCGCCTGGGCCGAGGTGATCATGGTGCTCGTCCCGGATCAGCACCAGCGCACCGTCTATGAAAGCGCGATCGCCCCTAACCTGAAATCCGGCGACACTCTGGCTTTTGCCCACGGGTTCAACATTCACTACGACCAGATCGCCCCGCCGGAAGATGTGAACGTCATGATGATCGCCCCCAAGGGCCCTGGTCACCTGGTGCGGCGCACTTTCCAGAACGGTACCGGCGTACCCTGCCTGATCGCCGTTCACCAGGACCCCTCAGGACTGACCAGGGACCTGGCCCTGGCCTGGGCCAAAGGGATCGGGGGCACCCGCGCGGGCGTCATCGAGACCACCTTCAAGAATGAAACGGAAACCGACCTGTTCGGCGAGCAGGCCGTTCTCTGCGGGGGCTCCGCCGAGCTAGTCAAGGCCGGGTTCGAGACGCTGGTAGAGGCCGGCTACCCGCCGGAGCTGGCTTACTTCGAGTGCATGCACGAGCTGAAGCTTATAGTGGACCTGTACTACGAAGGCGGGCTGAGCCGGATGAATTTCTCGGTGAGCGACACCGCCGAATACGGCGGTATGACCAGGGGTAGCCGGATCATTACCGATCAGACCCGGGCCGAAATGAAGAAAATTCTTGAGGAGGTTCAGAACGGCGATTTCGCCAGGGAATGGATTGAGGAGAACGCCAGGGGCGGGCCGGTCATGGAAAAACTGCGCGGTGAGATGAAGGAACACCCCATTGAAAAGGTGGGCGTCAAGCTCCGGCAGATGATGAGCTGGCTCGCGAGCGGCGACCAGGTGAAGGAAGCCGCATGAATGTCCACAGGGATATTTTGCCCGGCAGCGACCTCAACCGGACATTGGCCTGGTTTGGGGAAGATTTAAAGAGGCCTACGGGGTGGGGAACCGACCGGCAGTAACCGCCAAAGCGAATGGAAAGAATACCATGAGCGAGAAAATTGTCATCTTTGACACCACCTTACGCGACGGCGAGCAGTCGCCGGGGGCCTCATTGAGCGTCCCGGAGAAAGTGGAAATCGCCCGCCAGCTGGCACAGCTGAACGTGGACGTCATCGAGGCCGGATTTCCCATCTCCTCCCCCATCCAGTTCGAGGCGGTGGAGCGTATCACCGATAGTGTGGACGTGACCGTTGCCGCCCTGGCCCGGGCCGTAGAAGCCGATATCAAGGCGGCCCACGACGCATTAAAAGGGGCCGACTCTTTCAGGATTCACACCTTTATCGGTACTTCCGATATCCATATCGGGGAGAAGTTCCGGGACGCGCGATACGGCAAGACCATTAAGGAGAAAAGGGCTTCCATCCTTAAAATGGCCCGGGACGCTGTGGCCTGCGCTAAAACCTTCACCGACGACGTGGAGTTCTCCCCTGAAGACGCCGGGCGCACCGACATCGGTTACCTGGCGGAGGTTGTCGAAGCAGCCATCGAAGCCGGGGCCACTACGGTAAACATCCCTGATACTACCGGGTATACCATGCCGGCGGAATTCGGCGCTATCATCGCCGAGCTGCGGCGCCGGGTGCCAAATATCGAGCGGGCCGTGATCAGCACCCACTGCCACAACGACCTGGGGCTGGCCGTCGCCAACTCCCTGGCCGCCCTGCAGAATGGCGCTCGGCAGGTAGAGTGCACCATCAACGGCATAGGTGAGCGGGCCGGCAACGCCTCCCTGGAAGAAATCGTCATGGCACTTAAGGTACGCGGTGAATACTGGGACTTCCACACCGACATATGCTTCGAAGAGATCATTAACACCAGCAAGATGGTCTCGGCCTTTACCGGCCTGATAGTGCAGCCCAACAAGGCGGTAGTGGGCGACAACGCCTTCTCCCACGAGGCGGGCATTCACCAGGACGGTGTCCTCAAGGACAAGCGCACCTACGAGATCATGACGCCGGAATCGGTGGGCCTGGCTAAAACCCGCATTGTCCTGGGACGGCACTCCGGCCGGCACGGCCTGACCGCCCGGCTGAAGGCCCTGGGCTACCATCTAACTGAGGAAGAACTGGGCCAGGTCTACCATATGTTCCTCGAGCTGGCCGACAAGAAAAAGGAGGTCTTTGACGATGACCTGCGAGTCCTGATGGGGGACGAGATACTCCGGCGCCAGGACTATTACGAGCTGGACTCCTTCCATGTCAGCGCCGGCACCACTACACCGGCCACAGCCACAATCACCCTGAAGGTGGAGGAACAGGTTATCCGGGAATCGGCCCACGGTGACGGTCCCGTAGACGCCTGCTTCAAGGCTATTGACCGGGCTCTGAGCCTCAATACCAACATGGAGTCCTATCAGGTACGCTCGGTGACGGCCGGTCGGGAAGCCCTCGGAGAAGTGATCGTCCGAATTCGGGAACAGGGGCACTCCTTTACCGGCCGGGGCGTTTCCACCGACATCATCGAAGCCAGCGTCAAGGCCTACCTGAGCGCCCTCAACGAGGCCCGGGCGGCTGCCAGTGGGGCGGAAGCGAACATGAAATCTGCCCCGTAATAGAGATCGCTTTGCGAGAGAATTGCGCAATATGGGAAACACATTAACGGAAAAAATTCTGGCTGATCACTGCATTGATGGGCAGGTCAGTCCCGGCAACATTATCCAGGCCGGCATTGACCTGATCATGTGCCACGAGGTCACCACCCCGCCGGCCATACAAATGTTGGAGGAGCACGGGCTCAACACGATCTTCGACGCCGGCAAAGTGGTGGTTACGCCGGACCACTTCGTCCCCAACAAGGACATCAAAAGCGCGGAGCTGGCCAGGACCCTCCGGAATTGGGTGGTCGATAATAACATTAAACACTATTACGAGCTGGGACGTCACGGCGTCTGTCATTCCCTGCTCCCCGAGCAGGGCCACATCGTTCCCGGCCAGACTGTAGTGGGCGGCGATTCCCATACCTGCACCTACGGGGCCTTCGGCACATTCTCTACGGGGATCGGCTCGACTGACCTGGCGGCGGTCCTGCACACCGGCGAGCTGTGGTTCAGGGTCCCCGAGACCATCAGGGTCAACCTGGCGGGCCGGCTGCCGGCCGGAGTCTACAGCAAGGACGTTGTCCTGGAGCTGATCCGCCGCATCGGTGTTGACGGCGCCCGCTACCAGGCCCTGGAGTACCACGGCGAGGCCCTGAAGGACATGTCCATGGAGGCCCGCATGACCATTACCAACATGGCCATCGAGGCCGGGGCTAAGTGCGGCGTTATGGCCGCGGACGACATCACCTTCGAGTACCTGGATGGCCGGGCCAAGCAGACCGACTGGACGGTGTACGCAGCTGATGACGACGCCACATATGTTGACGAGATTACCATTGATGTTTCCCGGCTGGAGCCCATCGTGGCCCTGCCCGGGCTGCCGTCCAACGGCCGCGCCGTATCTTCCCTTGCCGATGAAGAGCGAGTGAAAGTGGACCAGGTCTATATCGCCTCCTGCACAAACGGCCGTATCGAAGACCTGCGCATCGCCGCAAACATCCTGAAGGGACGCAAGGTGGCCAGGGGCTTGCGCGTCATCATCATCCCATCCACCTCAACGACGTGGAAGCTGGCTCTTGACGAGGGGCTCTTCGACATTTTCTACGATGCGGGCTGCGTGATTTCCACCCCCACCTGTGGTGCCTGCCTGGGAGGACACATGGGAGTACTGGCAGCCGGCGAGGTATGCGTCTCGACTACCAACCGGAACTTCACGGGCCGCATGGGAGATCCGAGTTCCAAGGTTTATCTGGC
>CAZQOY010000120.1:0-7804 GCA_964595095.1 uncultured bacterium | reverse complement strand
TGATGGATCAAGGCCTGGAAGAGGCTTGCACTACCCTGCGGGCATCTACGACCTGCGGGCACCTACGGTAGCCTAGCGGGCATCTGTGACCTTCGGCCTATTTTTATGAGATGTCCTACCCTGCGGGCATCTACGACCTGCGGGGATCTTCGACCTTAGGATCTTTTTCACCTCATCAGGATCGGTAATGACAGCTATTATCTTCATAGGAGATGTGCATTTAGGGCAGACCTTCGAGTCAATTTCATAGATTTTTGCGATCAACCTTGCCCAAGAGGATCTGCTTTCTGAGGAAGAAACTCAGGCGGTCGGTCTCATGTTCAGCTTGGATATTTTCTGCTTCAGAAAAACAAGTGAGCTTTTCTTTCCAACCATCCGGAGCAAGCCTTACTACGTAGGGCTTGTCGATCCATACCTCCCTTCGGGGATGAAGACACCTGCGGGCACCTTCGGCTTGCCCCGGTTTCGGGATGAGTACAAGCCGTAGCGTCGGATAAGGTATATCCCATTGGGCGGGATGTGCATCGTGAGAAGTGCGATGAAATCGGCTGCATCGAAGAGCTTCAGATTCTCTTTTTATATATGTAGAGAGTTATGTTGTGTACAACTTGACCCCTGGGATTACGTAAAAATATTGATTTTTTATGAAACCAAGGTGAAATATCCTTGACAGAAAGTAGAAGCGAAGTATAGTAAAAAAGGTTAAATAAATTATTAACAGATGAAGGAGGAAAAAATGAAACCTAAAATGCTACTATGTCTATTCCTGATGGCAGCACCCCTGGCTCTTTTCGGTACAGGGGTAGCTGAAGAGGTGCCGGAGATCACTCTGATCGATACAAACTCAGGCGCCAATTTTCAGTGGTACTGGCAGACACAGGTAATCCCGGCCATTAAGGATCAGTTGGGAGTTAAGGTGAACTATATTGTCTCCAAGGAGGCTACGCTGATCGAACGAATGAAGGCATGGGAACCCGGTAAAGGGGATGCTCATCTGCTCTTTGTCAAGCCCGGTACGATTCCTAAGGCCCTCGGCAGCGGAATCGATCTTGAGACTCTCTACCCTGGTAAGCTGGATGTTATTCCCAACTTAAATAAGTGTCCAAAGGAATACTTAGAGACCGTGTTGGGAGTCAGCATTGGAGGAAAGGGCGCTCTTTACTGGAGGAGCCAATATGCTTTGGTCTATAACTCCGATTATATTAAAGATCCGCCCACTTCCTGGAAGGAATTCTACAATAGAAGGGCGGAATGGAAGGGACACATAGGCATTGTCAGGCCCGATGCCAAGTCAGGCTCTTCCTACCGCATACCATACAGCTTTCTCAATGCCTTTGTTGATATGGTCGATGCCCAGGGGAAAGCCATACCTCTCGAAGAGCTCCAGGAATCAAATGAGGGGAAGGAAGCCTTCGCTAAGCTGACTGATTTCTACACCTATGCCAAACTTCCGCTTCCGGCAGAGCCTCCAAATATGTTCGAAGATTTCAATGCGGGGGATACCTGGATCAGCTTCTATGCCATGGACTATTCACTCTGGTCACGTCACCAGGGAACCATGCCCCCCAGCATCAAGTCAGGCTTCCTTGAAGAAGGCATGGCCGCCGGCTCCGACGGATATCTTATTGTACCTGTTGATATCCCCGAAGAGTACAAAGCAACTGTCTATAAGGTAGTAAATTTCCTTCTCTCAGACGATCAACAGATCAGACTGATAACTACCATGTGGCAGTACACCGGTACGGACATCTGGGATAAGATTCCCGGTGTTGTCTGGGATACCATTCCCGCATGGGAGAAGATGGAGCCTTCAAGACTGAGAATCGGCAATAGTGAGGTGAAGAACTTTATTAAAGAGAAGGGTGCGGATATACTTATTCCCTAAGATTAGATAGGGAAGAATAGTGGGCTTCCAATAAAACCTTCCGAAATTACTCTTTGCAGGGGAATCTGTTTCCACTTAAAAGCGGGGCAGGTTTCCCTTTATTTAAGAGAGAGGAGAGCCGTAACATGAGGCGTGGATCAAATCTGCGCTCCACCGGGGTAACACTATCACTGCTCCTACCGGGTCTGGTATGTTTTTTCGGTCTATTTTTCTATCCTATGATGGTAACAGTTGTGCGCAGCCTGCGGCCCGAAGGTAGCGATACAGGCTGGACACTGGTAAACTATATTTCATTCTTGAGCACAACAAAAGCCCGAAGTGTGATTGTACTTACCTTTATGCTCTCCCTCTCTGCAACTCTACTATCCATTCTATTCAGCGTTGCCTTGGCCCTGATACTCAGAAAGAAGCTGGGCGGCCATCGCTTTTTTCGCCTGACTATGCTCATTCCCAGGGTGGTGCCCGGACTGATCGGGGCTTTAGGTCTTCTTTTACTATTTGGATCCAGAGGCTGGTTCAACCTTTTGGTGATGGGGGTCTTTCCCTTTGTTGAGAAGCCGATTCAGATCAATTACACGGTACCCGGGCTCATTCTCTTCTACACCTGGTTGTACTTTCCCTTTACAGCCCTGACTACACTCTCGGCCCTGGAGAGTTTAGACCCCGGTATAGAAGAAGCAGCGGATGTAGCAGGAGCCAATAAATGGCATGTCTTACGATATGTGATCCTGCCTCTCATTATGCCGGGAATATTAGCCGGCTCTGTATTAACGTTTATGGCAGCCTTTGGGGCCTTCAGCATTCCGCTTATCGCCGGAGGAAACTACCGTCCTCTCTCGGTTGAGATTTATAAACAGATCGATTTAACCCCGGCTCGCTGGTCTGCGGCCAGCGCCCGCGCCATGATTATGGCTATGCTTCAGGTTATTTTCCTTACAATCTACATGCGCATCCTTAGGAGACGATCCAGATGAATCTGCTCCGCATATATGTGAAATCAATCCTGAGGGGCCGCAAGGTTCTTATCTATACATTTCTCCTCTGCTTTGGCCTTATTATCTATGTGCCTTTCATCATGATTATGCTCCGATCAGTGGGCAAGAACTGGTTCGGCCGCCTGTGGCTGCCCCCGGAGCTTACTCTGGACTGGTATAGGTGGGCAGTTGAGGTAACCAAAATCTTTAGAATAACCGCAAATACCCTGATTATTGCAGTCATCGCCGTGGCCATAAGCACCTTAATCGGTATCCCCACAGGCTGGGCTTTCGGGCGCAGGAAGATACCGGGCAAGGAATTGCTTATGGCTATGATTCTTCTCCCGAGGATGATCCCTCCCATTGCCTATGCACTGGGTATCGCCCAGGTCTTTTACCGCCTGCATCTGGTAAATACGCACTTCGGTGTAGCGCTGGCTCATGTGGCTATTTGCGCCCCCTATGCCATACTCGTGCTTTCGGCTACCATTGAGGGATTGGATGAGCGTGTGCTTGAAGCCTCTGCCGTGTGTGGGGCAAACCGCTTTAAGACATTCTTCCATGTGATTCTACCCCTGATCCTTCCAGGGATTCTCACCTCCATAATTTTCACATTTACCGCTTCTTATAATGAGTTTACCCTGACCCTAATGACCTATGGAAAGGACACAGTTACTCTTCCGGTTCGAACCTATTTAGCGATTGGAGAAGGCTACTGGGAAGTAACCAGCGCCATGAGCATTATTCTGGTTATTCCATCTATATTTGTTTTATTCATGATCCAGAGGCAAGTGACACCTGAAAAACTGGTAGGGGGCTTTAAAGGGGTTTAAATGAACGATTACATGATAGAACTCCGTGATGTAACAAAGCGTTTCGGTTCCATCGTCGCCAATAACAGGATCAACCTGGGCATCCGCCGGGGAGAGCTGATGACCCTTCTGGGCCCCTCAGGCTGCGGAAAGACTACTTCGCTCCGCTGTATAACGGGTCACAATATCCCTGATGAAGGCAAGGTCTTTATTGACGGCATTGATGTAACCGATGTCCCTACTCACAAGAGGGAACTGGGTATGGTATTTCAAAACTTTGCCCTCTTTCCCCACATGACTGTATTTGGGAATGTAGAGTTCCCTCTAATGATCAGGGGAATCAACAAAAGGGAACGGGGGGAGCTTGTGGAAGAGGCTCTTCAATTGATCAGGATGGAGGAATACAGGAGCCATCACCCGCGTCAGCTCTCCGGAGGACAGCAGCAGCGAGTAGGGCTGGCTCGTGCCCTGGTATATCGTCCGAAGGTACTCCTCCTTGATGAGCCCCTCTCCAACCTGGATGCAAAACTCAGGGAGGAGATGCGCTTCGAAATCCGTGACCTGATTGACCGTATGGGAATAACTGCGGTATACGTTACCCATGATCAGGCTGAAGCGCTTGCTTTATCCGATAGAGTAGCTGTTATGAACAGAGGAAAGATCGAGCAGATCGGTACACCTACTGAAATCTACGATTCTCCTCAATCCCGTTTTATCGCTGACTTTATCGGACTTTCCGATTTCCTTGAAGGCACTGTTTCTTCAATCAGATCGGATCGGGGGGCAGCGATTGTTAAGGTTGACGACCTGGAGATTCAGGTAGTGGCCGGCCCGAATATGGAGGTTGGGAAAAGGGCTCTTCTCTTTGTACGGCCCAACAATGTGGAGTTGTTTAGCAAAACGCATGAAGGGGGAACCAATACCTTTCCCGGCGAGGTGGAGAAAATAACCTACCTGGGCGATCGGAATGATTATCGAATTAAGCTCAGCAATAACATCCGGCTTCGTGTGCAGTCGGACAGCAAGGCTCTGTTTAGAGTAGGGGAGGAGGTGAAGGTTTGTCTTCTTCCAGATCAGTGCCGGGTTATTGTGTGAAATCTTTATTCAGTTAGATGATTGATAGACTCCGAATCAGTCTGAACAGAATCATGAACCCGTGTTTGGGTCTCGAGGAATTCTTTAAGCTTACTGCGGATCTGGGACTGGGTAAGGTTGAGTTACGCAATGATCTGGCTGAAACAGGAATAATAGATTCTTATTCACCGGATCAGGTTAAAGATTTAGTGCATAGATATGCGATTAAGATACTGACTGTTAACGCCCTGCAGAGGTTCAATTTGGGTTCGGTTCGGCAAGAGCTGATTGAGGAACTTAAAGGATTAATAAACCTCTCAGTATCTATAGGCTGTGAAGCCGTAGTATTGTGCCCCAATAATGATCCCAACGACCCCAGGGATACTGCACGGATGTACTCAGAAACTGTGGAGGCTTTGAAGGCACTTGCGCTCTTATTTGAAGAGAGCGGATTGATGGGCTACGTGGAACCCCTTGGCTTCAGACAAAGTTCACTCCGCTCATTGCCCACCGCCGTGAGGGCAATCCAGGAATCCGGCTCTAATTGCTATAAAATCGTGCACGACACCTTTCACCATCCTATCGGGCCTGATGAGCTTGATACTTTAAAGTATGCCAAGCTGTGGCTAAAAAATCTTGTTAAAATAACAAAATTATAGGCTATCATAGTATATGGGGGCAGTGAGATGAAGGGTTATACTCATAGAGGACTTGTTGGAAAAAATGGTGTGGTTGATACATCACTATTAGTTACGGATGCATCGAGCTTAGAGGTATTGCCATCTGATGACGGTTTTCATGTGCGGCAATTAGAAACAGGTGATTTTGAATGGTGGTACTTCGACATTATCGATTTAGAGATTGGTTGTGTGTTAAGACTGGCTGCTCATATAGGCACAGACCCTCTAAAAAGAAAAATATTTCCCCAATTGGCTATTTCTGTTAAAACGCCCAATATACAAAAATCTTTGCTTAAGCCTTATTCGCTTAGTGAGTTTAGCGCATCCCAAGATATTTGTAATGTAAGATTGAGTGATGAATTCCAGGCCTGTTTCGATTCTTTTAAACAGAAGGGTCGATATAAATTATCGGTTAATACTAATGAATTTTCTGCGGACTTAACTTTTTTTGTTGAGATAGAAGGCTGGAAACCTTTAGGCAATGAGTTTTGGATTGAAAAAGGGAAAAAAAGGGGAGCATTTTCATGGATCATCCCGGCGCCAAAGGCCAAGGTTAGCGGGAATTTTTCTTTCATGAATGAAAGATATGTATTAAAAGATGCTATCGGCTATCATGATCATAATTATTGGAAAGTTGATAGTTCGAATAAGCTTTTTATAGACAATTTCATTTCCAAATGGTATTGGGGAAGGTTTCGGGGAAGAAATTACACCATCATTTTTATGGATACGCATTTTAGAAAACATTCAATTACCTCATTCATGCTGGCCAAGGATAATGATATTATCCATAGTTCGAATAATTTAATAGAAGTTTTGGCTACTGAAATGCGGGTAGATGAACAACTTCGGACTGCATATCCTGCAAGAATAACGGTTAGATCAATTGCAGGAGATAATTCATTTACATTGGTCCTCAATTCCAAAGAAATCATTGAAAAAAAAGACTTGCTTGATGGAGTCGATCCACTTTTAAAAGGACTTATCAAGAGTTTTGTTTCAAAACCTGCCTATTATGCAATATGGGCTGATGCCGCGTTAGCTATAGAAAATAAGGAAATACTGGGATCTTCAGTTTACGAGTACATGCTATTTAGAACTGTCAGCTAGGTCTTTATGAGCCGGATTTGTGGATGACGCCGGAAGCTCTTGTCCTAAAAAACCTCTTGGGCAAATACATTCTGTACAAAGAATAGAGAAATAAAGGACACGATAGCTGAAATCAGGGGAGTGGCCAGCCAGCCCAGGGCGATCTTTCCCAGAATACCGTAATTCACATTTCTTCCCCGTTTGGCAAGACCTATTCCTATGACCCCGCCTACTATAGATTGTGAGCTTGATACGGGGACCAACGGCAGCGAAGGCAGACCATTTGACTCAAGATAAATCTTTAAGCCTATTGATTGATAGTAAAATTTATATCACAGGATGATCGAAATATCAAGGAAATAAGACTAAGGACAGGAAAAGGCAGCGAGCTAGTCGTAGCAGCGAAGCTCATCGAGAATGGCATTGATGTATTTCTTCCGCTAATTGACCGAAGCGTCGACGTGGTTATTCAAGTGAAGGATAGATTCTATCACTACAAACACAAAGGTGACAAGAAAGATGAGTTCTTTTATCTCACAAAGGATCAAATGAAAGAACAGTGGCTCCCTGAATCTGACTTCAAGGATGTGGTGCTTAAAAAAGAAGATCGAAAAAGTGATACTACTCAAACAATAGAGAATCTATCAATAGTACTAAAAGGAGTCCAGACGTGAACAAGATGGGGGTGGGAATTCGAAAAGTAGGTAACAAAGCTGGGAAGGAGCCGGCTCCGCCTCGGCGGTAGCTGGGCGCGGTCAGTGGCCAACACCCGTATTTCGTAGATGCTATGATGCCGGCAACCAGTACTTTGAAACCACTGATGCGAAGAGATCAGAAAATGATGTTGACTTAATTCTTTATAAGGGAGTAAAATATCAATAGATATGAATGAATGCGAGAAGATACTAAAAGCAGCCCACACTATCGACACGCTAGGGTAGCGCTGGTTCTAGTCCGGTGCAACCTATGTAAACCCCATAAATACTTTGTAATATATCCAAAATGTTGCAATACCTATGACCTTTCCCAAGGAGGGAACTGGCTATGAGATCGGCGGGCTCTCGCTGATAAAGGGCGGCCCTGAACCGGAACTGGGGAAAAAGTTCATAGACTGGTGCTTCACTACAAAAGCCCAGGACCTTTTCCAGAAATACAACCGCCTGCCCGTTAATCCGGAGGCCACGGTGGCGGAAGGCTCCGTGACACTGGACCAGGTGAACCTGATCGAGTACGATCACCTCTGGGCCGGCCAGAATAAAGACGAAATGATCAAAGCCTGGAGAGACAGAA
>CAZQOY010000119.1:3117-7917 GCA_964595095.1 uncultured bacterium | reverse complement strand
AGCCGACGAAGGCCAAGCCAAAGGCGCGTAACCCGCGGACTAATGAAATAATCTATGTTCCAGCCAGGAGGAAAAGCCACTTCAAGCCATGTCGGTTGCTAAAGGAGGTTCTCAAGAAGCCTTTGGAGTCGATTTAAATCGCCTCCAGTTGGAATAACTCACCAAAAACTAGTTAATTAACTCAAGCGACCCACCACAATACCTACGCATTTTCGTCGCAACTCACTACATAGTGTATCTTATGTGGTGAATACTCGCCCTCTCCCTACTTCAGCAGCACCATCTTGATGGATTTGGTGTACTCCGGCGTCACCAGACGGGCGATGTAGATGCCGGAGGGGTAATTGAAGAAGATTCCAGGCTGATGGAGCGGGTTTGCTGTCCTATATGATTACCTTCCTCAAGCGGATTTACTGCTCAAAACGGCCTTCGAGGGTTTTTGCCCAGACAATCACACCACTAGCTGTCTCGGTAAGAGAGAGACTCAAGCTTGCCTGTGCATCGTCAACAGATAAGTATCCGTCAATGAATCCTTCCACACCAACTAGGTTTCCAATTTTCACGGCACTGTCAGAATCAATCGACCCGGTAAGAGAAAGGTTTTGTTCATCCAGCAGCTCGCTGAGCCTCTCCCGGGATATTACTTTGAAACGATCTAGCCCGACCAATTGGGTAAGTAGTTTCTGGCTTATTCCCTCCACGTCTATTCCTGTGGCTTGGGACCGAATTCCCCAGACCGCCAGAGAACCGATGTCTAACTCCTGCCTCGACAGATCTGAGACAGCCTCCTCTAGTAAATGGTCGAAAACCTGACTGGTATTTCTCGTCTGCCCACCGCTTGCGAATCTGCGCATGGTCGGCTTCATTTCCGTAGAATCCGGTCTCATCCCCATATGCATACAGCTGGATATGGTGAGCACCAGCAAAATCAACCAGATCCTGTATGGAAAAGACTCTGTAGTATTCACGGGCACTTCCTCAGCTTAGCAGATCGCTTTTCATTTGATCATATTCTTCTTTGGATATTTCTCCCTTGGCGTAGCGCTTATTGAGGATATCCGCGGGTGAGTCTTCGCCCCCACCGTCGGTACCTCCGGAAACCGGCCGATCCCGGCCTGAATCCTGCATCCACGGTGGTTTAAAGCCACCGCGCCCCATCATGCGGGACATAAAGAACAACATGACGACAATCATTACTAGGGGGATTATCCAGCCCCCACTCGACCAAAAACTTCCAGGATTCATATCTCTCTCCTCTAATTTATTCGGCTGGAGAACCGGGTGTATCGGTTCAGCGCCTTTTGGACATTTGAGACTAAAAGATAAGAGAGACATCTTGCGTTTCCAAGGCTTATCTGACGCCTCATCTGAAGCCTCAGGCTTGGTCACTACTGGTTACCATAAGGCAAATTCTTGCCCCGTTTTCCTGCCCTGTTACGGTCACCTAAGCGTAAGTCACTTCAACACTGTCCAATTATGGTACCTTTGGTGATAGCGGTAGCCACTGTCGAATCATCTCGATAACGGGCAGTGAAACTAAGCGGCGCCTCCTGCAATTCCAAGAAATGTGGTAAATATGCGCCGAGTACAATAAACCATTGGGCAGCGCGGGCACTGGAAGATTAACTTTTCGACCGAACGGTCATATCTCGACCATAAGTTTGAACGGTATGGGTACCGAAGAACGCCACCTAAGAGAAAAGCAGGAACGTATCGCTGCTATCCTCGCCGCCGCCAAACGGCTATTCGCCCGCAGGGGGTTTCAGGAAACGAGCATGTCGGATATTGCCGAGGCTTGTGAACTGGGTAAGGCTACCCTGTATTATTACTTCCCATCCAAGGAAGAAATCTATCAGGAAATAATCCTTTCGAGCATTCGGGAATACCACCGGTCCATGGAGGAGAGTATCATAGGACTTCAAACTCCGGTTGAACTGGTCGAATATCTGGCGAGGGAACATCTGAGGCAGGCGTACCTCGACCTGGATTTCATCCGGCTGCTCTTCCCCGTCGGCAAAAGCGCCCCCGGCCATCTTCTCCAGCATGGATCTGTTGCCCGGGAGCTACAGGCCATGCGCACACCAATCCAACAGAAGATGCAAGAGCTGCTGGTTAAAAGTGATACAGAAGTGGATACCGAAACGTTCTCCAGCCTGTTGTGGAGCTACATCTCCGGCCTGTGCCATAAGATCGTTCAGGGCTATCCCCCGGAAGACCTCCAGCAAGAGGTCCAACTATTCATTCACATTATCACGGCCTATCTAAAAAGGGAATAAGGAACATCATGATCAGGTTTACTCAATATGTGATCAAACATCCATGGCTGTATGTGGGCTTGACGCTGGCAATTACCCTGGTGCTTGGATATCAGCTGCAGAATATGCGTATGGATCCGGACGTCACGGACGCGCTGCCGCAGAAGATTCTCGCCAAGCGCCTGTATGACAAGATGGGTGAGATCTTCCCTACCAAGGAGTTTATCTTCCTGGGTGTGGAAGGTGACGACATCTTTTCCAAGGAGCACATCAGGGAAGTTTGGGAGATCACTTCCTGGCTGGAAGCGCTCCCTGAAGTCTACGACGTGATGTCGCCCACCAATGTATCCCTCATTACCGGCACCGAGGAGGGCATGGACGTCAGGGACATCCTGGAAGCGCCTCCCCGAACGCCGGCGGAAATCGAAGCTTTCATGGATAACCTGTTCAGCAGCGATCTGGCCCTGGGCAACCTGGTGTCAAAGGATTCCACCATGCTGGGCATCATGATCCTGCTGAAGAATACCGCCGATCCCAACGACTTCGTGGAGACCTTCATTCCCCAGCTGGAAACGATGGATGACGGCACCGAGCTGAACCTAATCCTGGCCGGAAAATCTGTCGCCAGCCATTACGTAAGTGAAGGAATGCAACGAGACATGTCCACCTTTTTCATGGTTGGTCTCCTCCTGATCTTTGTCCTCCTGCTGGTGATCTTCCGCACCCTGCGAGGAATCCTCATCCCCCTGGGTGTGGTCATCATGTCTGTCATCTGGACCCTGGGGGCCATGGTGCTGCTGGGTTTTCCCATCTCCCACGCCACGGAAATCATGCCGATCCTGATCATGTCCGTCGCCGTGGCCGACAGCATCCACATCATCGCTCACTATTATACTAACGCCCGCAAGGAGCAAGATCGGAAGAACTTGGTCCGGCAGACAATGAAGCACATGAACTCGCCGGTGATCATGACTTCCCTCACCACCATGGCGGGCTTTTCCGCCCTGGGAGTATCCGGTTTCGAGGAATCGGCTAAGCTGGGATTTTTCACTGCCCTGGGCGTGCTGTGCGCCATGGTCATCAGCATCAGTTTTGTCCCGGCGGTCCTGTCCATGCTCCGCATTCCCGGCATTCTCGTCAAGCGAACGCAGCGCCAGCCCCTGGACGCCAGACTAGCCGTGGGCTGGGGCAACCTGTTGGTCAAATACAGCAAGGGGCTATACCCCCTGCTGGGTCTGGTGGTGGTGATGTCAGCCTGGGGTATCAGCCGGCTGGACCACTCCTACTCCGCCATTAAGAACTTTCCTGAGGATCACCCGGTACGGGTGGCGTACGACCTGGTGAACGCACATTTCGCCGGCACCACTGCCTTCCAGATCATGATCGAGGGTGATGCGCCCGACATGATCAAGGAACCCCGTCTCCTGAAGGACATGGATGACCTGAAGGCAGAAGCACTGACCTACGACTATGTTGGCGACGTGGTTTCCCTGGCCGATTTCGTGAAGCGCATCAACAAGGTGCTCAACGGTGACCGGGATGAGTATTATACCATTCCGCCGGATAGGGCCGTCGTGACGTACATGGATTGGGAGGAACGGAGCGGCCAATGGGTTGAAGTTGAGAAGACGGATACCGTCTCCGGAAAGGATCTGGTGGCACAGTATCTGGCGCTGTACGAGATGTCTGGGAAGCCGGAGGACCTGGCCAACCTGGTGGACTACAACTACCAGAACGCCAAGGTCTCGATCTTCATGGACACGGATGACATGGCCACGGCTCGCGAATTGGATAGTAGCCTGACCGCCTTTATTGATAACCACTTTGAAGGTGCAGAGGTTGCCATCACCGGCATGGCAAAGCTGTTCCTGGTGGTGGACGGATTAATCGTATCGGGCCAGATCATCAGTATCTCCCTATCACTGTTCCTGGTGTGGTTGATCACCACTTTCATGTTCCGCTCACCACTGATTGGAATTTTCAACACCATACCGCTTTTCTTCGCGCTGCTGCTCAACTTCACCATCATGGGTTTGTCGAACATCCACGTGAACCTGGAAACCATGATGACGTCCAGCATTGCCATCGGTGTCGGTGTCGACTATGCCATCCACTTCATCTACACCTATCGGAGGAAGCTGCGACAGAATGGAGCGTATGATGCCGCCGTCCCGGCCACCATGGAAGACTCGGGCGTGGCCATCGCCTATAATTCCTTCGTGGTGGCGGCAGGATTTTCCATCATCACTCTGTCCCAGTTCGTATCCATTGTCCACATGGGCCTGCTCATCACCCTGACCATGCTCACCGCCGCATTCGGGGCCCTGACCATCCTGCCGCTGATCTTCGCCAACCTGAAGCCTAAGGCGCTGCGGCTCCCGGACGGACAAGAACAGTAAGGCGGCTTGGAATTGATGGCAGGCAACCAAACACGAGGATTCACATGCAAAACAGTAGACTAGGTTACTTGGCAGCCAGTTTCCTGCTTATCCTGGCCCTCGGGTATGCTCAGGCCCCGGACGCTACCGAGATCATGACCGCCGCC
>CAZQOY010000119.1:0-3107 GCA_964595095.1 uncultured bacterium | reverse complement strand
GGCCGATATGAAACTGATCCTCCGCACCGGCCGGGGCGAGGAACGGGTGCGGGAAGTCGCCTTCTTTTCCAAGGACTCTGAGGATGGCCTCTCACGTATGCTCATGCGCTTCCTGGCGCCAGCCGATGTGAAAGGCACCGGGTTCCTGACCCTCGAGACTCCCTCTGGAGATGACGAGCGCTACCTCTACCTCCCCGCCCTGCGGCGGGTGAAAAAGATCGCCGCCTCGGGCAGCGGCGGTAACTTCATGTCCAGCGACTTCACCTACTACGACATCGGCGAACCCAAGTTGGAGGATTGGAACTATACCCTCGTGGGCGAGGAATCCCGGGACGGCAGGACCTATTACATGATCGAGTGCCTCCCCGCCACCGAAGATATCCTGAAAGACACGGGCTACGGTAAGATCGTACGCTGGGTGGACCAGGAAATCCTCAACATCCCCTATAGCGAGATTTACGATCGCGGGCTGAACAAATGGAAGGTGCTCGACGTCTTGGGATTTGAACGGATCGGAGAGGTGGATTTTGCCACTGATATGGTCGTGCGGGATCGGCAGACCGGCCACTCCAGCGAGATCCAGTTCAGCAACATCAAAGTGGACCAGGGCATTCCCGACGTCTACTTCACCGTCCGGTACCTCCAGCGGGTCCGTTGACGGTGAAACCCACCTGTTCCCTGCTGCTCACACTCCTGTTGGCGGCTTCCGGGACGGCCCAATTGCAGACCAACGGCTACCTCAAGGGACTGGCCTACGTCAACCCCCACAGCGGATCGTATGAGCGGTTGGGCACCCGGCTGCAGACCCGCTTCACAGCCGACTGGCAGGACCGGATGGGCTTCTTCGCCGGGATCAACTATGAGATAGACCTTGCCGGATCACCGTCCGATACCTCGGAGCAGTCTCCCAGCGATCGCATTGAGATCAAGGGCAACTATCTGCTGATCTACCCTGTGGAATTCTACCTCGACCTGCACACCTCATTCATGGACCTGCGCTTCGGACAACAGTACATCTTCTGGGGCTCCACCGACTGGATCAACCCCACCGATGTGATCAATCCCTGGGATTATGAGAACCTGTCCAGTGAGATTGAGGACTACCGTCTCTCGGTGCTTGCGCTAAGGTCCGATATGTACGTGGGGGACCTAGCCATCCAGGCCGTACTGGTGCCTCGATTCACGCCGGCCGCCATACCACTGCCACCCGGGACCATCAAGCACGACCGTCTGCTTAAGGTCGATCAAGCCCAGTACGGATTGCGTCTGACCTCCTATCACGGCGCCACGGATGTCTCACTGAGCTATTTCAACGGCTACGATCCCAATCCCACCATCACTGCCGGTTATGATCCCTCTGCCCTGTCGCCGATGAACATGGAAGCCACTTATGAGCCCTACACGATGGCGGGCTGGGATTTCGTCCGCTTGATCAACGCATTCGCCATCAAGGGCGAAGGGGCCTGGTACGGGCGAACCGATAGTGGCGGCGACGACCCTTTTATCCGGAATTCAAGCATTAAAACGGTCCTGGGCCTGGATTATATCCCCTCGGATCGGCTGTCCTTCAATTTACAGGCGGTACATGAAGGACTGCTGAACTACGATGAGGATGAGGAGCAGGCCCGCCTGGTCGACCTGGATCTTGATCGGATGATGACCGCTCCCAATAAAGCGACCTATTCCCTGTCGGGGCTGGTGTCTTGGCAGCCCACCAAATACGTGACCGGCCAGGTTGTGGCCGTCTACAATTTTAAGGACGGCGACGCGTTGGTTATGGGCTTCCTGTTGTGGGAGATTGCCGACGCCCTGAATCTCACCTTAGGGGGGGTGTTCTTTCAGGGACCAGGCGGGTCGCCGTTCGGCCGGCTTGACGAAGAGGACAAGCTCTTTATAGAGCTGAAAGCGGCGTTTTAACAGGGCAGCCCCCACTTCAGCAGCACCCCCGCCTGCGGCGGGACAAAAGCAGCTTGATGGACTTGCTGTACTCGGGCGTCACAAGCCGGGCGATGTAGATGCCGGAGGGTAATCCAGCCGAAATCCTAACTTAAGACTTGGGCCAGTTTTTGGGGGCAAGGTCACCTTCTGAAAAGTACTGGACCTGTGATCAAGTCCTCCCAGGGGGACTAATTTGGTAAATCAGGTTCTTTACCCATCGTTTTATATTCAGCAAGCCAGGCCATAGTTGCTTGTAACCCCGGCTTGTAACCAGCGGGACCACGGCCGGCAGCGACGCCCAATATGCCGTCCTTTCGAACCAAGAATACTCTGGTAGGGTGTCCTAGATAGGCGTTGTTGACAGCGTTGTCCATGTTGTCGATGACGCAGGGTATGGTGATATCATTCTCCGCCATCATCACCTCGGCCGTCGTGCACCTCTCACCATAGTCCTTATGCTCGGTGATGCCCTTTTCTTTTGCAAATGTTAATGGCCAATCACTGTCTGCGGCGTGAGCTTCCCTTATATATACAATGCGAAATTCTGCTACTTCATTGTACGTCTCGTACATTTCTTTCATTGCGCCCAACTGGGCGCGAAATGGCGGTCAGGTATAGCTGCCAAAAAAGAGAACCACCGGCTTCTTGCCTCTAAAACTGCCCAGATCGAATTCGCTTTCGCCGTCAAGGAACTTGAGTTTGAATGTTGGTGCTATCTCTCCGACTGTTGGAGCTCCGTCGTCTCTGTTCATATTGCCTCGCATTCCTCGCGCAACCCCCTGCTGTGCAAAAACATTTACTATTATCATTGCGTGAATAAGCAGTAAACATACTGTTGCTTTTAATATCCTCATTATTGCACCTTAATTATGTATGTTCTCATAACAATGTGTGAGCTTCCCCCAATTCCTGGACAGATTTTACCCTGAAATAAGATGGTTTTCAAGGGCCTTAGAATAGAGGCCAACCTAAGGCGCCACGTGACGGGTACGCCCAAGGTCAGCGGGCCAACCCCATCGAAGGCCGCCGGGCGCATTCTCTTTCCCCCTCTATTTGTAAGAGAGGGGCCACGGCGAGCCGGCATCCGGTAGCTGCCGGGAAGGGGGTGAGGTCAGTCGCCTGTCACGAGCCGCATAGGCCTGCCCGTTCCGCCGTTTCGCTGGAGGACG
>CAZQOY010000118.1:2772-8025 GCA_964595095.1 uncultured bacterium | reverse complement strand
ACCTGGTGGACCTGAACGAAACGGACGAGCTGGTCACCGAGTATATCGAAAGGTTTAACCTGAAGCTTCAGATGTTGATGGACCGGTACGGGGTCGTGGGTAAGAAATACGGGGTCGTTGATGAAAACAATCTCGCCATCCTGCCCAACTCCTTTATTATCGCTCCGGATGGTAACGTCTACTACCACCATGTCGGCTTTAAACCGGGAGACGAGAAGGCGTACCGGGAAAAATTTGAGGAGCTTACTTCTCCTTAAATGCCGGCCAGGTCCACCACCGGTTCCGGTCATTGACCTGATTTCCGGTGCGGCCTCCATTCAAAATTAACTCCTTTCCTGCTTCACACCTGTGGTTGCCTGGAAGGGAGGAGTCTGTCTAGATTCGGACACGCCCGGTGAACCCGGCAGAAAATGTTTGCCCAAACCGACAACCGCACCATCTGATCTAACCTTAGTACAGGAAAAGATACCTCTCATGCCGCTATCACTCATTCCGCCTCACGGGGGTCGCCTGGTCAATCTTATGGCAACCTCCGAGCGGGCCGCCGAACTCCTGGCTGAAAGCGTTCAGCTTCCGTCAGTCACTCTCAATGACCGGCAGCTCTGCGACCTGGAGCTGCTGCTGACCGGGGGCTTTTCGCCCCTGGAAGGGTTCATGGGCCGGGGCGACTACGAATCGGTGCTGGAGAATATGCGTTTGTCGGACGGCACCCTGTGGCCCATACCCATTACCCTCGATGTGTCCGAGGAATTCGCCGAGAATATCAATGAAGGTGACGGAATCCTCCTGCGCGATAGAGAAGGCTTCCCACTTGCTGTCCTGACCGTTGCCGATATCTCGCGGCCAGACCTTAGGGGCGAAGCTGAACAGGTATTTGGCACAACCGACCTCCTCCATCCCGGTGCTTTCTATCTCCTGGACGAGTCGCGGCCAATCTACGTGGGTGGTACCATTGAGGGGATTTCCCTGCCCAAGCATTACGACTACCAGCTGTTGCGGCACACTCCTCAGCAGCTGCGGGAGCTGTTTGTCAAGCACGGCTGGGAGCGGGTAGTGGCATTCCAGACGCGTAACCCGATGCACAGAGCCCATGTGGAGCTGACCTTCCGGGCCGCTGCCGAAGCCAAGGCCAACATCCTGATCCATCCGGTGGTCGGGCTTACCAAGCCCGGGGATATTAACCACTACACTCGGGTGCGCTGCTACGAGCATATCCTGCACCGGTACCCGACCGGCACGACCATGCTCAGCCTGCTGCTGCTGGCCATGCGTATGGGTGGACCCCGGGAGGCGCTATGGCACGCCATTATCCGCAAGAATTACGGGTGCGGATACTTCATTGTAGGACGCGATCATGCCGGACCGGGCAGGGACAGTGATGGCAAGCCGTTCTACGGGCCCTACGAGGCCCAGGACCTGGTCAGAGAATATGAGGCCGAGCTGGACATCACCATGGTTCCCTTCAGGAATATGGTATATGTTGAGGAGCGGGCGGAGTATCTGCCCGAAGATGAGGTTCTGGATAAAGCCCGCGTTCTGCAAATCTCAGGCACCGAGCTGCGCCGCCGGCTGGACAAGGGGCTGGAGCTCCCGGAGTGGTTCTCCTACCCGGAGGTCGTGGCGGAGCTGCGCAAGGCACAGCCGCCCATCTCCGAGCGGGGATTCACCGTTTTCTTTACCGGGCTGTCTGGCGCGGGTAAGTCTACCCTGGCCGGGGGGCTTCTGGTCAAACTCCTGGAAGACGGCCGCCGGCCGGTGACTCTGCTGGACGGCGATATTGTTCGGACCCATCTGTCCAGCGAGCTGGGCTTTTCCCAAGAACACCGGTCCCTCAACGTGCGGCGCATCGGGTTTGTAGCCAGCGAGATTACGAAAAACCGGGGGATTGCCATCTGCGCTCCCATCGCTCCCTATCAGGCCGATCGCCAATTCAACCGGGAATTGATTTCTCAGTATGGCGGGTACCTGGAAGTATATGTAAATACACCTCTTGAGGTGTGTGAACAGCGTGATGTCAAGGGCCTTTACGCCAAGGCAAGGCAAGGTCTTATCAAGCAGGTTACCGGGATTGATGATCCTTACGAAACACCCGCCGACCCGGAGATCATAGCAGATTCGAGCACAGAGCACCCCGAAGCCCTGGTGCAGAAGATCTTGCTGTGTATCGAGCAGCTGGGGTACCTGTAGCCGGGAAGCCCTCGGCTGGCTTAAAAGGCGCCGGTACGATCGGGCAGCAGGGGAACGGGCGCGCCAATGACCAGTAAAACCTCGATCGGCAGGGTGGTGGTTATCCTTGCCGCAATCCTGTTACTCTCAGGCTGCGCCACTCTGGCTGTCATAGGTGGTGCAAGGGAAGCCCCCTTAGCCGTCCACCTTGTGTCGGCCCTCCCGGCCGAAGTGGGCGCCGAAACGTCAAATCTAGTCGCCCTGCTCAATGCAGCAGTGGCGGATTCGGCCTGGCCGGGTGGTGTCCTGCTGGCTGCCAGGGATGGGAAAATTTTCATACACGAGGCTTTCGGATACCACACTTATGCCAGAAGGCGTCCCACTGCCCGGGACGATATTTTTGACCTGGCCTCAATAACCAAGGTAGTGGCCACAACCTCGGCGGCCATGAGGCTGCTTGACAGTGGTCGTATCCGACTGGATGATAAGGTTGTGTCCTATCTCCCGAAGTTTCGCGGCCCCGATCGGGAGCAGACCCGCTTGAAATCCGCCGTAACCATCAGGCACCTGTTGACCCATACTTCCGGACTACCCCCGTTCAGACTTTACTACCGGATACCCGGAACGGCAGAAAACCGGCTGGACAGTATTTATACCACTCCTCTCGATACCCCGCCGGAGACGCGGTACAACTACTCGGATATTGATCTTATTCTGCTGGGCGGGTTGGTAGAGCGCGTAACCGGGCAGGCGCTGGATGCCTTTGTGGACAGCGCCGTTTTCAGGCCCCTGGGTATGAACTCGACCTGTTTCAAACCGCCTGCTTCATTAATGAAGCGCATCGTCCCCACCGAGGTGGATGCTGAGGGTCGCGAGGGAGTGATACATGGGACGGTGCATGACGGGAACGCATTCAGCCTGGGCGGGGTGGCGGGACACGCCGGACTGTTTTCCACCGCCGCCGACCTGGCCGTCTTTTCTCAGATGATGCTTAATAAGGGCATTTATCGTGACTCTCTGATCTTCCAGCCGGAAACCGTGGAACTGTTCACGCGGCGGGCCGGCCTCGTCCCGGGCAGCTCCCGCTGTCTGGGCTGGGACAGCCCGGCGGACGAAGCCACGGCTGGGATTTATGCCAGCGCCAACAGTTTTGGTCATAACGGCTATACCGGAACCTCTCTCTGGATCGATCCCGACAACCAGATTTTCGTGATCCTGCTGACCAACGCTGTACACCCGTATCGGGAATGGAAGTACCCCAAGTATTTTGATTGGCGCCAGCGGATTCATTCCGCGGTGTACGAGTGTTTCTCGAATCCAGTGGCTAATCCTGATCTGAAGTTGAGGGAGCGGTGGGTCTCTGGCCCGCGTTAATGGCTCGGGACTATCCTGAGCCCTCTTACGTCAGGATTGAGGCCAAGGCAGCAATGCTAAACATCCCATGCGACAGGAGCACTCTATAAACCTCGCCCCGGTTGATTGGCTGATCATTCTCCTTTACCTGGTGATAAGCTTCGGAATAGCCATTTATTATTCCCGGCGGGCGGGGAAGAGCACCAGCGAGTTTTTCCTGACCGGTCGCAACCTGCCCTGGTGGATTGCCGGTACGGCCATGGTGGCCACCACCTTTGCCGCCGATACGCCCCTGGCTGTGACGGAACTGGTGGCCAGGAACGGCATTGCCGGCAACTGGTTGTGGTGGAACATGCTTTTCGGCGGTATGCTTACTGCCTTCTTCTTCGCCCGGCTCTGGCGGCGGGCGGGCATCCTCACCGATGTGGAGTTCACCGAGCTGCGCTACTCGGGCAGGGCGGCGGCTTTCCTGCGGGGATTCCGGGCGCTATACCTGGGCTTGCTGATGAACCTGGTCATCATGGGCTGGGTAAACCTAGCCCTGGTGAAAATCCTTAACGTCATGTTCCCCGGACTCACCTTCTTTGGCATCAGGGGGGTTTCCTTGCTGGGATTTGACTTCCAGGCGGCCCTGCTGTGGGTGGGCCTGATTATGCTGGTGGTGGCGGTCTACTCGTCCATGGCCGGGCTGTGGGGGGTGGCTATCACCGATACATTCCAGTTCGTGGTGGCCATGGGTGGCACCATCGCCCTGGCGGTGATCGTGGTGAATATCCCCGAAATCGGCGGTGTGGCGGGCCTGAAAGCGAAGCTGCCCGAATGGGTGTTTCGGTTTACGCCCGCGGTTGGAGAACAAGGCAGCGCGGCCGGCGGCGTTCTGACTATGACCTTCGCGGCCTTCATTGCCTACATTGGCGTGCAGTGGTGGGCGTCGTGGTATCCCGGGGCCGATCCGGGCGGCGGCGGCTATGTGGCCCAGCGGATGATGTCGGCCAAGGACGAGAAGCATTCTCTGTTCGCCACCCTGTGGTTCATGATCGCCCACTACGCCATCCGGCCCTGGCCGTGGATCATAGTGGCCCTGGTCTCCCTGGTGCTCTATCCCGAGCTGGATGCGGCCCACAAGGGCGACGGTTTCGTCATGGTCATGCGCGACTATTTGCCGGCGGGGCTATTGGGTCTGCTCATGGCGGCCTTTCTGGCCGCCTATATGTCCACTATTGCCACCCACCTGAACTGGGGCGCATCCTACATCGTGAACGACTTCTACCGCCGCTTCATCCGCTCGGAGGGGGCGGAGAAGTATTACGTGCGCATCTCCCGCATCACCACCCTGCTGATCATGATCATCTCCCTGCTGATCACCTCCAAACTCGACCGGATCAGTGGAGCATGGGAGTTTGTCATCGGCATCAGCGGCGGTATTGGTCTGGTGCTAATCCTGCGCTGGTGGTGGTGGCGCATTAATGCCTGGTCGGAAATCTCCGCCATGGTTGCGCCGCTGTTTATCTACCCATTCATCAGGTTCTACTCCGGCCCGCTTGTCGGGGCCTTTCCCGCCATTGAACCTTACCTGGAGTTCCCCAGCTCCCTGTTTATTATTGTCCCCTGGACGACAGTGGTCTGGGTGGTGGTGACTTTCTTGACCCCGCCCACCAATGAGCGGACGCTCAACGCCTTCTACGAGCGTGTCCACCCCGGCGGTTCCTTGTGGAAGCCGGTGGCCGGCCGATT
>CAZQOY010000118.1:0-2762 GCA_964595095.1 uncultured bacterium | reverse complement strand
GGAGCGACAGCGGCTACCGGTTGCTGTTCATCGACTGGATCGCCGGCTGCGTCCTGGTATTCTGCACTCTGTTCGGGTTCGGTAAGATCATACTGGGGGAACACCAGGTAGGGCTGCTGTTCCTGGCCGTCGCCGGCCTGGCCGCTGCCGTGATCTACTGGCACCTGTCCCGTATCGGCTGGGAGCGGGTGGGGGAGTGAAAGAAATTAGCCACGAATTAACACGAATGGACACGAATTATGTAGGGGCGACCCAACGGGTCGCCCCTACTACCAACTGTTTTGCTGGGGAACCCCTACCGCAGCAGCACCATCTTCCTTGCCTCTGTAAATCCGCCCACCTGAATACGGTACAAATACACCACCGAGCTCACCGGCTGGCCGTGGTCCCCGGCGATGTTCATATCTGAATGCTTTTATCCAATTGTAGTCTATAAGATGGGAGAGGTCAGTCAGAAAAATTTTAGTTTTATAAGCTCCTCGCTGCTGCTTGGTGCGCAAGTAAATTTGCTCTCTCTTCTAATATTGTATCTATTGGGCGGAGGCTTGTTCTTGGTTCATCACTCAGTGTTAACAATTTCCGAGATAGCTGTTTTTCTAAGATCTTCTGGAGCTCTGCCATCTCCTCGACTTGAGCCCTTTTCTTTCTTGTTTGCTTTACTCTTGGCATTGGTGACCTCCTTGGAATCCTTTTCTTCTTTATTGTGCTCTTTTAACTCGTCTGAATAGAATTTAATCAATTTTTTATCGTCTGTGGGCATTCGCGATTTTTTTCCGAAAAGGCTAGCGAAGAGCTCAAGTTCTGCACTTGGCTGACTAACATGCTTGAAGAGTAGAGATGCTTCTTGGAAATCAATCACAAATCCATGGTAGGGGTAGGTTGATACCAACAATTCTAGTATCTGAGGATCAAAGTTTTTACTCTTTATCGCTAGCCGCTCTCCATAGTCTTTTGCAATATTCATTGCTCGTCCAGCTTCCCCAATATGCATTGGATTGATCTGTCCATAAATTGACCCCAACAACCCTGTAACCATGTTACATGCTATTTCAGTTGCTGTCTTAAAGGTTATTCTCCCCGCACTTTTTCTTGTTATCTCTAACATATAGTGTTCGAACATCTTGAAAGCTTTACTCTCAAGAGTACTTAGTGTTTCTGCAACCGTAAGGCCTGAGTGGTAGCCAAATAATTCATCCCTTTTCACGAACTGCACATCTAAGGGACCTAACTCGCCACGATCTGACATGATGATCTCATGCGCGCCAAGTACGATTATTGTACCAGCACTTTTGCAGAAACCTGGCACGAATACCGAAAATCTGCTGTATTTGTCTTGGAGACACCGTGCAATTCGGTAGGCAGGATCGGCATCTCCTCCTTCAGCCATTAGAGTTAAAATGGCTTTAGGACGTCGTCTCCGGTTTTCACAAAGATCAATAAATTCATAGTCATCCCCGCGGTCGATACTTCCAAAGTATACGATAAGATCTGTATCGAGATCTTTGGCTATGCTATTAGCAACACTTTCTGGCGAGGGTACTGTTTTGTTTGACTTAGCCATCGAAATATCTCCTTCGCTTGAAAGTTACATAATAATGAAGTTGAATTAAACAGTAAGTCGTATAAGGCCTTACTTAAGCAATAACATCTTCCGCGTGACCGGTTTGCCCTCGTCCACCCGCAGGGTCACGAAGTAAATGCCCGCGGCCAGCCGCCGCCCGGCCGCGTCGACCGGCAGGAAAGGATAAGTATAACTGTCCTCTCCGTGGTAGCCGGAAGCCAGGGTGCGCACCAGGGCGCCCCGGAGGTCATGCACCGACAGCCGCACCTTCCCGGCCTCGGACAGGTCGAAGAGGATCAGGGTGATTCCCCGGAAGGGATTGGGATAGTTCTGGTAGAGAATGCAGGGCCGGCTCTGATCCCTGGGCCTGGCGCTCACGCTCGCTGAAAGTTCGCTCTCGTTCCCCAGGGTGTCCACCGCACTCACCCAGTAATAGAACGTCACGCCGTAGACCGCGCCGGAATCAACATAGGCGGTACTATCTTTTTGGATAGTAGCAATCAGATGCGCCGCATCGGGGTGAGGTAGCGTATAGCGATAGACCCGGTAGCAGGTCAGGGCTTCCTCACAGCTGTGAGACCAGCGCAGCCGCACCGTTCCATCGACCACGTCAGCGACCAGGTCCGTTGGCGCGGGGGGGCGGATACCACGCAGGTAATCGTCGAGGGCGCCCCACAGCTCGGGGCGGTCACCGTCGTACCCCAGGGCCCACATGCCCACTCCGGCCAGGTCGCTGTCCAGTGCCAGCTCGTACTTGAATGACAGGCTCAAACTGTCGTCATACCACACTTGCCGCCAGCCGTTGTCCTGGTAGTTGAACCAGGGGTTGGAGGAGTTCGAGTCCCACAGGCGGCCATGGGTCTGGGCCATATCATAGGCCACGGTATAAATACGGGGGGTGGCACTTCCTGTGGTTGAATCGTATTTAACGCCGCTTTTTACCGGCCAGTCGTAGCCGTAGTAGGGCAGGCCCAGGATGAGTTTGGCGGTGTCGCTGCCGGTCTTGGTCAGGTAATCGTTGACGGTCCAGGTGACGTTTCGGGAGAAGCCTTCCAGGGGGCTGACGGGACCGGCGGTGGGGCCACTGCTCCAGTGGTAGTCGTAGGCCATGATGAACATGCCGTCCACGATATCCGCCAGGGCGTTGTAGTCCCAGCGGTCGCCCCAGTCCACCGCCGGCATGGCCAGGGTGACGATAGAG
>CAZQOY010000117.1:0-8028 GCA_964595095.1 uncultured bacterium | reverse complement strand
GAAGCGGCGGATATCCCTGCGGGCGATGACCTGGGCGTGCTCGATGCGTGGCCGGGGGTCCCGGTCTTTCAGCCGGGCTAAGACCCGCTCGTAGATATCCAACATCAGGCGGTTGGCCCGGTCACCGATGGCGTGAGTACAGGGCTGGAAGCCGGCCTGGAGGGTGCGCTTCACCAGCGTCTCCAGTTCTCCCGGCGGAGTAACCAGCAACCCACGGTTGCCGGGATCATCGCTGTAGGGGGAGAGCAGCGCCGCCCCCCGGCTGCCCAGAGCCCCGTCAGCGTAGAACTTGACCGCCCGGACCGTCATGTGGCCGCCATAGTCTAGAACCGGGCCGTTACTGAAATACTGCTCCAGGAGAACGTTATCGTCACCGTCCAGCATTCCATAGTAGCGCAGGGTGAACAGATCCTCATCCACCAGTTCCCGGATGACATCCAGGGTAGTGTCATTCACCCCGGGGTCGTGGATTTCCGTAAGTCCCACCTGGTTACAGCGCCGCACCGCAGCCAAGAGCCACCGGCGGATATCGTCCTTTCCCGGTTTGGGGAGCGCCCTGTGAACCAACGCCGTGGCGTTATCAATGAACACCCCCGTAGGATTGCCATTCTCATCGTGGATAATGGCCCCACCATCGGGGGCGGGTGTCTCGGATGTGATCCCGGCGAGGGCCAGTGCCCGGCTGTTGACCCAGATGGCGTGGCCGTCAATGCGGGTCAGGACTACCGGGTGTTCCGGAGCGGCCTCATCCAGGACCGTCCTGGTTGGAAAGGTCCGCACCTCCCAGTCATTCTGGTCCCAGCCCCGGCCCCTGATCCAGGTACCGGGGGGCAGATCCCGGGCCGTTACCGCCACCAGATCGGCAATTTCTCCAGCGGAGGTGGTTCCGACCAGCTGCAGCTCTTCGAGTGATCGACCGAAGCCAAGGAGGTGGAAATGGCTGTCCGTAAGGCCCGGCACAACCACCGCGCCCTTCAGGTCGATTCGCTTCGTCCTCCAGTTGGCCAGGGGCCGGATTTCATCCTCCCAGCCCACGGCCAGGATACGGCCATCCACGATGGCCAGAGCTTCGACAGGGGCAAGGTACCGGTCCATTGTCAGAATGGTTCCGCCGGTAAAAATCATATCGGCTCCGGAGCGCGGCGTACAGGCCAGAATTATCAGGAGACCAAACCAAATGGGCATTAAATCCGGGAATCGCATGGGTTACAGGTTAGCCATCAGGCGGTGGGTGAGTCAAGTTCCATCAGGTAATATCAGCTATGCCGATTGAACCATGTCATGTAAATACGAAGAAGAGGCGACCATACTTTCATGAATAAACGGGAGTTCCCCCGGAATAATCAGGAAAAAATCAGGGACTGTTTTAAAGGGTCTAATTAGGAAGTTGAGAGTATAGCAATTCTGATTATGTGTCCTGGATTCCAAAACCGCTGAAGCGGTTATAATATGCTTTAGCCTTCTGTAAAACCACGACTTTCCTTTCCCAGAGGGATCCCTCCGGGATAAACCATGTCTGTAAGCTTGACAGCACGGTAGAACTTCCTTCTTGATGACACTCGAATTATCCACTACCTTCAGCGCGGGAATTGTATACATAAACAAAGGGTTTGTAGCTGTTTATCCCATAAGGACCCCAGGGGAGGAGTCCTGTCGACAGACATTTAATCCGACGATGCAAGCCACCACGCTCGCCGGATGCCTGGAGAAGATCGAGGGAGATAACGCCCGTTGGGGCGAGGAGTGCAACATGTGGATGCTGGGTTTTGACGGTAAGGCAAGATTTCTTTCTGATTAGCCAGCCATTTCCCGAGAGATCCGGAGAGGCTCTTTCGGGAAAAGCCTTTCCAAAGGAATCCTTTGGATTGGTAAGCCTCACATTTCCAGGACCGTCCTTTTCCCACCTCACATGAGCTGGAAATCCCGAAGGGATAACTTTGGGATAGCTTCCCCTGGAGCGATGACCCGCAGGTAGCGGGGATGAAGCAACTATCCTTTTACTTTCAGGAAGGTTGGCAGCTCTATGGCAGGTGAAATAGTAAAAGAGATGTTCATTAACGAGTCCGCCGGGAGCACGCGACTGGGGATTGTGGAAAACGGCCGGCTCGTAGAACTGTATGTGGAACGCCCCGATTATCAGCGGATGGTGGGCAGTATCTACAAGGGAGTGGTGGAGAACGTCATCCCCGGGATGCAGGCTGCTTTTGTGGAAATCGGCTACGTGGCAAACGCATTCCTGCCCTTCGCCGAAATCGGCAGTCCCAACAACCTGGACTATGTTACCCTGACGGAGGAAGAGGTAGACGGATCGGAACCATCCCCCGCCACTCGATCCGATAACCGACGATCCAGGTCCCCCCGCAAACCAACCAAATCCGACGTTGACCTGAAAACCGGCCAGGAAATCCTGGTACAGGTTATCAAAGAGCCCTTTGCCGGAAAAGGCCCGCGGGTCACCACCGATATTGCTATCCCAGGCCGACTCCTGGTCCTGGTCCATAATGCCGACTTCATTGGCATCTCCAAAAAAATCACCGACAAATACGAAGTCCGCCGTCTGCGGAAAACAGTGGAGTCCTTCAAACCCAACGGTTTCGGCGTCATTGTACGTACTGTCGCGGAAGGTAAGGATCAGAAAGTCCTGACCAGGGACTTTAATAACCTGTGGCAGTCGTGGGTTGAACTGGAAAAACTCTCCACCGGCAAACCAGGCCCGTTCCTGCTCTACCAGGACCTCACCACTACCGACAGCGTCATCCGGGATCTGTTGACCTCCGACGTTGACAAGGTAATCATCGACTCCAAGGACATCCACAAGCGTCTCACCAGCTACCTCAGGGATGTTTCCCCGTCCCAGGTGAACCTGGTGGAGTGTTACCGAGGCAAGGCCCCCATCTTCTCCAACCACGATATCGAGGGTCAGATCGACAAATCCCTCCAGCGGAAGGTGTGGCTCAAGAGCGGGGGCTACATCGTGTTGGAACATACCGAGGCGATGCTCGTGGTTGACGTGAACAGCGGCCGGTTTATCGGCAAAGGGGACCACGAGCAGAACTCCCTTAAGATCAACCTGGAGGCGGCCAGGGAGGCGGCCCGGCAGCTGCGCCTGCGGGATATTGGCGGCCTCATTATCATTGATTTCATTGATATGCAGGAGGATGCCAACCGGAAAAAGATCTACAATGAGCTGGTCAAGGAGCTTAAAAAAGACCGGGCCAGGGTAGCCGTCTCACCCATTTCCGAGTTCGGCCTCCTGGAGATGACCCGCGAACGGGTGCGCCTGTCCCTGCTCCATTCTGTAAGCGAGGAGTGCCCCACCTGCAAAGGCCTGGGACGCGTCCCCTCCAAAGACGCAATGATAACGGCCATTGACAGCTGGCTGCGGCGTTTCCGCACCAACCACAAGGACCGACGCCTCATTATTACAGTCCACTCCTCCCTGGCCGAATATCTTATCGAGACCAAGTCGAAGGTAGTGAAGAATTTCATGTGGCAACACTGGGTCTGGCTGGAAATCAAAGCCGACGGCACCCTCAGCCCCGACAACTTCCGGGTCTACTCCAAGCGCCGCAAGGCCGACGTGACTGATGAAGTGTAAAGCCTGATAGCATCTACCAGGACTTCCCCCGAAAATCAGTAAACCTCCTCTCTTTCAAATAACAGACGGAGGGGGGTGAGTTTCTGAAAAGAGAAAAAATTTCAAGATGCTCTCTACTGGACACCGGCATCCCTGTCCATAAATTACATCAGTGAATATCAACAACATTCCCACTCCGGTCCTGTTGTTGGACCTGGACATTCTGCAGCGCAATCTGGATGCTATGGCCGGTAAGGCCCGTTCTCTGGGGGTGGCCCTGCGGCCGCATATCAAGACCCACAAGTGCCTGGATGTCGCCCGGATGCAGCGGGAACGGGGTGCTCGGGGGATTACCGTATCAACCCTTGTTGAGGCGGAAATCTTCGCCAACGCCGGCTTTGACGATATCACCTACGCTCTTCCCCTCGACTCCGGTAAGATCACCCGAACCCTGGACCTGGCTGCACGGGTGGCGCTGCGACTCATGGTGGATGACCTGGCCACCGCCGAGGTCCTGGAAAAGACTGCTGCCGCCTGCGACCAGGAAGTCCACGTCTGGCTGAAGGTGGACTGCGGCTATCATCGGGCGGGTGTTGACCCCGCTTCTGACTACGCCGTCCAACTGGCCCGCTTCCTGCACGAGGCCTCCTGCCTGGTCTTTGACGGCCTGCTCACCCATGCCGGCCACGCCTACAAGGTTACCTCAAGGGAGGAGCTGCTCAATATCGCCGACCAGGAACGGGACGTTGCGGTTGCCTTTGCAGAAAGACTTCGCACCGAGGGAATCGCCGTGCCAGCCGTCAGCGTGGGGTCTACTCCCACCATGTCCGTGGTGCAGAATCTCGAGGGCGTGCAGGAAATGCGCCCCGGCAACTATGTGTTTCACGACCGGACCCAGGTGGCCTTAGGCAGCTGCGAGCTTGGCGATTGTGCGGTCAGCGTCTTGGCGACGGTGGTCTCCCACCAACCGGGGAGCAGCCATATAGTGGTTGACGCCGGCGCCCTGGCCTTGTCTCATGATCCCGGTCCGACCCAGCTGGACAGTGTATTCGGTAAGGGGGCTGTTATTACTCAAACGAGACCGTTGGCCATCCACCCTTCCCTGCTGGTGACATCCCTCTCGCAGGAACACGGGATTATTAAGGGATCAGGGCCAGAGGATCTTGTGGGATTGAATGTGGGTTCCAGGGTGCGAATCCTCCCGAATCATGCCTGCCTTGCCGTAGCCCTGTTTGACGAGTACGCCGTTGTAAGCGGCGAGGAAGTGGTGGACCGCTGGAAAATCTGGCGGGCCCGCGGTTAAGACTTACCGGCTAACGTACCAGGGGTGGGGATGGGATACCGCCCCGGACAGTTTGAAGCCTCGTTACGCTCCCAACCGCATAATCAGCACTTGACCTCCGCCACCGAATTTGCAATTAATACTTGTATTACTGGTTTTTAACTGATATAATATATATTAACCCTCTGACCTAAAGGCCCTATTAGAGCATCTACGAGGGAGGTGGAATGCATGGCGGAAACTGCATCAGATATTATCGCCAGGTCTGCGGAGGATATTCACCGCTGCAGGATCTATACCGAGAGCAAACTCGACCGGATAGTTCCTCTGCGGCGACTTTCCGAAAAGCAGCGTTTTGCCATTAAGGTGGTAGCTAAGGTGCTGCCGTTTCGCGTTAATCAATATGTGATTGATGAGCTCATAGACTGGGACAATATCCCTGATGATCCCCTGTTTCAACTGACCTTTCCCCAGCTGGGCATGCTGCCAGAGGACCATTTCAACCTGGTGGCGGACCTCATACTCTCCGGGGCCAGCAATGAGAAAATCCATAAGGAGGCCTGGCGGATTCAAGCCCAGCTGAATCCCCACCCGGGCGGTCAGCAGGATCTCAATGTGCCACATCTCGACGGCAAAGCGCTGTCAGGCATACAGCATAAGTATCGCGAGACTGTGTTGTTCTTCCCCCGCCAGGGACAGACCTGCCACAGCTATTGCACCTTCTGCTTCCGGTGGCCCCAGTTCGTCGGTACCAAGGAACTACGTTTCGCCGCCCCCGATACCCTGGATTTGTACCGCTATCTCCGGGAACATATGGAAGTCAGTGACCTTCTGGTTACCGGCGGGGACCCTATGGTTATGAGGACCAGGCTGCTGGCCGATATTCTTGAACCGCTTCTGGCACCGCAGTTTGATCATGTGCAAAATATTCGTATCGGTACCAAGGCGCTGAGTTATTGGCCATACCGCTTCGTCGATGACAGGGATGCCGATGATCTGCTCAGCCTGTTGGAAAAAATGGTCCGGGCTGGCAAGCACGTGGCCTTGATGGCCCACGTTAACCACTGGCGCGAGCTGGACACGGCGGTAGCCGGGAAGGCCGTTCATCGTGTGCGAGATACAGGCACTGTCATTCGTACACAGGCGCCTCTGCTGGCCCATATCAATGACGATGCGGAGGTGTGGGCCCGTATGTGGCGGACGCAGGTTAATCTGGGTATGGTGCCGTACTACATGTTCGTGGAACGGCATACCGGCCCATCGCCCTACTTCGAAGTTCCCCTTGCCCGGGGATGGGAAATTTACCGGGATGCCGTCCAACAGGTCTCGGGATTGGCTCGGGCGGCCCGCGGGCCATCCATTAGCGCCGGTCCTGGTAAGGTGGAAATCCAGGGCGTTACCGAGATCCGCGGTGAAAAAGTCTTCGTCTTGCGTTTCATCCAGGGCCGTAATCCTGAATGGGTCCATCGTCCGTTCTTTGCCCGGTTCGATCCCCGCGCCACCTGGCTGGATCAGTTAAAACCGGCCTTCGGCGCCAGGGAGTTTTTCTTTGAGCCCGAGTATCGTCAGATGCGGAGCCAGGCATACGGCTATTCAATACAATTCCCGGTTGAGCCCGCGGCCCCGTGAAGGCAGCCCGACGTGAAAGGGGACAGTTTTTCCACCAGAGCCTCTGAGTTCACAGCCTTCTGGATCAGGTAGAAAATCGGCTCTATCTCAGCAAGTAGAGGAGTGAAGTTAATATGCAGACGAGAACACCTGGCCGTACCGAGTTGGAGCTCAGCGTCATCGGCTTTGGCGCCTGGGCCATTGGTGGAGGGGATTATATCTTCGGCTGGGGTCCTCAGGACGATCAGGATTCCATCAGGGCTATTCACAAGGCCCTGGATATGGGGATCAACTGGATTGATACGGCGCCGGTTTACGGTCTGGGCCGCTCGGAAGAGGTAGTAGGGCGGGCCATAAAAGGGATTCGACACGATCTCATAATCGCAACCAAGTGCGGCCGGGTCTGGGACGCCGAGCGCAACATCTCCGCGAGTCTTAAAGCCGACAGCATTCGCCAGGAGGCGGAGGACAGCCTGCGCCGCCTCAATACCGATGTCATTGACCTCTACCAGATTCACTGGCCCGAACCCGCGGAGGATATTGAAGAAGCCTGGACCGAGATGGTCAAGCTGGTGGAGGAAGGTAAAATCCGCTATCCGGCCGTCTCTAACTTCAGCGTGGAGCAGATGGAGCGGCTGCAGGGCATCCACCCCATCGCTTCACTGCAGCCCCCCTATAGTATGCTGCGAAGGGACATCGAAGCCGATATCCTCCCTTACTGCGACAAAAAAGGCCTCGGGGTGGTGGCTTACAGCCCAATGCAGAACGGCCTGCTTACCGGCAAGTTCACCAAAGAGCGCATCCGGAACCTGCCCGATGATGACTTCCGCAAAACCAAGAGCCCCTTTTTCCAGGAGCCGGAGGTGGATGTCAATCTGAAGATGGTGGAGGCCCTCAAGCCCATCGCCCGGCGCCATGACCGCACCCTGGCCCAGCTGGCCCTGGCCTGGGTTCTGCGGCGGCCCGAGGTCACCAGCGCCATCACCGGAACCCGTAAGCCGGAGCAAATTGAGGAGACCGCTATGGCGGGCGACTGGGAACTGGACAACTGGACCCTCGCCCAGATTGACGCCCTGCTCAAGCAGCGGGATGAGGAGCTGGCGCACCTCAGCAGCTAGGACGGCTCAGGCCTGCATCACCGGGAAGAGCCTCTGTCGGCCTGGAAAATAATACCCGTTTATATTCTGCGATTACCCCCGTTCCTGGCTGCCCTTAAGGAACAGCCTGCATCAGGAGCTGAGCCTCCAAGTCAACGGTTGCCGGCAGATCGGTAAAGCCGTAGTAGGCATGCTCAATGTGGTCGGGAAATACTTTCACGATCCTGAAACCTGAAGGGTCTTGTCGCAGGGGCTTCCCGACAGGGCCGGTAATAACCATCTCCAGATCGCCATCGCGGCTATAGGCGTTACCGTGATAGTGACCGGCGAATACGGCCGCAACACCGCTGCTCTTGAACAGGTCCAGGTATTGTGTCCGCCGCAGCAGGGGAATATTTTCGTATCTGTTCTCCTCATCGGGATCGGTCAGGAAGAAGGGATGGTGTTGAAAAACGATAGTGCCG
>CAZQOY010000116.1:0-8098 GCA_964595095.1 uncultured bacterium | reverse complement strand
CCAGCGGCTCCGCGGTAGGCCAATCGGACAGGGAGCGGATGGCCGCCAGCTTAATCTCGTCATCGCGGTCCTTCAGAGCCTTGCGCAGCACGGGAAGAGCCTTGCTGTCGCCGATTTTCCCCAGTACTTGCAGCAGCAAACCCCGTACGACAGTATCCTTAACCGGACGCAGCGCATCCAGCACCGCTTTTGCCTGGCGGTCCTTACGCGCTATCTTATGGGCAACGGCAACGACGGTCTTCTCGGCCCCCTGCCGTTCGGCATCGCCGGGAGCCTGAATAAGAAGATCGACCAATGCCGGCAGCTCGTCCGGGTCAGCGATGAATTCCAACGCCTTGATCGATTCCATTCGAACGTCACGATCTGAATCCTTTGCGGTCTTGAGTAGAGTCTCTACGGCAGAGTATATCCGGCGCTCACCCGCGCTGCGCACCAGTTCGACTTTGACCTCAGGATCAGCCTGCGGGATGCCGGCAACAATTGCCGTATTGGTTTCCGGGCCCCGGAGCCGGTTGAGGCTTCCACGCGCTACCTCCCTTTCCGCGGCGCTGCCGGATGCAGCCGCCTGCGCCAGCAGGGAAACAGTGGAATCATCACCCAGCACCGCCAGGGCTTTAAGGGCGGCGATGCGAACATCTGCTTTATCACTCTCCGTTGCGGCGAGGACCGCGTCCCGACAGGCAGGATCGTCGCGATCTGCCAGGGCCGCCAGCAGCTGCACCTGACCGGCAACGGAGAGGCTGGCCAACTCCCCGGCCAGCGCCATTATACTTTGTGTTCGGGGTATTTCTCGCACAAGCCCGATGGCCACCGGCTCCATGTCCGGATCGCCGCCTCGAAGAACGTTGACAATCTCTTCCGCGGCATTTCCCGCCTCGGTAAGAACCAGGCCCCTGAGGGCGGCAGCACGAACCGGTACGGGCTCGCTGGGAACATACAGCTGCTGGTAAATGGCCTTAGCCCGGCTTTGTTCACCCTGGGTCACGAGCTGGTCGGCACACTTCAGATATGAATCCAGGACCAGCCGCCGCAGTTTGCCGGTGGTTTTGCCCCTGGCTTCGGCCAATGCATCAGCAGCTTGAGGATCGGCAATCCGGCCCAGGGCGGCTATGGCAGCCACGGCTATGGTTGCATTGTTATCGTGGACGAGACGGCCCAGAGTCGCCACCGCTTGACGGTCCCCACGCTGCCCCAGCGAGTTGATGATACCAACTTTCACTTCACCACGTGCCTTTGGCAAAGCCTTCCGGAGCGCCTCGTCCACGGCCGCCCCCGGAATCCGCTCCAGGGCATACCGCGCCATATCCGAGGTGGCCGCGTCGGTCAGCATGCCGGCCAGGACTGGTACGGCCTCTTCGGTGCCACTGATGCTGAGCTGCCTGCAAACAAACTGCTTGCCCGCCAACGTTGCATCCGACCGGAGGACTTCCAGCAGGCGTTGCTCAATCCATTTCAGGTCCTGGGGTGAATCATACGCGGAACGCACCAATCCGGTCAGTGCGGTCAGCGGTTCACGGCCCTGGCCGTATTGATAAGTACTAATTTCCTCCAGGAGCTCACCCAACGACGGCGGCTTATAGCCCTTCCACCTGCGAACTACGGTTGCAGTGGGGAAATCCTCGGGAACCTCCTGTGTAACCTTGCCGGTCGCCGCCCATTCCGCACCGCGCTGGAATGTTACGATAAAACCGACGCAGTCCATCGCAGGGATCGGTGAACTGTCGCGAGGTCCCACGTGGCCGAACACTGTATGGAAGACTCTTCCTTTGCCGTATTTAATGGTAAACAAAACCGGCTCGTGTTCTCCGGTGCCGCCGCGCCGGCTGGGATCTGCGTAGGCGGTTGCCAAAACCGTCAATTTCTTGGCTGGACCACGAAGTTCGCTGTAAAGTTCGTCCGCCGCATGCATCCACTTCTCGGGCAGGTCCTTGGTGATGGGATGTTCGCGGTCTCGAGTAACCACCTGGTATTCGTGTTTCGGCGGGTGGGACCCTGCCCTGCCGGGGGAATTATCTAAAACAACCTTGCCCTCGCGGAAACGAACCATGGGACCCCACTTCTCATCTCGGTCACCCCATCCGCCCAGACCGATTATTTCGTTGAACTCCTTCCAATCAGGGAAGGCGTTGTCTGCCGCGTGAAATACGACAACTCCACCGCCGGACTTAACGTATTTAACAAACGCCTTTTCGGTCTGCTCAGGCCAGGAGTCTCCCTCGTAGTCCAGTACCACCACATTGTAGGTAGCAAAGTCGGGCCTGAAATTCTCCATTTCACCGCCAGCGGGGGGGCTGGTGGCAAAATCAACTTTGAACAAGCCGGTTTGCTCTAACAATTGCTTAAATATCGGACTGCTTACTTCCCAATTGTGGGAGCGACTGCTTTGACCAGTTACAATAAGCGCTTTCAAGGGTCCTGCATCCGGGGATTTTGCCGGCGAACAATTCCAGAGCAGAAGGAAACACCCGATGGTAAGCAGGGCAAAAACGAAAAACTTTAACCTTTGATTCATTCGGTTCATTGTTATTCCTCAGTCCTTTCTCTGTTAGGAGATGATCTCAACAAAAAATGCCGGGAGATTCTTTTTATTTGTCGATACTATGCTCATCCACGATTTATAAATGCCACGGGCTGCGCATGGCGTTGCCGAGCATGCGGGTGGCGGTGGGATCGTCAATGATCCGCTCGGTGTCCGGGTCGAACCGAACCTTCCGTCCCAGCAGCATGGCAATCTGGCCCAGGTGCCCCGGTGTCGCTGACCGGTGGGCAACTTCACATGGGGCCAACGTTGCGTCCCGGCTTTTCACGCAATCGAGGAAGTTGCGCCAGTGCCCCGGTGAACGATAGAGGTGAACCTCATCTGGACTGAAGGTCTCTCGGAGCAGGCTCTTTGGGCTGGCTTCGATACTATCGCCGCGATCCACCCAGACCCATCCCTCTTCACCGATCCACTTCGTGCCGCTGCGGATATCATCGTGCCCGCCGGCGATGATCATGGTGATGTCATCGCGGTACTTTGCCATCAGGCGATACCTGGTGGCGGTGTTCCACAGCCCGGTGGCGGGGTACTCGCCGTAGCCTTCGATCTCATATGGCCCGGTGTATTCGGTGTCCATGCCCCAATGGGCGATATCCACGTGGTGGCCCACCCAGTCCATGAGCTGGCCGCCGCCATAGTCCAGATGCCAGCGCCAGTTCTTGTGGACCCGGGCCGGGCTGTAGGGGGCATAGGGCGCAGGGCCCAGCCAAAAGTCGTAATCCAGATTAGCAGGCGGGGGAGTGATGGCTTCCTGCCCCTTGGTGCCGGCGAAGTCCTCATGCCCTGAAGGCAGGCCCACCTCAACGGTGTGCAGCTTCCCGAGGCGGCCGTTGAGAGCCAGCTCCGCTCCAAACCGGAAGTTGTTCAGTGACCGCTGCCAACTGCCGGTCTGCCATACACGGCTGTAACGTTTCACGGCCTCGCAGATGGCACGACCTTCCAGCAGGCTGTGTGAGAGGGGCTTTTCACCGAAGATGTCCATGCCGGCCTCAGCGGCGGCGATGGCTGGAATGGCGTGCCAGTGGTCCGGCAGTCCCAGCGACACGGCGTCAATATCGTTTCTGGCGAGGAGCTCGCGAAAATCGTGGTAGGTGGCGCAATCCCTGTTGCCGTATTTCCGGTTGACGATATCCCTGGCGTTATGAAGGTGGTCGGTGTCGATGTCACAGACGGCCAATACCTGGGCGTCGGGCTCATTCAGAAAACTTTCCATATTGCTGGTGCCCTGCCACCCCACTCCGATGCAGGCCAGCACCACCCGGTTGCTGGGAGCGACCGTGCCGGCCTTGCCCAGGGCCGAAGAAGGGATGAGGTAAGGCAGAGCTATGGCCCCCGCGGCGGCACCGCTAAGCTTCTTGAGAAACTGACGGCGGTTTATCCTGTTCTTTTGTGACATAAGCCAATCCTCCGTAAGAATGTTCTACAGATGCCAGGGGCTGCGCATGGGCCTGGACAAAAGCCGGTCGGCTTCAGGGTCGTTGATAAAGCGTTCCTTTCGAGGGTCCCAGTGTACTTTACGTCCCAGTTTGAGAGCAATAACCCCCAGGTGGCCGATCATGATCGAGCGGTGGGCGACCTCAACCGGCGCCACCGTCCGCGAACGGGTGCGCACGCAGTCGAGAAAGTCCTGCTTGTGATCATCGCTCTTGTAGAGCTGAATCTCATCCGGCCCGATGACAGAGTTCAACAGGTATTTCGGTTGGGCATCGATCTTGCCGCGGTTAACGAAAACCCACCCTTCGCTGCCTTCGAACCGGACCCCCAGGGTATCTGCTCCTGTCACGATCATGGTAAAACCTTCAGCATACTTGCAGGTAAAGCGATAGTCCTCGACCGTGTCGAAGAGACTGTCACGTGGGAATATACCCGTGCCTTCAATCTCTACTGGACTTGTATGCTCGGTATCCATGCCCCACTGGGCGATATCGCAGTGGTGGCCGGCCCAGTCGGTGATCTGGCCGCCGGAATAGTCACTGATCCAGCGGAAATTCCAATGGCACCGGCTGGGGTTGTAGGGGGCCCACGGCGCCGGCCCCAGCCACATGTCGTAGTCGAAACCCGCCGGTACGGGCGCAGGCTGGGTGCCATTATCACGAATACTGCTTCGTTTAGGGAGACCGACTCTCACGGTATGCACGTCGCCGATGCGGCCATTGCGCACCAGTTCGCAGGCAAAACGGAATCTCCTTTCGGAACGCTGCTGGCTGCCGGTCTGCCATACCACGCCGTATCGATTGACGGCATCAACAATGGCCCGACCCTCGGCGATATTGTAGGCCAGGGGCTTCTGGGCGTGGATGTCCTTGCCGGCCCGGGCTGCCATAATCGCGGTAATAGCGTGCCACTGGTCTGGCACCGCCAGCAGAACCGCATCAATATCGCTGCGCCCGATTACGTCGCGGAAATCGTTGTAGGTGGCGCAGTCACGGTTGCCATACTTCTCGTTGACTATATCTCGCGCCTGGTTGCGGTGATCAGTATCAACATCACAGACAGCGACAAGCTGAACCTCCTCTTTATTCAGAAAGCCGCGTATATCACCCATGCCCATGCCGCCGGTCCCGATAACGCCGACCACGACCCGGTTGCTCGGAGCAACGCTGCCGGCCTTGCCCAGCGCTGAAGAGGGAATCAGATACGGAAGTCCTGCCACTCCTGCGGCGGCAGCTGTGGCTCGCTTGAGAAATTTTCGACGGGTGATGGTTCGTGTCTTTAACATGGATTTACCCCCTACGTTCAGTGATTAATGTATTACACTGACAGTTCCGACCCGGTTGCTCGGTGCCACACCGCCGGCCTTTCCCAATACCGATGATGGAACAATATAGGGAAATGCCATTGCACCGGCCGTGACCCCTGCTGCCCTTTTAAGAAATTGACGACGGCTGATATTTCCCTTACGCATCACGGATACATTCACATGAAAACTTAATCCTTTTTCGCTCTACTCACGTTCAAAGGCGGCGTCAAAAGCAACCGTCGAAGGCGCGAAGTTGATGCTCCGGACAAACTCCAGGGCATCTTTGACGCCCCATTCGCGCTCCATGCCGTTGTCTTCCCACTCTACGGATAATGGACCGGTGTAGCCGATGTGGTTCAGGGCGCGGATCACTTCTTCGAAGTTCACGTCGCCGTGTCCCGGCGAGCGGAAGTCCCAGCCCCGATCGGCCTCGCCGAAGTTCAGGTGGGAGCCCAGAATGCCCCGGTAGCCGTTCAGCTGCAAGGCCGCATCCTTTATGTGGACGTGAAAGATACGATCGGAGAATTCATGAACGAACAGGGTAGGGTCCATCATTTGCCATTGCAGGTGGCAGGGATCGAAGTTAAAGCCAAAGGCCTCGCGATGGCCGATGGCCTCCAGGGCCCGCTTGGCCGTGACAATGTCAAAGGCGATTTCCGTGGGGTGCACCTCCAGGGCGAATTTCACGCCGCACTCGTCGAACACGTCCAGTATCGGATGCCACATTTCTGCGAAATAGGCAAACCCCTCCTCGATCGTCTCTTCGGATACCGGCGGGAAGCCGTATAGCATATGCCAGATGGAGGAGCCGGTAAAGCCGTTGACCACCTTCAGGCCCAGGTTCCTGGCCGCTCGGGCGGTGTCCTTCATGGCCGCTACGGCCCACTGGCGTTTCTTTTCCGCATCCCCGGCGCAGTCGTCCGGGGCGAACCCGTCGGAACGGCTGTCGCCGTTCGGATCGCAGACCAGCTGCCCCGCCAGGTGATTACTGATAGCGAAAACCTTAAGGTTATTCTTTTCCAAGATATCCAATTGCTTACGGCAATACTTTTCATCGGATGCAGCCTGGCTCACATCCATGTGATCGCCCCAGCAAGCAAGTTCCAGACCCTCAAAGCCCCAGTCGGCCGCTTTCCGCGCCAGCTCCTTCAACGGCAAATCCGCCCACTGCCCTGTGAATAGTGTCACTGGTCTAGCCATTTGTCAGCCTCCATTTATTTTACCTGTGCCGGTTATTGATCGTTAGTCCTATATATTAAGAATTTTCAAAGGTCGATTGATTCAGAAAAAGCTCCTGCTGAATTTAATATAAAAAATTACGTATTATCTTGTAGTGAAAGACCAACCCGCTCAGCAGCATTAACAATGACCCAAAATGCGAAGGAAGTTAAACCGCCCCTGCTGTGGAGGCAAGCGGCTCTGATCTATTCCCCATCCGTTTGGGCTGCGACCCAGCGGCTGCGTTCATCCAACTGTCTCTAATACGGGCCATATTTCCGAATCAATATGTGCCTTTCTGAGACAGGTCTCGATCTTTGCCACAATATCCGGATGCTGCCCGGCGATATCATTATTTTCACCGATGTCATCTCTCAGGTTATACAGCTCCAGCTTGCCTTTCGTGCCAAAGCGGAGGCCTTTCCAGTCACCCAGGCGCACCGCCTGTATGGACTTGAACTCCCAGTATAGAAACTCGTGTTCTTTCTGTTCCCCGCCGAGCAGTGCGGGCAGGTAGGATAGGCCATCTATCCCGGCGGGAGGCCTGACCCCCGTGATCTCGCATGCGGTCGGCAGAAAATCCCAGAAAGCCGAGGGGTGATCGCTGTGGCTCCCCGGCCTTATCCTGCCGGGCCAGCGGGCGATCAGTGGCACGCGGATGCCTCCTTCATACAGGTCGCGCTTGATGCCCCTCAACGGACCGTTGCTGTCGTTGAAGCCCGGGTCGTTGCCGCCCTCGCGATGCGGGCCGTTGTCACTGGTGAATATCACCAGCGTCTCTTCGTCCAGCCCCAGTTCCTTGATTCTGGCCAGCAGCCTGCCGATGTCACGGTCCATCCGGGTAATCATGGCGGCATGACCTTTCTGCGGCTCGGGCCAATCCTCGTTCGCGTATGGTTCGCTGGACGGTACTTCCATACCTTTCCGGCCGCCTTCGTTGTTGGCGTGGGGGATGGTGAGGGCCAGGTACAGGAAGAAGGGCTTGTCCCGGTTGCGCTCAACGAACGCCAGGGCCTCCCGGGCCAGCAGGTCGTGGGAATACCGGGCCCGCTCGACGGCGAAGCCCGCCCCATCGGGACGCGGCTCGGCCACCCTGTTACCCGGCAGAGGGACCCGCTCCTCGTTTTCAAACAGGAACTCGGGGTAGTAGTTGTGAGCGTGCCGCTGGCACAGGTAGCCGTAGAAATAGTCGAACCCCTGCCGGTTCGGGATGCCCGTTGAGCCCGGTCCGCCCAGACCCCACTTGCCGATCAGGGCCGTGGCGTAGCCGGCTTGTTGCAGGAGCCGGGCGACAGTCGGAGTGTCGGTGGGCAGCGGGTACTGCCCCATAGGCCTGACTTCCCGGTTGCCCCGGACAACGGTGTGTCCCGTGTGCCGGCCGGTCATCAGCCAGCAGCGCGACGGCGCGCACACCGTGCTGCCGGCGTAGTGGTCGGTCAGCCGGATGCCTTCGGCGGCCAGCCGGTTGAGGTTAGGCGTCCTGATGCGCTGCTGGCCGTAGCAGCCCAGATCGCCATAGCCCAGGTCGTCGGCCATGATGTAGATGATATTGGGGCGCTTGCCTCCGGGTATCCTGTTTGTCCGGCACGCAAATCCCGGCA
>CAZQOY010000115.1:0-8177 GCA_964595095.1 uncultured bacterium | reverse complement strand
CTTAAACCAAGGAGTTCCAGACCAATTCTTATTTTTTACCGGACACTACTGATTTAGATTATTTAATTTGTAGCCGCCGCTGCCGGTATACTTTTGCGTATTATATGAACCGAGAATCATCCGACCGTTCATCGTCAAACCATCGGTTTTTTGTTTCTTGGTGATGATATTAACCACACCCCCCATTGCGCTGGTTCCGTAAAGTATGGATGCCGGCCCGCGAATAACTTCTATTCTTTCCACATCGGAAGCAACATACGCATCGGGTAGGGGGTGTCCGAATATCCCCATGAACTGCGGCGAGCCGTCGATCAGCACCAACACCTGCGTGTTGGGATTGCCGCCCACACCGCGAACAGTGATATTTCCCGCCGCCCCGTCGGCCACACCAAAACCCGTCACGCCCCGCTCGGTTACGAAAACACCGGGAACTCTTTCGCTGAGAACCGGCAGTAGGGCCGTCTCACTGCTCTGTCGGATTTCATCTTCAGAGATGACGGATATGGTTAGCGGAACATTTTTCCGGGCAACTTCAACCCGGGTGCCGGTCACTACAACCATCTCACTCTCCAAAACGGTCGGTTGCATATTAAAGTCAATTTCCAGGCTTTGATTCCGGCCAATAGATAAGGCCTTAACCTCTTCATTGTAACCGATATAGGATACAATCAATTTATACTCCCCGGCTGCAATGCCGGTAATCAGGTAGTTACCGTTCATATCGGAATTGGTACCCGTTTCGGCTCCTTCCAGGACTACATTAGCATTCGCTAAGGGCTGATTCGTTTCTGCGTCGACAATTCGGCCTGATATTCTCGACTGACCGAATACAAGGGTGGTGGAGAATATAATAAAACCGAATATAACCCTGATTATATTATGTTTCATGTAATTTCCCCTTCAAATGAAAATCGAGGCAAGAGGTGACAAGATTCCCCCTGCTTTTGCTGATCTACTCGTGTAAAGCGTCCACCGACGTAAGCATGAGCTTCCCGTAGCGTACACCTTTCATGCTCAAAATGTGTTCGGCCATCTCCTGGATCTTTCCGGCCCTATCCTTGATGATAGTCAGTTCCAGGCAATGATCATGATCCAGATGGATATGTGTGGATGAAATGATGCTGTGGTAAAAGTTGTGCTGGAAACCGGTAAGATTGCTCTCCAGTTCTCGGATATGGTGGTCGTACACATAGAACAGGATGCCCACCACGATGGCATCCGCATCCTGGACTGTTTCTGTGATCAGTTGATCACGGATGAGGTCTCGAATCGCTTCCGAACGATTGCTGTATCCTTTGACCGCGATAAGTTCATCGAAGGCATCCAGGAGGGTGCCTTCCATTGAGGTCCCAAATCGGACCAGCTCATCCTGTTTCATGCCACGAATATAATATTCGTGCTACGTCATCATCAACCCTTTTCTGACAGAAAATAGGGATTTCACCAAGGGCTTCGCTAAACCGATCTGAGCGGGGTATTGATTTCGCGCGGCGACTGATTAGACCGATGAGACATTCTCGTCCCGCACCGAAAATGAACGTGCCCTCGCCATGCTGCCAGGGCACGTGTTAGAAGTTTCCAGGGTATTCAAGTATGACAGAAAGACGCGGGATTTTTCCCCTTCTGTTTGAGTCGATCCTCCTTTCTGCGACTACCTACAAGTCTCCACTTTCCTCACCGCCAGGATAAGTTCCCCTGACTGACCCGCCATGAGAGGCTGGCGATCATTGCTGAGGGGAGCTAATTCATAGAGCCCTGAGTGGACCCAAAAGCCAGTCTCAACACCTCACAAGAGGGTTGATTCACCTGGGACTCTGCTATGATACCGGTAAGCGGCCTATCTATCAGAGCCTGAGGTCGGCGGGTTTCACGCCTTTTCTATGCTCTTTAACACCAATATCCAAAGGATCGTACACGCCAACAATATCAACATTGGCTCTGGCAGGAATCTTATCTTCCATTCCCACACTCCAGTAGCAGGCGTTAACCAGCAGACGGCGGAACCCTTCGCTCTTCAGGTCATAACCATGCCCCATAGTGGTTGTGAAAACCCGAGCAGCTTTTCCCTGGGTACCGGTATAAGTCTTGGTCCAGGCTATAGGCACCAGCTTCTTTTCCGGGTTCGGTTCATCATTCGGGTTCATGCCCTTAAGGCACTGTCCCATGACCAGTGGCGTGCAGTCACCGTGCAATCCGGCGTCTGAGATGCCATAAACATCAGAGGGTCCCCAGATATCTTCACAGCCTTTGACAATGGGATGGTTTTCCATGCCTTCAGCGATGAGGCCCCGTGTGCTCTCCACCTGGTGCTCTCCATAATGGCCGGCCCAGGTCTCACCCAAAACCTGACGCCCGAATCCACCCGGGTATTCTTCGGTGCCGCGGCCCCATCTCGCATAGGGATTGTCTTTCGCATATCTAAAAGCGTGAGTTGCACATCTCATCCCTATGATCGGCTTGCCGGAGTTGATGTATTCAAGGATCAGATCCATCTGCTCCGCGGGCAGGGTGCGGGAACGGGCGAAAATCAGCATCAGGTCGGCTTTCTTCAGTGTTTCTAAGCCAGGGATATTATCACGTGTGGGGGGATCAATCTCGCCCGTCTCTTTATTGATTGGAAAAAGAACCGTACATTTAAAGCCGTGACGCTCAGCCAGGATCTTTGCAAGCTGCGGTACCGATTCTTCCGAGCGGTACTCATCATCAGCCGCTAGAAGGACGATGTGCTTGCCCTTGCCCGGGCCGTCGGATCCTTTATAAACGACCCGATCTTCAGGCTGCGCCTGGCAGCCCCAGATGCAGATCAACCCTGCGAGCAGCAACGTCCAGAGTGTCATTGCTTGTTTCATCTTGCGCAGGTTGTTTCCTTTAGCTATGCTTTTGATCACGGTTTTTCCCTTTCTATGGTTTAGCTGTAGTTTAAGCCTTCAAACGAGAGTCCTCGTATTCGGAGTTCTTAATCGGCATTCACCGCTCTTTTGTCGGCAGCCACTTTCTGTGCTGGTGAATGATATCGGCATATTCGGATTCTGCCGCGAGGTTCTTCCATTCCCAGGGATCTGTGGAATGGTCGTAGAGTTCTTCCGTGCCGTCACTGTAGCGTATGTATCGCCAGCGATCGGATCGTACGGCGTGGTTGCCTCTTCCCATGGTCATCAGCGCCGGCTGCCATTTCTGCGTAGGATCTTTGAGCAACGGAACGAGGCTCTTGCCGTCGAGGTCCTTTTTCGGAGGGAGGCCGGCGAGTTCGATGAGGGTAGGGTAGATGTCAATCAGCCCGACCGGTCTATCACAGCGGCTGCCGGGAGGGGTGACGCCGGGTGCAACGATAATGAACGGCACCCGGTTGGCCTTCTCCCAGAGGGTAAACTTCACGCATGATTCCTTGTCGCCAAGGTGATAGCCGTGGTCGGCCCATAGCACGATGATCGTATTCTCTGCCTGGCCTGTTGCGTCGAGCTTTTCCAACAGCCGCCCCACCATCTGGTCGGCAAAATTGGCGGATGCCTGGTAACACTGCACCATTCGTTTGAGACTGCCAGGGCTTTTCTCTGGCTGAGACGTCGTACTACTGTAGACAAAAAACTCGGTGTGCGCTTTCTTCACGCCTATTGGCGGGACATCATCAAGATCGTTCTCTTTCATCGGCGGCAATTCGGTCCCTTCAAACGGATAACGCTTGAAAGTGGCGGGTGGGGCGTAGAAGGGCAAGTGTGGCTTGAAAATACCGGCGGCCAGGAAGAGGGGGCCGGCTTCATTTCGATCCATTATCTGTTCGCACCACTCCACCGTGTCGAGATCGATCATTTTCTCGGTATGCTCGCCCCAATCATACTCGGTTTCATTCAGTGGGCCTTCGGTGAATCCGTTGTAATTCGGGCCGGTTTTGCGGGCTCTGATCATGGGGAAGAATTCCTGGAAGGAGGGCTTGCCGGGAATGTCCGCACCGGTCTTTCCATGGTGGAAGATCTTGCCTGCTCCGCGGGTTTGGTATCCGTGAAGCATGAAATACCGGGAGAGAGTGACGGCGTTGGGGACCTTTTGGGCCCAGGGGTCCCTGTTGCGGTATACACCGCTGGTTGTGGGCCTCAGTCCAGTCATCACCGCGGCGCGGGATGGGCAACAGGCCGGAGCGGCACAGTATGCCCGAGTGAAGAACATTCCGCGTTTGGCCAGGCGTTCGAGGTTGGGGGTTTTGATCGGGTTTTCCGGGTCAAAAAGGGTTGTCCAGTCGTTCATGTCGTCAATCGCTATGAACAACACATTCGGCCGTTTGCCACCAGTTTGAAAGCCGAGCGTTGCGCATCCGGCGTAGGCAAATCCGGCCATCCCGAAAGAAAGGCGTCTCAGAAAGCTGCGTCGATTCATCTTGCCCTTCCCGGATGGATTCAGGTTCTTATCTCTAATCAGCCGTTGAACCCGCCGGTGTTTGACGAAAGAGAACTCCTCTATTTCGTTATCGGCCGGGGATTTTCTATACGTATTCCCAGTCTTTCAGCCACTGGTAGTTCGGCGGCAGATTGGCCCACGCCTCTTTAGTGGCGTCCTCCAGCTCACTGCGCTCTGACAGATCAAGTTCGCGGCGTTCCATCACGGCCTTCGCCACGTTATCGACATGACTGATAGCGTTCACGCCGGGAATGGGTATTACGGTATTGCTGTGCAGAATGAACCGGATTGCCAGACGCGCACGGCGGTTGTCTTCTTCCGCATCACCTTTGAACAGCGAGGCGCCCGCAAAAGGCTTGATGCCGAATGCGCCCACATCCTGCTTCTTGAGAGCTTCGAAGAGGCTGTCTTTCGGAGCAGCCTTGCTCATGGTGGTGAAAGGAAAGCAGACCACGTCAATCTGGGGGAAGTATTCGATCATGAACTGGATCCAGCGGCGGTCGTGCACCGAGAAGCCCCCGAACCGGGCCTTGCCCTGCTTCTTGGCCGTCTCCAGCGCCAGAGCAACTTCACAGGAGGTGTTGAACGAATGCCTGCCGCCCGGCTCCAGCATGGTGATGCGCCACAAATCGGTGTACTCCTGTTTTGACAGCATCAGGAGCTCGTCGAGGCTTTGCAGCAGCTTCTTGGCGGTGCGGTATTCCGGCTGCCGCGGCTCCTTGGCACCATGGGAAAGGGCCAGGTACATCTTGTCGCGGCGCCCCTCCAGGGCCTTGGCATCCCTGATCACCTCGCCATCCCAGCACGCGTCGATGTAGTTGATCCCCAGGTCGATGGCGCGGCTGACGATTTCAGTACGCTCTTTCTGTCTGCTCCTCGTATGTCCACCCAGGCAAACGGCTGAGACCATGAGATCGGTCTTGCCTTGCCGGCGATACTCCATATTCTCGTTGTAGTTGAGAATCTTGGAGGTGTCGACCGGCGGGGCGGCCTTGGCGGAGGGTAAATCCTTGCCCGCCAATGCACGGGCGCCAGCGATGGTACCCACGGTTGCCAGAGAGGTGGTGCGGATGAAAGCGCTTCGTGAAAGCTTGCCCTTATTCATAGATTATTTCCTTTCTTGACAATTTTAACACATGCTTTATATCCACTCAGGATTCTCTCCCAGGGGACTCTTGCATATGATCAGTTTACCAGTTTGATGGTTCTCTTTCCGTCATCAGACGTACCGGTCGTGGCAAAAAAGTTAAAGCCGCTCAGCACCACGTTGTTAACATCGCTGACATCAAATATATAATCACGCACTTTCCCTTCAACATTATAGTATTCGGTGGGATTGCCATAAGGGGCTGACAATCCATCAGGTGTCGGTCTCTCAGGTGGCCACAGATAAACCGCTTGGTCTCCCATGAACCACTTGCCGGGACCGTCCACCGCTTCCAATGATCCTGCCGCTGTCATCAGCTCGTCTTCAACATACAATTGGGTGTACACGTTTTTCCCTGTTCTTCCCCTGAAGGTCTTCTCCATGGGATCCCCCCAGTGAACGCCCCAACGGGTAATGAGATCTGTTCCGCTGAGGATTACCGTTCCTCTCCCCGGCGCTGCGGCGAAAACGATCGGCTTAGCTCTAGTGCCCGAGTGCTTCAGTTTCACCGTTTCGCGGTATATCTCCCCGCTCACGAAGCACGTATCGCCGGCCACCATTACGTCTGCAGCCTTCTGGAGCGTCAGGAAAGCGCTTCGCCTGCCAGTTCCTGGATTCTCGTCGTTTCCACTTGTCGACACATAATACACCTTGCCGGCAACATCGGCGCCACCAGCTGGTCGTGAGGCACAGGAGTTACCGGCAATCAGCACGACGAGCGCTAAAAGTAAAATACCACCGCCCAAGGGAATTAATCGTTTTTCTGGTTTCATTTTTTTCTCCTTTCGAAATGAAAAAGCATCAATGAGAAATACGCGGTGACCTGAGCTCGCCTACTTCCATTTTCATATGAGATGGGCCGGGCGATGGCCACCGCAGCCGCCACTACTACCAGCCTAAGTACCCACGCAGTATTTCAAATATCTCATCAAGTCGGGTAGAAGAGAATTGTCGACTTCCCCTCCAGCGAACCGTTCATTATCGGCCCGGGATTTGCTACACGTATTCCCAGTCCTTCAGCCACTGGTACTCCGGCGACAGATTGGCCATCATTTCGTCAGCGGCTTTGTCCAACTCTCTATGCTCTGCCAGGTCGAGCTCTGTGCGCTCCATCACGGCCTTGACCACGTTATCCACCTGGTGGATGTTGATCAGACCCGGGATGGGTATGACACGCGGGGTGGAGGCCAGGACGTACCGGATAGCCATGCGCGCGCGGCGATCGTCTTCTTCAGCATTAGGATCGTCGGGTGCGCTGGTGCCCTTAAACAGAAAGTTGCTCGAAAACGGCTTGATGCCGAAGGCACCCACGTCGTATTCCTCAAGCGCATCGAGGAGGCTGTCTTTTCTCAACGCCTTGCTCTTGGCAAAGTAGGGAAAGCAAAGAACATCAATCTGGGGAAAGGTCCTGATCATCATCGTCATAAAGCGGTGATCGTGCGTGGAGAAGCCGCCGAAGCGGGCCTTGCCCTGCTGCTTGGCCATCTCCAGGGCCAGACAAGCTTCATTGCACGTGTTGAACGAATGCCTGCCGCCCGGCTCATGCAGGGTGATGCGCCACAAATCGGTGTACTCCTGCTTTGACAGCATCAGGAGCTCGTCGAGGCTTTCCAGCAGCTTCTTGGCGGTGCGGTATTCCGGCTGCCGCGGCTCTTTGGCACCATGGGAAAGGGACAGGTACATCTTGTCGCGGCGCCCCTTCAGGGCCTTGGCATCCCGGATCACCTCGCCATCCCAGCACGCGTCGATGTAATTGATGCCCACGTCGATACAGCGGCTGATGACTTCGTAGCGGTTCTCGTCGAGGTCCTGATTCATCACGTCGAAGCGCTTCATGTGCCCGCCCATAGAACAAGCCGAGACCATGAGATCGGTCTTGCCCAGCCGGCGATAGCGCATATTCTCATTATAATTGAGAATCTTGGATGTATCGACCGGCGGAGCAGCGGCGGCACGGAGGCTTTTGCTGCCCATGGCGCTAAGACCCACTGCCACACCGGCTGCTGCTACCGCACTATCGTGGATAAACTCCCGTCGGCTGATTCGTTTATTCTTCATTAGTTCTTCTCCTTTTGTGACAGTTCAGACCACTGTCTGTCTGAGGATTCAGCTTAACTAGGCTCTGTACGCCAAACTTAAATATAAAGAAATTTTAAATGAAACACAAATCATTGATTTTATCAAGCAAAATAATGCACATGCCAAGCAACCCCCCAAGTCTGCTGGCCAGGCAGCCAAAACCTGTACCCCGTCATAGCAAAGTAGATCCCAACGGACTAAATGTTGAATAGCAGGACATATGTTACAATTTCATCGTAGGGTACATGTGTCCCATCTATTTTTAAAAAGAACGGAAGATCCCGAAATATTACCCACAGCGCCCAGGGAGAGGGACTTCTGCCCGCAATGTCATGCGTACAACCTTTCGAGACCGACAGGTTTTCCCCAGATATTTCCTATCGCCCATAATCCCCTGGATCCTTGCTTTAAATGCCACGACCCTCACGATCCCAAACCGCCGGAAGTGCTAAAAGAGTGTGCGGCGTGCCACGCGCAGATTGAAAGGAAAATAATGTTCCCAAAGAACCGTTTTACTTTCGCACCTGGGTGGAGCGCTATCTGATAAAGAAAGACGATAGTG
>CAZQOY010000114.1:0-8201 GCA_964595095.1 uncultured bacterium | reverse complement strand
GGTAATCGAGGCTTTGTTCGGGGAAACATTCCCACTGGACCAGGTCAATCAGGTGCGTGGTTACATCCACCAGCCCCTCGCCCTGCTGGGTCACCTCGAAATACCAGGCCGGCCGCTTAATGGGATCCCCCGACACGTACTTGAAGAAGTGATGCACGCTCTCCTTGGTTACAGCCGGCTCGTCCACGCTTCCCTGCTCCAACCTGCCAAAGACGGCCGGCATGAGCGACAGCTTCTTCTGGAGGATGGTGTTGATCTCGGAGCGCTCGGTCATGATATCGTAGAGCAGAACGCCGTGTTCTTCCGCGGAGGCGAAGGCCTCCTTGAGCAGGGCAAAACCCCTGGCGTCGACGCACATGGGTTTGTCGGCCAGAACGTTAATCCCGGCATCCACCGCAGCTTTGATGTACTCGGTCTTCTTCCGGTTATTGCCGGCGGTAACCAGCACATTGCCCGGCTTATCATCCACCATTTTCCGGAGATAATCAGCGCCCAGATAGACCCGTTCCTCCCAGCGGGTAGGGTTCTCCGCCCTGGTATTAAATCGCTCAACCCGCCCAAGATGATCCTCCGCGTCCGGGCCTTCCGGCGCATAGACGCGCACTACCGGGTCCACCTGACTGTACATGGTTTTCTGCACCAGGGCCGCATGAAAATGACCCGGATCCAATGTAATGAGTTTCACTTCATTGTCCGCGCCGGTAAACCCGCTCCCCCCGGGCACACACGAGCCGATGATAAGCAGCACCAGAACGCCTTTCGATATTCCTGGCAGTGTTCGAAGCATTTATTACCTCTATTTTTCTGTTGGGAAATCTAATACCGGGATGGCACGCATATGCGGACGCGATCAGGTAGCCAACGCCTGGTTGATCCTCGCCACGCTGTCATCGACTTCTTCCCTGCTGAGCATTCCGATGGTCATAGCGTCAACCAGGTCGTTGCCCAGAACGAATTTGAGCGACGCGTCTTTCTCCTCGGGCTTGACGAGGGTCCCTTCGCCGAAGATCTTCATCCCGACTACCGCCTTGCCGTTTTCCCGCGCCTTCAGCAGTATCCTGGCGATTTCTTCCGGGCTGCCATCCATCTTGGCCCCCGCGTGGTTGATGCGGGCGAAAATGACGTCCACCCAGGGGTGCTCGGCGGCCGCCTTCAGGGCACCATAACTGTGGCATGAACAACCCACCGCGCGAATCACCTTTTTCTGTTTCAGTTCGGAAAGCTCGTCCCGTATTCTCTGGTACTCTTCCGGCCACTTCGAGTTCTGGACGCAATGGATAAGACAGACGTCGAGCACGTCCACGCCGAGTTCGCTGCGAAAGCGGTTGACTTCCCGAATCGCTCCACCCGATGGCTGGTGCCAATCCTGCTTACGGGGCCATATCTTGCTGAGCAGGACGTACCTTTCCCGCGGGATTCCCGCCAGCGCTTTTCTCACAAACGGATGGGAGCCGTAGAAGTCGGCCATGTCGAAAAAATTGAGCCCCTGATCGATACCGCGGTGCAGAAGCTCGGAAAACGCCTTCTGGCCTAGCTTGGTTTGATCCGACGACCGCTTCCAGCCCCGCATACCGGTCCCCATCGCGAGGCGGGACGCAATGATCCCGGTGGTTCCCAACTCCACCCGGTCGCTGGCTTTACCAGCAGCCGGTGGTTTCACCCCCGCAGCGGGACCACGCGCCCAGACCGGCGTCGTGACCAGCGCACCTGCTCCGAGCAATGATTTTTCAAGAAACCGCCGCCTGGTTATTTCACTCATGATTGATTTGTCTCCCGCACACCTTTGGAATTTGCTGGATATTCAACACCTAAAACTAAGCCATACCTTCCTTTTTTCCAAGGCACTGTTTGCCAGTATATCCCCCGAAATAATCAGCGGGTTACAAGACCGCTGAAGCGGTTTCATGATCGGCGTTAAAAAAGGAATAAGAGTCCCTGTAACATATGTTCTGCTACATTACAGTCATTCGGCAACCGGGCCAAACCTATCACAATTTAGATTGTCTATTCAGGCGAAAACTCGGAGGTATTGCCCTCGGCGTCCGTGGCGGCGCTACGAATGTCCGCCAGCCAGAATATAATAGATAATGTCCCCATAAATCCCGCCCTGATTTGCTTCCCATCCAGGTGCAGTCTGTAGGCCGACGCTGCGAGAGAAGCGACCATGAGGAAGCTGACAATTCCATCCCCGGGACGGCTGGCCCGGGCGCGTCCCAGGCCGGGAATGATTGCCAGTACCCCGGCTTTTTTCAACTCCCAGGGCTTCCTTTCCTGCGGGACCGGGTCCAGCAGCCGGCCATCGATGTGGAAAGGCTCGGGATGATCACGAAGGTGGTAGTGAAAAGCCCAGGGATTGCACCGGACCAGACGATCAGCCCCGAGAATCACACCCGGCAGGGTTCCGTGCCTGACCACAGCTTCGGCCATGTATTGCGAGCAGCTGGGCTCAAACGGGCAGTCAAGGAGCGGGGTAGCATAGGAGACCTGCTGGAAAAGGGCGATGGGCGCAATGAGAACTTTCCTTGCCAGGGGGATGTCCTCATTACGGAGCAAGCCCACAGCCGGAGCCTGCTGCCCCATAAGGCCAACGGCAAGCATCAGCACCACCGGCAAGAGCCGTAACAGCAAGGCCGGAGGCAGGTGGTTCCTATGCTTCATCTGGTCCTGCCAGAAAAGCAACATCAGAAGGTTATCCTGAAATGTCCTGGCTATTCAACACTAGAGCATAATGCCTAAGAATAAAAGACCTCCATATGCTGCCGCAGCGCAACCGGCCATCCCGACATAAACACTCCGCCTTATCAATGTTCTGGTTTCAGACAGATAAAGCCGGCGATATTTTTCATGCAGCTGGGAGTCCGCCAATTCTAACTCCTCCGGAATGGGAATGACGGCTGGAGCAGAACTTGCGAGCACCTCAGCTACACCAACAACACCTGCAGCCATCCCTATTAAGGAGCCTAGACCGTCAGCAATAATCGCCCCTACCATAGAACCAAGGAACATCCCGCCACAGCCAAGTAGCCCGCCACCCAGCACCATGGCCGCGGCGTTGTGGTTCGTCTTTGCGTTGTTCCGTGCCATAGTCATGAGAGTGGCCTCGGTAAATAGCGGAGGTCCGCCCTCAGCAGCGGCCTCAGTTTCAGCCGGCTCTGGCGGGAACAGCTCCCCGGTCTCCGGGTCAAAACGTGGTTGCGCTGGCGCTTCCGGCTCAGCTTCTACGGGTAGTGGCTCCTCGGGCTCTGGCACCGTAGGCATCGGCTCAGCGGGCCTGGCCTTCACCGGCAACGTAGGTTTTGCCACATATGTCTTACCGTCCTCGAAGGCCAAACGCCCATTTGCTAATGTCACTCGCTTCACTGCCCAAAAAGGATATTGAACCGGTTCAGTTTCGCCTTCTATCTGAAAAATTATGTCGGTATCAGTAATCTCAATCAGTGTGCCTGCGAATTCCCGGTCTATGGAATCAACCAGCAGGTCTTGAGACAACAGGGGAGTGGCAATCACAAGCAATAAAACGAGGATTCTTAGCATGATTTGTTTCCTTTGACTGGATGATACGCTAAAACGCGGGAAGGGGCAAGAGAAAGCCCGGAGCAACATCTCTTGTTAATACAAGTCGCTTTTACAGAGAAAAAACACGGGTATGAGAACCCTGGGCGGTTAGAAGTACTTGACAACCGCGAACATGTGGGTTCCGATGATGTTCGGCACGGCCAGGAAACTCAGGGTATAGCTGAACTCCGTGTCCAGCACGGCTGCAAGGACACCGCGTACTATTGTCGGTTTCAGCCGGAAGCCCACACCGCCGGTAATACTCTGCATGGTGGCATTCAGATCACTGTCGAAGAAAGACACCAACTGCAACCGTGTATCGAGACGGGCATTGAAGAATGACTGGGCGAGTCCCATTTTAAGGCCGAGGATCGACTCGTCGGAGGCCCCATATCCGGTGCCCGGCATTCCCTGGACGGCCAGTCGCATGCCAAACCTGGTGACGGTCCGGTAGCCGAGTATAAATCTCATCGGGTAGGTTGTATCGCTGGGTAGTATGTCGAGTATATTCAGCTCAATTTTGGACCGCCCAATCTTGAAGACTGCGCCGATATTGACTGCGAGGGCTTCGGACGTGTCGGAGCCGAAGGACTTCTCCACGGCATCGGATTTGGGATTTAGTGCTAACCCAAACGCGAGGGCCCAGCTCTCAGGCGGTGCGGGGTCACCGATGGCAAAGCCGAACGAGAACTGCAGGAGCTTCTTTGTGTGAGTATACCCACTATCATTCTCACAGTCCTGAGCCGCGCCGGAGATGCTGAAGTTTGGCGCCACGAAATTCAAATAGTTGCCAACGCCTTGGCCGGATGCCGAATAGCCGAAGGCAATTCGGTTATCCGTTACGAAGGCGAGGTCTGCCGGATTTCCAAGCGGACTGAAATGGCCCAGGGTACTGAACGAGGAGCCCAATGTCATCGGTGCTTTTCGTCCGAACGTCTTGTAGTCGTCAAGTGTATAATTCACATCCTGGCCTGATGCAGTCTGGTAGCCTCCCATTGCTCCAAGCAGTATAAAGAGACACGCTAACCTTGAGCCAAAGGCAGCAGCCCTGCCCGTTCTTGGGAGACGAAGCCCCGAAAATGGGGATGCTATCACCTTAGGAATCCTCATCTATCTAAGTCCGACGAAGTCAAGTCCTAGTTCGCCGATGTAGCCAAGTCCTATTCCCATCTGTTTTACGCGCTCGTGAGGGCCGTATTCGGAATCGATTCGTACGAATGCCTCCAACGTAAGGGTTTTGGTCCACTGGTAGATGGATGTAACCGCCCAGAAGGACTCTTCTTTCTCCTTGAGGTTTTTTAGTGAGCCTCCCCAGCTCCCCTCAAAAATGAGGCGGAAAGGAATGGAATGTCTGTAATTAGGACCTTTGCTCCCGAAATACATTGTGGCGCCGGCAAAGGCATGGTAGGTGATCAACTTGGAAGCGATTCCAGTGTGTAAGGTAACGTGCAAGAACCGCAAGCTCAGATACTTGTCATAGGTATAAAACGCACCATACGGTGCGGTTATTCCAAACGCCATCGCTGTGTTGTTTGTAGCCGGGTCCATGGCGACAACCTGGTACTTCAAAGAAGGTACGAAGGGGATAGTAGTGTTCTTCATGCTAACCCCAAAGCTAGCCGGGGTATCCAGGCTTGTGCTCGCGTATAGCCAGGTATTCGTGAACGCTACCTCCAATTTCCCGGCCTTGTTGGAGAAACCCAACCTGACCGAGTAGGGCACCAGACCCACTTCACTTCTGGTGGCGGGACGGGTAGAGTAGCTCACGCCGAAGGTTCCCGGGGGAAGCAGTTCCGCGGTAGGAATGAAGGAAAGTCCGGTAGTCCCGAAGAAAGATTGCCTTGCTTGGGCCAGGAGACAGCTGCCAGTAAAAACAAGCAGGCAGGCGACCTTTGCAAAGAAGAAGATGAACCTGGAAGTAGTATGGATCGATTTGAAAGACATATTACTACCCGGCGCTAAGGTACAATAAGGCAGTCATGATACTTACACACAGGACAGTCCATACATAAGAACTCGGTTTTTGAAACCGGTGGGAAACCCGTGTCTCAGTATCCGGCAGCACTGTCAACTCGCGTTGCACTGAAGCATATGGGATATTCATCCTTACGGAATAAGTCCCCCGTTTCAGTTCGCTGATGACCATTGGCGTGCGGCCTGCGAATGAATCGTTCAGAAATACCTGGGCGTTCTCGGGCATCGTTTCAACCAGGATTCGCCCGGGCTTCTCTTCCAGTACTTGCGATATTTCCTCCAATCTTCCCCGCAACACCAGGGCTTTGGATGAGGCCGTGAAATAATCCTTTTTCTCCGCCTCAATCAGATAGGTGCCAACAGTGGTCTTGTAATTGAAAATCGGTGTTACGCCAATGTGTTCGCGGGCACCCCCGTCAATAGTAAGGAAGACCTCGGCGCTGTCGGGTATCGAGGTGACACCGAGCAATCCCACCTGCTGGACAAGGGCAGCGTCGATTTCCCGCCTTTCATCCGGAGCAACCAGAAGTGAGGTGACCCATTCCTCGTAATTGGTCTTGGTGAGCCGGAGTACCACTTCACCTGGTGTGAGGTTACTCAAAGTGACCGGCGTGGTGCCTCTATTCCTTCCCATAAAGTAGACATCCGCCCCGGATGGCTCGGACCGGACTATTATCATGGCCGGGAGCACTTCGAGGGTAACTTTGACGTCTGTTGGTTGGAAGCTGCGTACAACCACCTTCCGCGACCATTCCTTGTACGTCTCCTTGACAATCCGCAGGTCATGTTCTCCCTCAGCCACCTCCTTCAACGTAAGTGGTGTCTTGCCGGCCAAGTTGTTGTCTAGATAAACCTCGGCTTCGGGTGGCTCGGAACTGACCGTCATGGAGCCCGGCTTCATAATCAGCGGAATATTGAACGACTGTGACATTTTTGGCAGGACGACAATTTCCCCCTGCCAGTCAACGTATCCACCGGCGATAAGTTTGGCATTGTAGCGGCCCTCGATGAGGTTGTCCACCTGGACGGGTTTCCTCAGGGCAGTGGTGCCGACATATTCGCCGTCGAGATATACTTCCGCTCCAGCGGGATCGGAAGTGATCGCCAGGCTCCCCATCCATGGCCGCAGGTAATCCAGCAGCATCTGTTGCACCAGCCTGTTAGTGGCACCCCGAACTCGAGCAAGTGCATCCGTCTGGACGAAATCGGTTACCGCCACTCGGGAAGTGCGGATATCCACCATCCTCGCGTCGATGTGGATAGTTGCTCCTAAATATGCGACCTCGCCCAGGAGAACAATTTCAACGTCGAGTACTTCAATCAATTTTTCAGACACACTTTTAGTGAGGCCCAATTCGGCAAGGGCTTGTTCGTCGATGACAGCGCGGATCTGGCTGCGCTCCAGGGTCACATAATTGGAATTGTTGCGCAGCTCTGTCACCGCCATTGCGGTGATTGCTTCGCCTAAGCCGATTTCCTTTACCCTTGCACTGGAGGTTTGAAAGGGCAGGACGGCGATCCGGGGCTTCTTGCGGAATGCGGTCTCGTCTTCGGCGGGAATTGTCCTGCCTGTAGACTGCTGAGCGAACCCGGAATTGGGAGCCGCCATCAGCATTATCGACAGTAAAAGAAGCGAAGGAATTCTTTTCACCGGCTGCATTGACTTTACAATTTACTAATTTATTATATTACAATAGATAATTGCAATTGTCAAGGAAAAATAATAGGTAGTGGAGGTATGTGATTAACGGCCTGTACGCGGTCACAGGAACGTATTCTATTTGGGCGAAATAGAAAGAGCACTCTTGCGATTCCTGGATTTGCCGAAAAAATCTTGACCATTTGTTCTTTAACTCTGTTCAAAAGTCTCATCCCTCCCCTTCTGCCCAATAGCCGGCTCCATCGGCTAAAGAATAACATCCCCGCGCCGATAGCGGATAGAAAGGATGGATCGATGCCAGGGAACAACGGAGCGAAAAAATGTACTTGCAATTACCGGAAGGATTGCCTTAGTATCGACCCTGACAAAAGGTGAAATCACCTGGCGTTACATATTGTGAGTAAGCAACCTGCATATCACCATTCCCACTGGAGCCCCCTGGGTTCACAAAGCAAAAGCGTGCGGGCGTTGCTGCTGGCGATCGGCGACCTTCAGATCGTCGCTGTAATTATTGGGATTATTGTACTACCCGTAAGCCTGGCTCTGGCAGGCTAGTTATACGGGCAGTTAATCCCAATCGCACCAGAATTAAAACTTCCTAACTAGCCAAAGAAAAGAGATCGGGATTAACTGCCCCAGGGACCGGGTTTACGGTTAAGGTGCGGCACGAACAGGACTGTTAAACGAGGAACCAATTATGCGTTCGGACACTATTAAGCTCGGTTTTGAGCGGGCTCCCCACCGCAGCCTCTTAAAGGCCACGGGCGCGATCCGCAGCCGGGAAGACTTCCAGAAACCGTTCATCGGTATCGCCAACTCGTATACCGATCTGATCCCGGGCCACGTGCACCTGCAGGATTTCGGTAAGGTTGTGAAAGATTCGGTACGCGAGGCCGGCGGCGTCCCCTTCGAATTCAATACCATCGGCGTGTGTGACGGCATCGCCATGGGGCATCTGGGGATGCGCTACTCCCTCCCCAGCCGGGAACTCATCGCCGACAGCGTGGAGACG
>CAZQOY010000113.1:0-8216 GCA_964595095.1 uncultured bacterium | reverse complement strand
GAAGATGTGAAATCCCTGCTGGGACCGGTCGAGGCCCTCATTACCCCCTACCAGGACTGGATCGCTGACATTGAGAACGCCACCCACGAACTCACGGAGCATTTTGGGACCACCTCGCTCAAAGGGTTCGGCGTAGAGGAGTACCCTCTGGGTATCTCGGCCGCGGCGGCTATCATTCACTATATTTACCAGAACAGTCCGGGACCCAAACCGCACATCTCCGCCCTGAGGGCCGTCCAGGATGAAAAGTATATGGGCCTGGACAGCTTCACCGTCCGGAACCTGGAGCTGTTCCAGTCCCTGGCCACCCAGGGGACTCACGGCACCCTTATCAGCATCATTGACCGGACCCGCACCGCTCCCGGCTCCCGCCTGCTCAAACAGTGGCTCCGGATACCCCTGCAGGACCGGGAGGCCATTGAAGAGCGGCTGTGCCGGGTGGAGGAGCTGATCAATGTCGGGCAGCTCCGGGACGACCTGCGAGACCTGCTGCAGGGCAGCAGTGACCTGGAGCGCATCCTGGGGCGCATCGCCACGGGACGGGCTACCCCCCGGGACGCGGCCAACCTGGCCTTGGGCCTGGAGATTATCAGTCAGGCGGGCGAGTGGGTGAGGGAACGAAAGCCCCCCGCTCTGAACAGCCTCGTTGACCGCCTGCACGATACCGATGAATTGATCCAGCTCATCCGTCGGGCGCTGGTGGAGGACCCACCCATCAATATTGCCAAAGGGGGCTATATCCGCGAGGCCCATAACACCGAACTGGACGAACTCCGACAACTGGCCCGGAGCGGTAAATCGTGGATTACCAGCCTGCAGGAAAAAGAACGGCAGCGTACCGGTATTCCCAGCCTGAAAGTCGGCTACAACAACGTGTTCGGGTACTACCTGGAAGTCACGAAAACCCACCAGGATAAGGTCCCCGAAGATTACATCCGCAAGCAGACACTGGTAAACGCCGAGCGGTACATCACGCCGGAGCTGAAGGAATACGAGGAGAAAGTACTGACGGCGGAGGAAAAGATAGAGGCACTGGAAAAGGAACTTTTTAGGAACCTGCAGAAACAGATACTGACCCAGGCTCGACAGATCCAGGGTAACGCCCGGATTCTGGCCACGGTGGATGTTACCGCCGGCCTGGCCGATGTGGCGGTGCGGAACAGCTACACGCGGCCGGCGCTGGAGGATGAACCTGTTCTGGTACTGAAGGACTCCCGCCATCCGGTGGTGGAAACCCTGCTCCCGCTGGGGGAACGGTTCACGCCCAACGACCTGGAGATGAACCCTGAGACCAGCCAGATCCACATTATCACCGGGCCGAACATGTCCGGTAAAAGCACGTATCTTCGACAGGTGGGACTGGTGGTGGTGCTGGCCCAGATGGGTTCTTTCGTACCGGTGGAAAAGGCCCGCATCGGCATCGTGGACCGGGTCTTTACCCGGGTAGGCGCCAGTGACAACCTGGCCGGGGGGGAGAGCACCTTCCTGGTGGAGATGGTGGAAACGGCCAATATTCTGCACAACGCCACTTCCCGTAGCCTGGTACTGTTGGATGAAATCGGCCGCGGCACCTCCACTTACGATGGACTCTCCATCGCCTGGGCGGTGACCGAGTATATCCATCAGAACCCTCAGATGGCCGCCAAAACCCTTTTCGCCACCCACTTCCACGAGCTGGTATTGCTGGCCGATGCCCTGCCCAGGGTAAAAAATTTCAACGTCGCGGTTCGCGAGCATGGACAGGAGGTAGTATTCCTGCGTAAGATTGTACCCGGCGGATCTGACCGGAGCTACGGTATTCACGTGGCGCAGATGGCCGGCCTACCGCCACAGGTGATCAGGCGGGCCGGCGAGATTCTGGCCACGCTCACCGATCAGGACCGGCGACCCGCCACGGTCGAAGTTCATCCAGAAGATAAAACCCAGATCGAACTGTTTGAAGCCCGGGAACAAGCGCTCCGCACCGACTTTGAACAGATCGACATCGATACCCTGGCACCTGTTGAGGCGTTGAACCTGTTGGACAAACTGAAGAAAAAGCACGGCCTGTGATGTCACTATCTCGAAGAGTTTCTAGTTCCTGGTTTCGAGTTACGAGTTGTGATCTCAGGGGGATTCATGCGGACAATTTTCCAGTGGACCTGTCCTCCCGGTGGTTGGATTCGCCCTCCGCTCCTCGCTCCTCGCTCTTCGCCCTTCACTTTCTACTGCTACCCGGCTTCGTCAGAGCTACGCCGGGTAAACTGCTACTGCTACTGCTACTGCCCCTTTCCCTGTCTGGTCAGGCCAAATACGCCGGGGAGCTGTTCGAGTTTCCCGGTGATGCCCGAAGCGTGGCCATGGGGGGCACCGGCGTAAGCAGCACTCATGAAGCGGCTACCGGCTTTTACAACCCGGCATTGGTGGGACAGCTCCACCAGCCCAGCCTGACGCTGGCTCACCGGGAACAGTTCGGTGGTGTGGTAAGCGCCGATCTCGTGGCGGTGAGCTTTAGTCGTTCCTCTGATCTGGCGGTTCACGTCGGCCTGGTGCGTCGTGGGGTGGATGACATTCCCGATACCCGCTTTGCCCTGGATGACCGGGACGGGGATGGGCAGCTGGACGCTGATGAGCGCTTGATCGCTGACAGCATCCGCTACTTCAACCAGCGGGAATGGGGGGTCCTCCTGTCCGTGGCCCGGAGAAACCAGACCGGCTGGTGCTGGGGTGCCAGCGCAAAGCTGGTGGGGCAATGGCTGGCAGGAGAACTGGGCCTGGGTATGGGGTTTGATCTTGGTCTCTGGCGTACTTTTGGACGAAATATTTCGCTCGGCGTGATGCTCCAGGATATCACTACAACCCAGGTGCACTGGAGTACGGGGCGGTGGGAAACGACGGCGCCCAGGCTGACTACGGGACTGAGATGGGCTTTTACCCTGCCCCTGATCCGGCGGACGGTCGCCATCGAGGGGGAGCTCACCAGCCGCCTGGACGGCCAGCGCCTGGAGCGGTTCGTGGACCTGGGACCGGTTGCTCTAGGGCCGGTTGTCTTAGGGCCAGTTAGTGTGATGGCCTCCCTGGGCTTTGAGCTGGCCCTTACGGACAACCTGCGCCTGCGGGCCGGCAGCGCCACCCTGTACCCCTTTACCCTGGGAGCCGGGCTAAAATTCAGGCCCTTCAGCCTGGATTATGCTTACATTGGGGATACACAGGCCGGAGTTTTTGAGCCTACACACCAGCTCTCCATCAACCTGTTCCTGGAGGCGCTGCGCACATTCCTTGAGACCGAGTAATGCCATCTTAAATATTGCCCTGGTGGCTCTGCTGGATGACAATAGGCTCTATCTATTAAAATTTAAACGGCTTATCAACACAGTTTCATTGATTATTCACGCTGAGCGTATTAGTTTCTGACCCAGCATTTGGGCGGTTATTGTGGTTAAAAGCATGACAGGATTCGGCCAGAGCCAGGTCACCCGTGATGGGGTGACCGTCTCCATCGATATCCAGTGCCTGAACAGCCGGTTCTTTGACTTGACCGTGAGACTGCCCAGGATGATGCAGAAATGGGAAATTCAGGTGCGTCAGGCGGCCCAGGAAGCCCTGACCAGGGGTAAGGTCAATCTCACAGCGGTGGTCTCCGTCGAAGTGGAAGCCGGCATTGCTATTAGGCTTAACCGTGCCCGGCTCCGGCAGTATCATGAGCTTTTCAGGCAGATACAGGAAGAGCTGGCACTGCCGGAGGGTCCTTCGCTTTCACACTACACCGCCTTAGATAATATCATTGAGGCCGAGGATGTGAACCGGGATGATCTGCTGCGGGAGCTGTTGATGGAAACCCTGACAAAGGCCCTGGCAGGAGTGCATGAAATGCGGCAGGCGGAGGGCGCCAATCTGGCTGCCGACCTGATGATGCGCCTAGCCCTGGCGCAGGAGGAAACGGAGACTATTGAGCGTCTGGCTGAAGAGCACCGTACCGGAGACCTGGAGCGCTATCGCAGCCGAATCCAGGAACTGTTGGACAGCATACCCGTTGACGAAGGACGGCTGCTCCAGGAAGCGGCTATTCTGACGGATAAACGGGACATCACCGAAGAGTGCACCCGGATTAAGAGCCATCTGGAACTGTTTCGGTCTTATCTAAACGATGAAGATAATACCGGCAAGCAACTGGGATTTCTCCTTCAGGAAATGGGTCGCGAAGTGAATACCATAGGAGCCAAGACCGACCACATCGATATCAGCCATGCAGCGGTACGGATTAAAAATGAGCAGGAAAAAATTCGCGAACAGGTACAGAATATCTTATGAGTAGGGGTTGTCTCGTGGTCATAAGCGCGCCCTCGGGGGTGGGAAAAACAACCATCTGCAAGCATCTCCTGGCGGCTCATCCTGACTGGCGCTTCTCGGTTTCCGCAACTACCCGCCCCCGAAGATTCGACGAAACCGACGGTAACGACTATACCTTTATCTCCAACGAACAGTTCGATAAGTATATCGCCGATGGTAAGTTCGTAGAGTGGGAACTGGTGCATGGCCATCGGTACGGTACCCTGCGCTCCATCCTGGAGGCTACCCTGGACAAAGGAGAGGCCCTCCTGCTTGAGGTGGACGTCAAAGGCGGCGTCAACATCAAGCGGCAATTCCCGGATGATGCCATCGCCATCTTTATCGACCCGCCCGATCTGGATACCCTGATCCAGCGTTTGAAGGACCGGGGGACCGAAAGCCAGGCCGTAATTGAGAAACGGCTGGCGCGTATGCCCGAAGAGCAGACTTACAAGAAAGATTACGATTACGTCGTGGTCAATGATGACCTTGAACGCGCGGTCAGCGCAGTTGAAAACATAATCATGGAGGTGAAATGAAGGTAGAGACGTTGTCATTCCAGGAAATCCTCAGTCATACCCCGGACATATTCGAGGCGGTTGTTGTTGCCGGCCACCGGGCCCGGCAGATCAACTCCCGGCGGGTAGCTGAACGGGTAGACTTCGAGGATGAATATGTCGAAGAAGACTACCAGATAATAAGTCCCGTTGATGAGGATGCTTATGTAGAGGAGGAGAAGTCCACCGTCCTGGCTATGGATGATTTCATGAACGACCGACTCAGCTGGCGCTATTTCGACCCGGCTAGTGAGGAGGCTTCGGAAGAACCCGGATAATTGAACCGGTATTATGTCCCAACCCGTTGATCATGCTGTTCGCTACCTTCGACGTCACCAGACACTTTTCGGTGACCAGTTGATCCTGGATCAACCCATTTCCCCCGATAAGCCGCTCCAGGCTCACGAGGAGGTAGAGGATCAGGCGGCGTCCCTGACCGCTTTTAAGGAAGAAATTCACGAGTGCCGGAAGTGTACCCTGGAAGCCACGCGAACCAGATTTGTCTTTGGAGTGGGCAACCCGGCGGCGGATATGGCCTTTGTTGGGGAAGCCCCCGGCTTCGAGGAAGATCGTCAGGGAGAGCCCTTTGTGGGCAAGGCCGGCAGGCTCCTTGACCGGATTCTGGCGGCCATCCAGCTTTCCCGCCGGGATGTTTACATCTGCAACATCCTCAAGTGCCGGCCACCGGACAACCGGGATCCCCTGGCTTCTGAGGTTGAGCAGTGTCTGCCGTACCTCCAGGAGCAGCTGCGAATTATCCAGCCCAAGCTCATCGTGGCCCTCGGTCGGGTGGCGGCAAAGACCCTTCTGGGAGTGGAGGATAGCCTGAAGAACATGCGGCCTCAGATCTATGACTACGCGGGGATTGAAATGCGGGTGACCTATCACCCGGCGGCTCTGCTGCGCAACCCGGCCCTGAAGGCCCCGGCCTGGGAGGACTTTCAGGCCATCCGCGACCGCTGCCGGGAACTGGCGGGCCTGCCGCCGGGAAAAAGCCAGGGTGCGTCCCAACCAGCGGGCGAAAGCAATAATAGCTGAGGAACCATCATGGCGAAGAAAGAGAACGGTGAACTGCGTGTCCCGCCCCAGAACCTGGAAGCCGAACAGGCGGTTCTGGGAGCCATCCTTTTAGACCCCAAAGCCCTGGATCGGGTGTTGCCCATCCTGCCTAAAAACGCCTTTTACAAAGAAGCCCATAACCGCATCTATAGCGCTATGCTGGAGATGCAGAATGTAGGAGAGCCTATTGACTCGGTGACCCTCACTAATCACCTGACCGGGCAGGGGCTGCTGGACAAGGTGGGAGGCGCCTACTACATCACCGGACTGGTGGAAGCGCTGCCGTCGGCGGCCAACGTAGAGAACTATACTGGCATCGTCCGGAAAAAGTATGTCCTGCGGGAGATTATTACCACCGGAAATACGCTGATCACTGATGCGTACCAGGGAGAAAGTGAACCTAAAGAGCTCCTGGACGTTGCCGAACATCAACTCTTCGAGCTTCAGCACCGGACACAATCTGTCAAGCCTGTAGCACTTGAAAGTATCCTGCACGGTACTATGACCCAGTTGGACCGGCAACAGAGCGGTGATCGGAAACACCGTTATTCCGGCATTCCATCCGGCTTTAAAGACCTGGACGATATGACGGACGGTTTCCAGCACTCTGATCTGATCATCCTGGCTGGCCGCCCATCAATGGGTAAAACGACCCTGGCACTCAACATGGCCCGGAATGCCGCTATGGAATATGGCCATAAGGTAGGAATTTTCAGTATGGAGATGTCCAACCACCAGGTGGCCCTGCGGCTGCTTACCGCTGAAGCTAAATTGGACTCCAACCGTATTCGTCGCGGCACACTGTCATCCCGGGACTGGCCCAAACTTTCCAAGGTGGCGGGCGATTTATCGGTACTGCCAATCTACATTGATGATACCGCCGGCCTGGATATTTTAGACCTTCGTTCCCGGATCAGGCGCTTTAAGGCCGATTATGACATAGAGATGGTAATTATTGACTATCTCCAACTTCTCTCGGGCTATGGCAAATATGACAGCCGGCAACAGGAAATATCAGATATCTCCCGGTCTCTAAAAGCTTTGGCAAAGGAATTAGAAATTTGTATAATGGCCCTGTCCCAGCTTTCCAGGGCGGTGGAAGTGAGAGGAGGAACCAAGCGGCCAATTCTTTCTGACTTGAGGGAAAGTGGCGCCCTCGAACAGGATGCGGATGTCATTCTCTTCATTTACAGACCATCTGTTTATCTGCAGAAGTCGGGGAAAAAAACTAAGGCGGGCGAAGTAGAGGATTATGACCGGGGAGATAAGGAAGAATTGAAAAAGAAATTGTACGCAGAGGTGATTATTGGAAAACAGAGGAACGGTCCGATTGGAACTGTGAACATGAGATTTTTCTCCCAATATACAAAGTTTGAAAGCGCCACCGAAGTTGAAGTGCCGGAATTTACTCCGGAAGATATGCCGTTAGACTAATGGTCGTCGACACCCTCAAGCAGATACTCCCGGGAGGAGAGCCGACTGATCGCTCCGGTCGCAGTGAGCGGCGAGGCCGGAAGGTTCGGTACCCGGCCAAATTCCGGACCATCCTTGATAACATGAATCTTGAAGGCGGCCACAGCGGGGAAGAGATCGAGGAGTTTCTATGGCGTGCCTATCAGACGGCGGAGAGGGTCCACACGGGACAGACTCGCAAGTCCGGCGAGCCGTATTTCGAGCACTGCTACCAGGTGGCTCTGTTGCTGTCGGAATGGCGCATGGACCCCATCACTATCGCCGCCGGATTCCTGCACGATTCCATCGAGGATACTCCCTATACGGTCGAGGAGCTTACGGAAGATTTCAGCACCGAGATATGCCACCTGGTAGAGGGAGTGACCAAGCTCTCCGACATCAAGTTCCGCACCAAAGCCGAGCAGCAGGCGGAGAACTACATGAAGATGCTGCTGTCGGTGGCCAAAGACATCCGGGTGATTATCATCAAGTTCGCCGACCGCCTGCATAACATGCGTACCATTCGTCACCTGCTCCTTATCAAGCAGCGGCGCATCGCCATCGAGACGCGGGATGTCTACGCTCCCCTGGCCCACCGCCTGGGTATGGCCCGGGTCAAGTGGGAGCTGGAAGACCTGGCCCTGAAAATACTGGAGCCGGAAGCCTTCGCCAACCTGGTCAAAAAGGTGCGGGATTCCCGGTCGGAACAGGAAAAATACATAGAAGAATTCGCCTGCCCTATCCGTGAACTGCTTGAGGTCAATCACATCAAAGCCAGGGTTGTAGGCCGGCCCAAGCATTACTATTCCATATGGGGCAAGATGCAGCACCGCCGGGTCA
>CAZQOY010000112.1:5119-8339 GCA_964595095.1 uncultured bacterium | reverse complement strand
ATCCACATTGCACACACTGTAGAAAGTAGCCGAAATGATCTCGATTACGAACTATGTCGCCTCTACATCTAGGACAGCACTTAAATAGCACTGACCTATCAGTGATAGGCAGTATTGCTAGACTAGTCTGGTTCATACGTCGCCCAACCACTGTCGGTTTCTTGAACTCGAACCTTCGACACAGTCAATTCCTCACGACTACTAAGCCCTCCACGAAAAAAGTCAGCTACATTTTTAGCTATAAGTTCAGCAGTCGAATAATCGAGAATATCGTTAAGAAACTTGTGATCAACTACGTCACAGTACCCTTTTGCAAGGCCTGAGAGAATTCCTAAGTCTACAACCATTCCGTGTTCTGGCCCTGCTGTATGAAGAGGTCCCTGAACATCAACTTCAACATAGTAGTTATGGCCATGCAAGTTCTTACACTTACCATCATGGTCAGGTAGCTGATGAGCCGCTGAAAAGTCAAACCTTTTAGTAATAGTAAACATTATGAAACCTCTTTCTTATATTAACTTCCAGCACTCGTCTCTAGCAGGACACGTTTGGCAGTGAAAGTCTGTAGGAGTCATATAGGGCCGTTCAGGAGGGTTCTCTCTATCAGATAGATCTACAGCTCTCTTGTCTAAGTTGCCTATTGCTACCTCAACCCAATCAGGATTCCAAGGAATGTACTCATCATGAATGTCGCCATTATCACGACACCTGACAAACAAGTACGCTCCTTCAGGAGATACATCAGGCATGCCTTCAGCAACAAGTATAAGTGTAGACATAATCTGATCATAATAGTTAGGATAGGCTTTAGCTAGACCCATTTGACGCATGCGAAGAAAGCCTCCCTCGTTGATGGACTTTATTTCCGTCATGTACCATATGTCGTCTACATCAACTAGAACGTCAGGACGTCCATATACAGAGTATTTACCTAAAGGACCTTTCATGTTAGAGGAGGGTTCTGAGCTAATACGAGATACCTTAAACTTCTTCTCGATCAGATCTATACAGAACTCTTCTTGTCTACGTCCTTCCTCAAAGAGAAGCTGTAGCTCTGCAGGAAGAGGGAGAAGAGCATCAGCTAGGTAAACCTGATACCAAATGTACCGTCGACAACTTCCTAGATTGCTAGGATTAGGACGCCTATAAGGATACGGATACGTCCCGGCATAATCTTCTTTAATAGCTTGAGAGAGTGATCGCATATTATAGGTGTCCTAATCTCAGCATTCTAACAAGGTTATTGGAGCGTGCGCCTTATTAGCTAGACTACGTTAGATCGCTTAGGCCTCCACTGGCATGGGCAGGAACTGGCTTACCTTTTCCTTTGGCTCACCAGTCTTGCCCAAGGCCTCTGCACTGCTATCGAGGTAGAGAGCTGCTACGAACTTACGCCCTACGTAGTCCTCCTTCTCGATGCTGATCTCGGCCTCCAGGTCCTCAGGGTCATCGCCTAAGGCTATGAGAGTCCTTTTGAGGTTCCACTTCGCATCCTGTTGCAGGCTAACCTCATAGAAAACCTGCCGGTTATCCGGAATAGGGTTGCCATCCATGTCACTGACTACTGCGCCAATGAACTGAAGCTTCCCATAGCCAGAACGCTTGGCTGTCTGCTCCTTGATGTCCTTCAACTCGCAGATTACTCTGTCAAGATGCAGGGGAGCAAACGACTTTACCTCTACTCCTGTCAAATCAACTACTATAGGTGACAAACTTCACACTCCTTGCAGGTCTCCCTGCTACGCTATACTTCTATAGCGTCTACTTAGTTTTGTGCTAAGTCAGACGCACGCTCCCAATTTGATAGCCGCCTCTTTATAGCAGCAAGGTCCTTAACGATAAGATCCTCAGGCTTCGACCCGGCCTCTTTCTCTACCCACGCTCTAACCTCTGCCTCAGTCCAGCCTTTGTTCTTACCTATAGTGAAAAGTGTCTCAAGAGATTGAAGACCCAACTCTTCTTTCGAAGGAGGAACATACTTCTCTATAGGAGTCGTATAAACATCCATTGCCCAACCAAATTGAGACAGACACTTCTTAAGAGCATCAGTAGCAGCACCCTTCTTTGCGCTGCCTCGATCCATACCAGTATTGATAGCGCAGTCTCCCCATTGGGTTCTGGTAGTAGAGTGCCAGGCATCATTACACCAGAAGGAGAAAGTAAGCTTACCTAAGCATTCGACTCCATCAGTTGACGTATCAGTCTGAATAATGTCGAAGTCGGAAGATATACCCATACTTGCTAGAATAGCTAACGTAGACACAGCATAAGCTCCGTCTACGTAAGCTAGCATGCCTTTATTAGGACCCTCTCGATGAGATATTGCTACTTCAGGAGTAGGACGCATAAGCATCCTAGAAAGAACATGTACCCACATAGCTGGATTCTCAGATAGATCAACTACAAACTTCTCCTTCTCCTCAGTAGAAAGAAGCTTCTCAGGTTCAAGTAGCTCTAAGGCTGTTAGCCTAGCTATGTCGTTAGAATCACTAGCCACTTGAGTCTCCTCGTACTTGTCTTCTTATCTCTTCAGCTCGTTCCGGATGGTCTTCTCTCCATCTACGAAGTGTCTTAGTAGTCTCACGTCGACGTAGCTTATCAGCTATAACGTAGACTATAGAAGCTTTAGTAACATACTGAGGAAGATCAGTTAACTCCCCTAAATCTCCAGTCTCAATAAAGAGACCTTCTAGATTAGGATGAGCACTCACATAGGCACGACTAGCCTTACCTCGAATACTAGCCCAAGTACGCTTCTGAAGTACCTTTCTAGCTTTAGAGGAGACTTCAATCTCTGATAGTTGAGAAGGACTACTCACCTAAGACCTCACGCATTATCTGCTCTTCAGAAAGAGAGCCTACTACCTCTAGTTCGAGTTTATTCAACTCGTAGAAGTCCATATGACCTAGTTCACTAACAGATAGTCCTCGAGCTTTAGCTACATAAGCTCTTCTAGCTATTGCCTTCTTTACGCCAGCACCTGATAGACTATACATCCTAAGCAAGAATGCCTCAGACGAAGTAAATCCTAGCTTACGTAGGAGCATAAGTCTAGAAGCTCTAATAAACATAGGATCTACTGAAAGCTGACGCAGATCGTCTTTCTCTGCCTCAGATAACGTAGCTAGATAATTAGCTATAAGAGCTCCTTCTAGAGCACTATTGTGATCAGGAAGACCTAGAACCTCTTGAGCTAAAGTAAGCATCTCTAACTTGACC
>CAZQOY010000112.1:3238-5109 GCA_964595095.1 uncultured bacterium | reverse complement strand
TACATAGGAATGTCAACCATGATAGAAGAGACATTACGGTGTTTCCAACGAGCTATCAAAGCCACAAGTGCATTTATCGCCATTAGGAAGCTCTGCCTTAAGACAGCCAGCTTGATGATCACCATAGTAATTTAAGGCTGCCTCAAGAACTTCAACCCGCAAAGCCACAGGAGAACCTTCCTGACGAAGCCATCGTAGCTGCTCAACTATAGAGGCCTGACCTAGATACATGCCAAGAGCTACCTTCTCGTTCTCTGTTCCTTCTATCTTGCCAGCAGCATATAATTTATCAACTAGAGTCTGCACATCATCATTCTCAAAGTCGATAAGTAGGAGCTCCTCATTGCTAAGTGACTCTACGAGAGCCATAAAAGCAGATAAGGGAGGATCAATCATGCTGGAGCTTACTCCAGGTGGAAGATTACTACTCATTAGCTACTCCTTATATATCTGAGAAGTCCGTCGGGCAGAATAAGAAGGACAAGCTTCCCTTGCTTATATGCATAACGAACTGTAGCCCAAGTACCAGAACGTAAGACTTCGAGGCTCTCCTTAGGAGCTGCTAATAGTACATCAGTCTCATCTACAATATCGTGATTACGATCAAGATAAGCTCGAGCTGGCCGTACTAAGTCGCTCCACTTAAAAGCTCTCTTCCGATCATCTAGCGGTGGATGAATTACAATAGATATCTCTAGGTTAGTAGCTATATCGTGAGCTTCGGCATCAGCACCAATACAATCTCCATGGTGTAGCTTAGCTGACTTAACCAACTGAAGCAGAGCATGGAAAGATTGTAGCTGAGGAGACGTCATTCCTGCTTGAGTTCCAGTGAAGCCTATATTCTCTATTCCTCTACTCATTACGCAAGCTCTCTAATGTATTGAGTCTAGCATAAAGAGTCTGTAGAAGCCGAAGCTGTACTTTATGTTTACTAAGTCTTCGACGTCTTAGAGTAAGAGTTCCCCAGTCCTGAAAGGTAACAGAGTAGGATTCTTCGATACCTGCAGCTATTATACCATTGGGCATAGGAAATATCATACCAGTGTCTCCACAGCGCACTCAGAAGGTAGCTTATCCTCACGAAAGCCTAGCAACCTAGGATGCCTAATCGCACCTTGAGCACCTATCTCCATGCCTTCGATAACTACTACCTTACCAATGTATGCCTGAGGGTTATCACCAAACTGGTAGCGCTCCTCATCAGTCATACCAGAGGTGCTCCCGACAGTAATAAGCTTATCACCTTCATAGGCTCCATAGACTAGAGCTCCAATAGTGTCAGCATACTTACCTTGTCCTTGACTGAAGTCTACGACAACTACGTCCCATGTCTTGCTCTTCTTGAGCTTAAGCCAGCGCCGCTTGCCCTGCTCGTAGTGGCCATCAAGATCTTTGATAACTACTCCCTCACCTCCTCTAACTATCACACTCTTGTAGAAGGCGACCTTATCGATAGTAATCAATCTCTCTAACATGAAGTTGCTATCTAGCTCTTTCATAACAGATTCAAGCAACTGTCGACGCACACTAAAAGGGATATGAACAATACTGTCTCCATGAGTTTGAAGCATATCTACTGCCACAAGTCGAAGAAGACCGTTAGCCTTCTGCCATTGAGCAGCTGTATTAGCAGAGCTGCCTAGTATAGACTTAACATCTCCTATAAGTCCACTAGGAGCTACTGCCTCACAATCTATAACTGTACCTGCTAAAGAAGGATGACCCACTCCACTAATATGTAGAGCGTTAGCAGAATGATCAGCACCTGAACGAGCAATAAGCTCAGTCCTATCATTGTGGAAGTAGATAAGCTCACGATAACCATCGAGCTTCTCCCCAACTACAAATCGAGAGACCGACTCCAAAGA
>CAZQOY010000112.1:0-3228 GCA_964595095.1 uncultured bacterium | reverse complement strand
AAGAAGCTAGATGATCTACAGATGTAGAACTAGCTAACTGAGGCTTATAACGACGTATATCACTCATTATTACTTCCTAAGGACATGTATGTCGGGCAGATTACGATATCGCTCGTTATGATCTAGACCATAGCCTACAACGAAGTCGTCTACAGCTACATCAAATCCTACATAGTCTGGCTCTAGAGTAACCAGTCTACCTAAAGGCTTATTTAGAAGAGTACATACTCTTACAGACCTAGCTCCATTACCCTCCAGATAACTACGCACGCAAGAGGTAGTACGACCTGTCTCTATAATGTCCTCAACTACTATTACAATCTTGCCCTCTATAGAAGTCAGAGGCTCAGAATGAAACTTTAGTGAGCCAGAAGTAGTATTCGTATAGCTAGTTACACGAAGGAAGTCTACTTCAATAGACCCTTCTAGCTCTCTTATTAGATCTGATAGGAATACAAATGAACCCTTAAGGACCCCTATCAGAAGAAGAGGCTCTGTAGGATAAGATTGTCTAATTGCAGCAGCAAGCCTAATGTTAGCTGCAGCTATAAGCTCTCTAGACAAGAGTACTCCTGTTAAGTCCGTCCTATACATTTGCAACTCTTTCTCTCATTACACCTACAGCATACTACATATCACCCTAATTGTCAATGATGATAGAGTATTACCTTGTAAACTACTTTCTTCTAAAATCCTTAGGACGCTTCCAACCTCTACGAGGCACTCTAGGCAAGTCTGGATCTGTAGTAGCTGCACAAGTAGAGCATTGATACCATCCAGGAATGGTCATTAGTACCAAGCTTGCCTCGTTACAGCTCCAGCAAATTTTAGTCACCTAATCCTTACTTATCCTTATTATCCTTTGTAGTAGACTCTAGAACTTGAAGATATCTCTCAAAATCAGTTTGAACTAGAGCTAGAGTTGTTACTAGCAGTAGCAAGAACATGACAATTAAGATTATCGGTAGACGAGAGTCTTTGAGGTTCATAACAACTTAATCCTATGATTGTACCACTAAAGAAGCTGATCGCATCTTTACGACTTCATACTCCTTAACTCTGAGCCAGTCAATATTCTCTTCTCCAACTAGATCAGTAATCCACTCTGCTGAGTCTGGATCTTCTTCAAAGATCTGAAAGAAGCAATTCTCTCGTCCTATATAATGCACTAGTTCTCTCATAGCAGCTGAGAACATGTCCTTTCCTGTATTAGCTATAAAGCTAGACTTGGTCATGCCCTTAAGACAAACGCTTACAAGACACCGCTCAGGAATATAGAGCCAAGGCATCTTTCTAAAGTAGGCATCCTCAAGAAGCACTACGTTAGTTAGCATAAGAACGTCTTCACATCCCTGCTTATCTAGCTCTGCACGAATCTCCTTCCACTCTTTGCAGTAGAGTCCAGGAAGCCCTCCCATTAGGTGGAAGACATTCAAGTCAGGAGCTAAAGCTCGCATAGATATGAACTGACCTACTAAATCAGTAACGCTAATACGTAGATCAGCTTTTAGATTATCAACATAGCAATACCAGCAGGCAAGAGGACAGCCAGCTACTTGTACAACGAAGTGCCTGTTCCAGTACTGCCAATCATGTCCAAATAGCTTAGCCATACGATAGGGTACATTATCTCCTATGTCAGATGTAGGAGGCTCACCCTGCAGAACCGTACACGTACGAAAGTAGTCAGTATACAACTCTGCTCCTGACTTCTTAACGTCAAGTAGTTGACCCTCACCTAAACGTGAGATTGCTATCATTTTATCACCTTCACTGAATAGTGATTGGATCCTGGTACTATCGCATAGGAAGGACGATCTTTACGAAGAAACACAAGTCTATCAATCTCAGCCGGGGCTCTAAGTATCGATCCTGGACACTTAGGACCATAGAATCTCATTACAGTCTCCTCAGATGGTATAGTCCCAGCTTCTATAATGTAAACAAGAGTTGCCTCTCCAGGCTTAAGAGGCCACGATAACTTAACTGATGTTCCTATTTTCATGTAATTAACCTCAACCCAACTCTACTACTTCTCTAGCTCTACAGTATGAGTCGTTAGCTTCTTAGTTGCTCCATTCATTGTGTCAGCCGTAAACGTAAGACCACAGAAGCAGTGTACTGTATAACTTGCTGCTATCTCCTGCATATACATGAATCCATGCTCTGCCATTGTAGGTCCTTCCTAAGGGTAGTCTAACTCCTTTGTTAATCCAACGAACTGACGCTTGTAGGTCTTTCTATCTCCATCGCTGTAATGATTGAAGACAATACTACCTGCTTCCAAGAACTGAGCGATTTGTTCCTTAACACCCTCGTCAGACTTGGCGTGACATGTAACTTTACTCTCAGCCCAGAGGATAGAGTGATCTCCTATACCGCTTGGGCTATCTTCATCATACTCGTAAGGAGACTTGTAGGTTAAATGATAGACGCCCATTTCAACTTCTCTCTCAGTTGTACCATCACAGTAGGGACAATTTATCATTCTCTCTACAGTATGGTCTTTACCTAAGAATGGAATCTGACCATCCTTGCAGTTAGGGCACTTCTCTTTAACTTTCATCTTGAGACTCCTTAATATGAACCCAGTCTCTATGAGTCCTACAAAGTGCATCCGGCTCACGAGCATAGCGTGTGCAGTTAACAAATTCATCACTATGCTCACAAGGATAAGTTCGAACCGTCTCGTAGGATGTACCATCTAGAAAGTATCGCACATCTTCTAGAGTAGGTAGCGTAGTACGTCGCTGACCATCTCCATAACCATTATCATAGGGCTGAAAGACTCTCCAGACATCTGTAGCTGCAAAGTAGACTATAGAGCAGCCCGCTACTTCAATAACAGGAACCCCACGTCTTGACTTATAGAAGGTTCCTTTAAGTGTTACAGCTGCTGCCTGTACCATATCTTGGATGGCGTCGTGACTTGTTAAGTTCATTTCTACCTCATTAGCGATTTACTATGACGATGTTATCTAGCAACTCGAAGTGCATGTCACACATAGGTCTGACCATGCTCCAATCCAACCCACCAGCACCACATCCAGGCCGCGGCAGAAGAAAAACCTCCTTACTATAAATTCTAGCCAGAGCTGCTAGTTCAATACATGACCGATCTATAAGGACTAAATCAGCTTTCTCGCTCCAGTGATCCTTAACAGGAAAGCTAGTAAAGTACCTCGTAAAGTTGTAATGCCCTAACATGCCTACATGATTACCATATCT
>CAZQOY010000111.1:0-8407 GCA_964595095.1 uncultured bacterium | reverse complement strand
CATACACTTCGCACTTATTGCCGAGGCACTCAGATAGTGTTAACACGCCCTAATAACTAACAACCAATAACTAACAACTAAAAAAATGGACACTATTCCCGTACGCACTAACAACCGCGTTGAATTCGTGGAGATCACCGCCCAGGTGCGCCAGTGGCTCAAAGAGCAAGGCGCCAGCACGGGCGTGCTGACCCTCTACGTGCCCCATACCACTGCCGCCGTCACCATCAACGAGCACGCCGACCCCGACGTCATCCGCGACCTGACCATGGAACTGAACAAGGTCATCCCCTTCGATGACAATTACCGCCACCTGGAGGGCAACGCCGCCGCCCACATCAAGTCGTCCCTCGTCGGCGCTTCCATACAGGTGATCGTGGAGCACGGCGACCTGGTGTTGGGCACCTGGCAGGGCATCTTCTTCGCCGAGTTCGACGGCCCGCGGACCCGCAAGGTGCACTTGCAGCTGGTTACTTGAGGCTAGAGACTTGAGGCTTAGGACTACGGACAACGGACAACTCGAAACCCGTCTACGGCTGTCGCCTACCCGGCTACACTACATTACGCCGGACAAGGGCCGGGCAAGCCCGTAACTCGTAACCCTTAAAGGGATAGGGAATCTCTCATGAAACGACTCTACTTGACAACCATTTCTCTGCTTGCTCTTTGCCTGATGGCCTGTGCGGTTCTGCAGCAGACCGCCAGGCCGGATCAGCCCCTGCCCGTTGACCCGCAGGTGACGGTCGGTACCCTGGAGAACGGGCTGAAATACATGATCCGGGTAAACCATAAGCCGGAGCAGCGGGCCGAGCTGCGGCTGGCGGTTAACGTCGGTTCGGTGCTGGAGGACGAGGACCAGCAGGGGCTGGCCCACCTGGCCGAACACATGGCCTTCAACGGCACCGAGCACTTCGCCAAGCAGGAACTGGTGGACTACCTGGAGTCCATCGGGATGAGCTTCGGGCCGGAGATAAACGCCTACACCAGTTTTGACGAAACCGTGTATATGCTCAAAGTACCAACGGACAGCGTTGAAATGGTCGAGCAGGGTTTCCAGATCCTGGAGGACTGGGCCTGCGGCGTGAGTTACGAGGATGAGGAAATTGAGAAGGAGCGCGGCGTGGTCATTGAGGAGTGGCGGCTGGGCCGGGGCGCTGAAGCCCGGATGCTCGATAAGCAGTTCCCTGTCCTGTTCAAGGATTCCCGGTACGCGGTGCGCCTGCCTATCGGGCAGAAGGCGGTCCTGGATACTTTCCATTATGACACTATCAGGCGCTTCTACACCGACTGGTACCGGCCGGACCTCATGGCCGTCATAGCCGTGGGTGATTTCGATAAGGACTGGATTGAGGGATTGATTAAAAAGCATTTCGGCGGCATACCGGTGGAAGAAGATCGCCGGGAACGCACCCTCTTCCCGGTCCCCGACCATGACGAAGCCCTGGTGACCATCGCCTCCGATCCCGAAGCCACCGGTTCCCAGGTCAGTGTTTACTACAAGCAGGACGTCAAGGACGAGGCCACTCACGGCGCATACCGCGAGCGTATCATCCAAGGTTTATACAATGGCATGCTGAATGAGCGCCTGGATGAACTCACCAGGAAGCCGGACGCGCCTTTCCTGTACGGCTATTCCGGCCAGGGTAGGTTCGTGCGCACCAAGGATGTCTATTTACTGGGCGCCGTAGTAATGGATAATGGCATTGAACGGGGACTGGAGGCATTACTGGTAGAGGCCGAACGGGTGGCCCGGCACGGGTTTACCGCATCCGAACTGGAGCGCCAGAAAATGGACCTGCTGCGGCAAATAGAGCGGGGTTATGAAGAGCGGCAGAAAACGGAATCCGTGCAATACGCCGGCGAATACATCAGGCACTTTCTTACCGGCGAGTCCATCCCCGGAATCGAATATGAATATGAACTGTATAAGCAGAACCTGCCGGGCATCCATGTTGGGGAGGTTAACCGGCTGGCCAGGGAATGGCTCTCAGACCGGAACCGGGTCATCCTGGTCAACATCCCGGAGAAAGAGGGGATTCGGGTACCAGAAGAAAGCGCACTGCTGGCCGCATTCGATGCCGTGGAAGCTGCGACGATTGACCCCTACCACGACGCCGTATCCGCTGAGCCGCTGGTAGCAGAGACACCCACACCGGCAGCCATCGTCGCCGAGGAAACAATTGAAGAACTGGGACTCCATAAATGGAAGTTGGCCAACGGTGTTCGGGTCCTGCTCAAACCGACCGACTTCAAGAATGATCAAATCCTGTTTACGGCCTACAGCGATGGGGGGACATCCCTTATCAATGATGAGGATTATGTGGCCGGGATGACATCGGCAGCGGTAATCACGGAGGGAGGCGTTGGTGCCTTCAACCGGGTCGAACTCTATAAGCGATTGGCCGGAAAGATGGTCGGGGTCACGCCCTTTGTTGGTGAACTTCAGGAGGGACTGATCGGTTCGGCATCACCCCAGGATGTGGAGACCATGTTCCAGCTCATTTATCTATACTTCACAGCGCCCAGAAAAGACAGCACGGCCTTTCTCGCTTACCTGGAACAGATCCGGGGCTTTCTGGAAAACAAGAGCGCCAGCCCGGAAGCCGCCTTTCAGGATACCCTTCAGGTGACCATGTCCCGGTACCATCACCGCCGGCGTCCCTGGTCAATGCAACTCCTGGGAGAAATGGACCTCGGGAAATCCTTTGCCTTTTACCAGGACCGGTTTGCCGATGCCAGTGACTTCACCTTTGTGTTCGTTGGCAACTTCGACCCGGACGGAATCAAATCGCTGGTCCAGACCTACCTGGGCGGACTACCGGCGCTGAATCGGGGCGAGTCCTGGAAGGACGTGGGGATCAGGCCTCCCGGCGGTGTGATAACCAAGCAGCTTGCCAAAGGAATAGAGGCCAAAAGCCTTAACCGGATTATTCTCACCGGCCCGTTCCAATGGAGCCGCCTGAACCGCTATGAACTGGGGTCTATGGCTCAAGTACTGCGCATCAAGTTGAGGGAAACACTGCGGGAAGACCTGGGTGGAACATACGGTGTCAGTGTCCAGGCGGCCCCATCGCGCTACCCCGAAGAGCGCTACGGCTTTACAATCCACTTCGGCTGCGCGCCGGAACGGGTGCAGGAGCTCACGGCGGCGGTGTTTGAACAGATCGACAGTCTGAAGACTTTTGGCACGACGATGAAGTATCTTAACAAGGTCAAGGAGGCCCAGCGCCGGGGGCGTGAAACGAATCTTGAGGAAAACGCGTTCTGGCTCAATATCATTGAGACCTACGACTATCACGATGAAGCTCTCCTGGATATTCTGAAGTACGATGAATTGGTGGATGACCTGTCGCTGGAAGCCATACAGAAGGCCGCTCAGCGATATCTGAGCACTGATGACTACGTGCAGGTGACGCTGTATCCGGAAGACTTCGAGTGACGTTTGAAGGAGACGGGATTAATCAGACCGCGATCCCCCGGCGGCGCAGCTCCGCTTCATAGACGGCGTAGTCTTCGCCGCTGAAGCAGACGAACCGCACTTCAGTAATTAATGGTTCATTTGCCAGGAAATCCTGCACCGTATCGATGGCGATGGGCGCGGCCCGCTCGAGGGGAAAGCCGTAGACCCCGGTGCTGATGGACGGGAACGCCACCGTCTGCGCGCCGTTATCCACCGCCAGTTGCAGCGAGCTGCGGTAGCAGGACGCCAACAGCTCCGGTTCGTCTTTGCCGCCCCCCCGCCAGATAGGGCCCACGGTGTGGATCACGAACCGGGCCGGGAGCCGGTAGCCCCTGGTGATGCGCGCCTCGCCGGTGGGGCAGCCCCCGATGGTGCGGCACTCTTCCAGTAGCTGCGGCCCGGCCGCACGGTGGATGGCGCCGTCCACACCCCCGCCGCCCAGGAGTCGCTTATTGGCCGCGTTGACTATGGCGTCCACCTGCTGGGTGGTGATGTCGCCCTGGACCAGGGTGATGCTGGTGGTCATCTGAATTCATCCTCCTTCTCAAGGGCATGCATTAACGAAGCATATACGGCCATCGCTGGCCAGGCTGACTGAGATTCTCAGTAGTCCCACCAGCCGGTGAACCCGGCTATGTTACTTGCTGAGGCCTGATAAGTTTCTGTATGACGGTAGTGACTGTCAAACACCGGCTGGGGGGTAGGACCCAGGATACCTATGGTCCGGTGGTGGTAAACCGGTACACCGCCCCCGGCAGGGGAACGAGCCAGTCCGCGTCCGGCGGCAGCTCGCGTTCGACTATCGGGATCAGGACCCTGAGTCGCGTGGTATAGAAGATACCCCTGGGGAGCTTAAGTGGTGACCGGAAGAAGTTTTCCCAATGACCCAGGATCACGTGGCGGGGCTGATGATCCCTGAGCACTGCTGCGGGATAGTCGGGAACCTCGAACCAGGCTCCCACTGATACAGAGAGCAGGTCTACCCGGTGGCTGTCCGGTGGGGCAAAAGCCGGGGGCGCCCCCAGGGGATAGTGGCTGGTGGCGTCCTGGAAGTGGATGCGGAAATCAACACTTCCGCCGGGCCCCAGGAAATCGATCAGGTAGGCGAAGGTCTTGCCCTCCTTCCAGGCCCAGGCCCTTTTGGGCACCGCTTTCAGGCCTTCCTGCACCTCACCTCTCATTACGTGTATACCGAAGAGATGGGGGCCGTGGTCGGATTCGATGCCCATGAAGCGGATGGTGCTGTCGGCCAGGTAGAACCACGTTCCCGGTCGGCCGCCCCGGGACAGCTCCTCGTCCAGGACCCTCACCCTGCCCAACAGTGAGGGATCGGCGACTGCCACGATCCTTTTCATGGAGGCATTGCCGTAGATCGTGGCCGCCGGTTCATGCCGCCGGGCAACGTACGGCACGTCCAGCAGGTGGTCGTAGTGGGCGTGCCCCACCAGGATGGCCTCGACTTGCACACCCGGAGTGCGGGGATGCAGCCGGTTGATGAGGGCGGTGTCGGGATAGATGTGCCACAAACCCACCCGCAGCAAACCCGGATTGGAGTAGAGGGGCGCCGTGAGCAGGCCGTGCCCATCGCGCCATATCAGGTTACCGCCGGTACCCAGGTACTGCACCTGGATAGTTTTTTCATAGCAGGTATCGGCGGGGGCCAGGGCTTCCACGCCGGGATCGGGTATGATCCGGGGGCCGAGTCCGGCGCAGCTGAGACTCAGCAAGAGAAGCAGCGTGATGCCAACGATGCGACGAAATCCAGTTGCCAGGCTGCTTTTCCCGCTATTCCTCATGATATTGTAATATAGCACTAATTGATTTACCATACAAGCACCGTCAACGCCCAGCTCCTGCTCAACCCACCTGCCGGGGATCGGAATGCAGGGGCATTAACGTCGCCATAAACGGGATGAGCTTACAGCCGTCCCTCGGAAACAGATCTGGCGAGGAAATTAGCCCATGCGCTGACATAAAATTTATAACTTGAACTTTTCGTATGAGATTAACGTCTCAATAGTGGAATCATATCCATATCACTAAGCAATCAAGCGACTACCTGCTGCCCATTCATGCAGGTAAGAAATGAATAGCGAGGTTAGGTATGCCGCATCTCCGTTTTACCCTTTTTATACTTTTTCTCGTGGTACCATATGCCCTTGTGGGTCAGACCGCGCCGCAACAGCCCGACACCCTGGACGCGTTGAAGCGCGATGCCCTCAAAGTCTATCTTGACTGCCCGAGCTGCGACAAGGACTATATCCGCACCGAGATTACCTACGTCAACTACGTGCGAGAGCGCAAAGAAGCCCAGGTCCATATCCTGGTCACTACTATGAGCACAGCCAGTAGAGGTCGAGAGTACACCTTCGCCTTCATCGGCCAGCAGGAGTTCGCCGGAAAAAATGACACTCTGAGGTATGTCTCCCGCCAGCAGGATACCGCCGATATCATCCGCGCTGGTATCGTTCGAACACTGAAGCTGGGGCTGACCAGCTACGTGGCTAGAACTCCGCTGGCCGACCAGATCGAGATTTCGTTCAAGCAGAAGGTGAAGCCCACTGCTGTGGTAGATAAATGGGACAGCTGGGTCTTCCGCGTCAACAGCAGCGGTTACCTCTCCGGTGAAGAATTCAGTAACTGGGGGTACCTTAACGGCTCTCTTTCCGCCCAGAGGATAACGGAGGAATCGAAAATCCGGATGTCCCTGAGTCAGAATTATAATGAGAGCAACTTCACCTATGCCATCCCATCGGCATCGGACCCTGAAAAGGATTCAACCATTACCATCACAAGCATAACCAGGAGTCAATACGCCAGCGCCCTTTTCGTTAAGAGCATCTCCGAACACTGGTCAGCAGGAGTCGCAATTGATGCGAATTCCTCAACCTATAATAATATCGATCTGTCCATGAAGATCCTCCCTGCCATTGAGTACAACCTGTTTCCATACTCAGAATCCACCCGACGAGAGCTCCGGTTTTTATACCGTATCGGCGCGGAAAACGTCCAGTATGTGGATACTACCCTTTACGATAAGCTCCAGGAAACCCTGTTCAATGAGTCCCTGTCTATCTCTTTCAAGATCAAAGAGAAGTGGGGTGATATCAACTCTACCCTGACCGCCTCTAATTACCTGCACGACTTCGGTCTGAAACGGGTGAGTCTGTGGGGTAAAGTGAACCTGCAGCTCTTCCGGGGGCTGTCACTGAGTCTCTACGGCAGCATCTCAGGGATCAGCGACCAGATCTCCCTTCCCAGGGATGATCCCTCCGCCATAGATATCCTTCTGCAGCAAAAAGAGCGGAAAACCAACTACCGGTTCTCCACCTCCATTGGCATAAGCTATACCTTCGGCTCCATCTACAGCAACGTGGTCAATCCCCGCTTCGGATATTAGGGCCAGAGCGGCCGGGGCAATCGAGTAAGGAGAACTAGATTATATTCTGATTGAGCAACTCGCGCAACGCGGGTACACCCTAGCGGTTATCACAAAATCACAGCGTTTCAAAACAACCTCCTTATCTGAAATTAACCTTAATCGTCCGGCTCTTTTCGGGTGCCAGGGATTGCACACCCTTCAATGTTTTCATCCTGTCCGTACCCGGCTCACCCACCTTGAGTGTGTATACCCCGTCCCTGAAAACCTTGGGCCGGAACGAGGTGCCTTTGATGCGCAGGGTGTAAACGATTTCACCGTCGGCTTCATCGATTACCTGGAGCACCGGATCGCTCATGCCCCTGACCTTGACAGCCGGCAGGTATGCCACCGCCCGGCGGCCGTAGTTATCCAGCTGGCTGATCGTCTTCGGCCAGCCCGGGTATGGTTTCTCATCAGGGTTGGAAGGGTCGGCATAGCGCGGCCAGCACTCCATGGTGATGGTGCGTTCGGCCTTGTCAAACCGAACGATGCCGTAGCCGGGCATTTTATCGTGCAGCGCGGCCGGTTCCCGGCCCGTCGGTTCCCCCGGGTTGGTGGCCGCCCAGACGGTAATGTGGTTCCCCAGCCCGTCCAGGAATTCACCGGTGCAGTCGGGCATACCCGGCTGGTGGTTTCCGCCCGGCTCCAGGGGGACCCAGGCCCGGGGATAGAAGTTGGCGATAGACGGGGCCGCAAAGGACCAGCCGGCATCGTTCCAGTCGTCGATACCGTGATGGACGATGGTTGACAGGTGCTGGTCGCCGCCGATCATGAACGCAAATCCCCGGCGCAGTTCGTGCAGCGCCCGGTCGCGTCCCGTCTGAGGCCAGCCGTTGCAGTCCAGGTCGGCTACCAGGCGCATCAGGTCGGCCCCGTGCAGGGACGCAACGCCGGCGAAGACGGTCTGGGAGAGGGCGGCTTTCATGTCGGCTCCGCGCCAGTCGGCGGCCCAGTCCGCCAGAAACGTCAGCTGGCGGTCGCCCAGCAGTTTGGCTCCCGGTACATCGACGGTTTTCGGATCGAAGTCAGGATCGATCACGTGGTCGGCCCGGCCCGATCCGGTCGGCGGGACCAACCCGTTGCACCCCGATTTGAACTTGCGGTCCTCAAGGACGGCGAAGCTGACCCGGCCTACGCTGAGGTCGGTGTAATACACGCCGATGCCCTGGTCTATCGGTGTGGGGTCGTAGGGATCGGGCAGGTGGCTGGCCTGGGTCCGCTCCACCAGCTTGACGAACTCGGCGGGATGGACGTAACCGCCGCGGTCATCCTTGTCGGTCTTGCGGCCGCCGGCCCCCCAGAGATTGCCCTGGTAGACGTCGTGGTCATCGGGAATAGAGACGCATGGTATGTCCCGGGTCAGGTCGCGGAACGCCCAGCACCACAGGTACCACTTGTAGAGGTAGTCCAGCTTAATGCGGGCGTGGTCGGGCCGGGTCGGGCTGGCACCATCGTAGACCTGGTCCCCGCTGAAAAACAGCAGGTCCGGCTGGTGATGGGACACGTACCTGACAATATCGTTGTGG
>CAZQOY010000110.1:0-8488 GCA_964595095.1 uncultured bacterium | reverse complement strand
CGGCCCGGAAATACACCCTCCTGACCGTCGGCGACGGCCTGGTGGCCCAGATTCCGGCCCTTATCGTTTCTACCGCCGCCGGTATTATTGTCACCCGCTCCACTACCGAGCATGATCTGGCGAGAGACATAACCAGACAGATATCCGAGCAACCCAGGGCCCTGTTTGTCGCCAGTGGTGCCCTGGTTCTGGTGGGTTTTATCCCGGCCATGCCCTTCCTGCCATTCTTCATCCTGGCCCTGGCCCTGACCGGCGCCGGCTTCATCAAGACCCGGTCCAAGGTTCTCGAGGCAAAGAAGCTGGCCGAGGCCGAGGAAGCCAGGGTGGAAGTGCCCGAAGAAAAAGTTGAAGCTTATCTGCATCCCGATCCCTTCGAAATCGAGATCGGTTACGGCCTTATCAGCCTGGTGGACGCCAGTCAGGGCGGGGACCTGCTGGGCCGGATCTCCTCCATCCGCAAGAACATCGCCCTGGAGATGGGAATAGTGATTCCACCTATCCGTCTCCGGGATAATATCAACCTGGGGGCCAATGAGTACCTCTTTAAGGTACATGGGATTACTATAGCCAGAGGCCAAGTCATGGTAGGATACTACCTGGTGCTGAATCCCGATCCGGATGCCGGGCTGGTAGGGATCGAGACGGTGGAACCCACCTTCAACCTGCCTGCCCTGTGGGTTTCCGAAGAGCAGAAAAGCAAGGCCGAGGCGGCTGGCTATACCGTAGTTGAGCCGCCGGTAGTTATTGCCACGCACCTTATGGAAGTGCTCAAGTCCAACGCTCATAAGCTCCTGGACCGCCAGGAGGTGCAGAAGATGCTTGATGACCTTAAAGAGGAAAAAGCCGCGGTTGTGGAGGGGCTCACGCCGGATATTCTGCCACTGGGTATTATCCAACAGGTTCTGCGAAACTTGCTTCGGGAGGGGATACCCATCCGTAACTTGGTCACCATACTGGAAACGATGGCCGATTATGCTCATATTACCAAGGACGCAAATGCCCTGACCGAACACGTACGCGGTGCCCTGGCCGACACAATCACAGAGATGTTTAAATACGATGACAAGCCCATACCGGTAGCCATCCTCGATCCACGGCTGGAAGACCACATCCTCCAGATTGCCCAGAAAGGGGATGTTTATCTGGGCAACCTGGGCCTGACTCCGGACCAGGTGAAGGACGTTCTTACCTCTATAAGTGAGCAAGTGGAACGGATTGTACGCGAAGGAGGCCGACCGGCCCTGTTGGTATCGCCGCCCATACGTCGTGGTGTTCGTCAATTTACCGAAATGGTGCTCCCTAATGTAGCCGTGCTTTCTTTTTCGGAATTATCACCTACAGTGCAGTTGAGGTCTGTTGGAACGGTGAGGTATCCTGATGTTGTTTAAGACCTATACGGCCTCCAGCGAACGGGAGGCATTATCCCAGGCCAAGGAAGAACTTGGTGAAGAAATAATGATTCTGGAGTTACGGCGTGACAGGCCCAAAGACGCGCCTGACGGCAACGGGCAACAGGTCATATTGAAGGTGGGAATACCCCCCCGGCCTATGAACCGCAGCGGTGCTCCCAGCAGTATCCCCGGATGGGCGAGTCAGCGGCCCGGAGCGCCGAAGTCCAGCCTCGTAAAGTCTCTGCCTTCCCGGGACGAAGCCGAATTTGCCGAGCTTTTTCTTTTGCGTAAGCAGCTGCGGGACATGAAGGCCCAGTTACGGGCCGCCCGGAGCTGCCCCTTCCTGGAACCTTTTGATTTCTGCTTTAACCTGTTAACCGAGACGGGTGCGCCGGATCACATCGCCGAAATACTCGTCATGCGTACCGAGGAACAGCTGGTGGGCATGGGTGATGCGGGGTCTGTTCCCCGGAGTGAGGCCCTGGCAGAGCTCAAACGCCAGATCTCTTACCTTTTTCCTCACCGGCCCGTAAAGCAACGCCGCAGAAAGCAGGAAATCGTGGCCGTAGTGGGGCCTTCCGGTGCGGGCAAGACATCTCTCACCGCCAAATTGGCCTCGCATCAGGACATTTACCGTGACCGACGGGTTGGCATTATTTCTACAGACATCTTTCGTGCCGGTGCTAACGCCGGCCTGAAGTCCATCGGTAAAATTCTCTCGGTACCCATTATCGAAGTTCGACAGGTGGATGACCTTTCGCGCGCAGTGAAAAACCTGGCTAAATATGATACTATTCTTGTGGATACCCCTGGTCGCAGCCCGCTCTCTAAGGGCAGCCTGCCGGATCTTCAAACCCAGCTGGCTGTGCTGCAGCCTACCGAAACCCTCCTTGTGCTCAGCGCCAACATGGCGCTGGAGGAGTTATGGCTCTTTATAGGGTTGTACCAGGGGATCCACCCATCTGGTCTGGTAGTGACCAAACTGGACGAGACCAGCAAACCGGGCAAGGTGCTGGGACTGGTTGACGATAACGGCCTGCCGCTGAAGTATGTCTCAGCTGGGCGAGCGGTGCCTCAAAGTCTGGCGATAAATGTGGGACCGGCTGTGCTCAAACGGCTGCCATTGACAACAATGGGAGATTGAGGCGGTGACCGGTTCCGTGCCGAAACTGAAGGCGACTGCCCAGAGGAGCCAGCGTCAACCGATGAAGCGAGAGATTCTTCCTGAGATTATTACCGTTACCAGTGGCAAGGGTGGAGTAGGAAAGACGAACATTGCGGTGAACCTGGGAATCCTGCTCAGTCAGCGCCGACAGCGGGTTCTGCTCATGGATGCGGACCTGCATCTCGGTAAACTCGATGTGGTGATTGGTGCCACGCCGCGGTATACCCTGGCTGAGCTTATGGACGGCAGCCGGACGATGGAGCAGATTATCATGCAGCATCCGTCAGGGATCGATATTCTACCGGCTACTTCCGGTGATCTGAACCTCCTGGACGCGGATGGCCAGATGCTCAAGGTGCTGGCTGAATCTTTTGCTTCCATTCAAGCTCGTTATGATTATCTGATAGTGGATACTGGAGCGGGTGTTTCTCCTACAGTATTAACTATGGCTTTGGGCGCTGATAAAGTAATTTTAGTAGTTACACCTGAACCGGCATCCATATCAGATGTATATGCCATGATCAAAGTCATTCGCAGCAAGTCCCCGGAGTTGCCCCTTATTCTGTTACCCAACCGGCTGAAATCGCTGGAGGATGGGTTGGAGCTGCACAAGAAGCTCAACCTGATCACTCAGAAATTCCTGAAGACCAACCTCTGTTACGGCGGTTCGATTGTGGAGGATACCGCCATAGGGCAGGCGATCATTCGGCAGCGGCCCTATGTAATAGAATATCCCAGAAGCCAGGCGACCCGCAACCTGCAACTCGTCTGCCACCGCCTGCTCAAGCTGCCACCCCAGCAGGTCCAATACCGGTCCAACATCTTTGATCGACTGCGGGTTAGTCGAAAGGAAGTAGAATCGCTCTAAAATGCAGTCAGCCATTTATCAACTTACGCTTGTTATCGGACTGGGCACACTGGCGGTGTTGCTCATCCGGGGCGTCAGCCTCCAGGAAGCTCTGATCCGCAGCGGTTTGGTGCTGGTGGTGGTATTGTTTTTGTTAATTATTGCGGGTAATATTCTACGGTTAAGTATGCGTCCCAGAGAAACTGAGGAGGAAGAGATAGAAGAGGCGAAGCCTGTCGAACATGAGGCGGGATCTGTTGGACGTGTGGCGTGGCCGCTTGGACGTATGACGAAGCCTGTTGAACCTGTAGAGGAAAATGAAAGTGAAGGCAGTCAAGCAGCAGGAACCTAACGGCGAGAGTCTCCTCAGCGAGTACTATGCCACGAAAGACCCTGTCTTGAAGGAGCGGGCTGTCAAAGAATTCCTTCCCCTGGTGTATTATGTAGTCAACCGTATCCCGCTTCCAGTCACCGATGTTATCACCCGCGATGATTTGGAACAGAGCGCGATTCATGGGCTGCTGGAGGCCATTGATCGGTTTGATAAAGATCGCCAGGTTAAATTTAAGACCTTTGCCTATAAACGCATTTATGGTGCTGTTATAGATGCCATCCGTCAGGTGCGGATTCTGAGCCGGACGAAACTGGAACGCTTGATGAGAGTGCAGAATATCGTCGATAAACTGACCCAGGAGCTGCACCGGGAGCCTACCGCAGAGGAAGTCTGCGAGGCGGCGGATATCTCACAGAACGAATACTCGGAGTTGCAGGTAGCAAGGCAGATGAGCTTTGCCACTTTTTCACTTGATGATCCCATCGCTGGGGAATCCGATTCCTCTTCGAGGCAGATTGACCTCCTGGCAGATGTGGAATCCGAAGATCCGGAGAGTGCCTATATGATCAATAATCTCAAGTCACGGTTAGTCAACTTGCTCAAGGAAATGCCCGAACGGGAAAGGCTGATCTTAGCCCTCTATTATTATGAAAATCTCACACTGGTGGAGATTGGCCAGATTCTGGACATTTCCGAGTCTCGCGTGTCTCAAATAATGAGCAAGACTCTGGATCAATTGCGTAGTCAGTTGAAGTGATAGAAACTCTCGATCCAAACCTGAGCATGCCGCCGCCTCTGCAGCCGGATGCGCAACAGGTGGAGCCTATCCGCCCTGAATCGGTGAAGATTGAAGAGCAGAAGATGGAGAGGAAGAAGCCCCGTGAGGAGGGGCAGGAAAGAAAGCGCCGGGATCGCAAGGACAAGGTTGAGCTGTCCGGCCAGCAGGGGGCATCCGGGGAGGTGCCGGAAGGCGAGGAGAAACAGGATGGCGGGGATAAAAAGAAACAGGATGATCACCAGATCGACATTTTCATTTAGGCGGGGTCTTGTATTTCTGGCTGCCTGGCTGGCAGGCGGCCTGCTGTGGGGGGCCGGCAGCGACTACGTAGCCATATTTTCCGCTGAACAGGAGAGCCACCGTCGGATTCTCCTCGATGGAGTGGGTAACCGACGCGTAGAGGTAGAGCTGGACAACCTGGGCCAGGTTGAGGTAAAGGTCTGGGGTGTTGATAAGCAGGCCTACGTGGGCCGCCGGGCCTATGATAGTGGATATTTCGTCCCCGTAACCATTCGGGTTGAATTCCCCGGGAAAAATCTGATGTCCATTAAAGTGTCCGGTACTCGTTTCAAAGATTATGTCAGATATAAAGTTGTGGATTCTGATCTATACGTTATCGACCTTTACCCCCGGGCTCTGCCCCGCGAGAGCTATTTCCGCGAGGAAACCATTTCGGCCCTCTGGCCCGGGGAGCGATTCCAGCCGGACATAGCTCCGGCAGCCCGACTGCCCGAATCGAACCAAGCTGTAATATCTCAACTACCGATTATTCCCCAGGCGCTGAGAAGGGGAATGCTCCCTTACCGGAAGATCGTCCTGCGGGCGGTGGTCTGGGCTGGGTGTGTTTCCGGGTTGCTGCTGATCACCGGCCTGGTCCTTATGTGGTTCGTACAGCGGCGAAGATCAATTTTTACGAAATCTGCCCCCTCCCAGCAGGAACATGCGGCGGGGGCAAACCAGCCGACTATCTCCGATGCACGGGTACAAGCGGTTATGGCGCTTAACGGTTCGCTGAGCTATGATGAGGCAACCCTTTTAGCTGCTATGGGAGGGGAAAAGCCTTCAACAAGGCCGCGCGGATCGTTGTAGAATCGCCATCTGGCTGCTCTGTATCATGATTGGCCATGAGTTTCTGCAAAAAGTCGGAGAGATCCTCCAGAAAAGCCTGTCCAGTGAGGAAACCTATTCCGCCGTTTTCGATATCCTGGACAGCGTCATCGAGTTCGATTCAGCCACCCTGTTTATCGTTCAGCCGGCCACTGGCGCTCTTGAGGTAACCGAGAGCCGCGGATCCCAGGTAGTAGACCTGGTGTCGGATGTAGCTTTTTCTCGGGGAGACGGCCTCAGCGGTTGGGTGGCATCTCAGCGGGAGCCTATTATCTTAGCGACGATGGGCAGCGCTCGGGATTCACGCGGCTTCCGCTCGCTGATCTCCGTACCCCTGTGGTCGGGTGATAAGCTGGAGGGAGTGCTCAACCTGGGGCATAAGGAACCCGGCTTCTATCGGACGGTAAAAAGAGCCGACCTTGAACGGCTGGGGACGCAACTCTCCTTAATCGTGGAGCAGCTCCAGCTCAGAATCCAGCTCCAGGAAAAGAATCAGCTCCTCGAGAAGACTCTGCAGGAGCTGCGCACTACCCAGGACACTCTGGTGGAAAAAGAGCGGCTGGCGGCTATCGGCCAGCTGGTGGTGCGGCTTAATCATGAAATCAATAACCCTCTGTCCATCATCATCAGTTTTATAGACCTGCTCACAGCCAAGTGTGAGACGGACCTCCCCGAAGCCACCGAAACCCTGGCCAAAATGAGGGAAGCCGCCTGCCGAATCAATGAAGTCACCAGGAAGCTGGAAGATCTCCAAACCGCCGAAGCCGAGGAGTACGTGGGAGGAGTGAAAATGCTCAAGATCGGCTAGTCCAAAGCTGCCATAGAGGGAATATTTTCCCCTCACTCAGATCTCTCGCCCTCCCGCCCGCTTCACACTGCTTTACAAACCGCTGAAATCCAGACAATATGATCTCTCTGATTAGACCGTATTCCCTTCGAGAATTGGACCCGGACCGAAAAAACTGGCTCCGCAGCCACCTTTTGGCACGGCATTTGAACCTATTGATGCCAGCAAGACATGTTTAAGGGGAAACTATGGAATTTGACTTGACGAGAGTTGCCAGGAATATGACCCGCAACCTTTTTGGGACCGACATAGTCGCCAACAACTTGGCGAATATCAGTACCACGGGGTTCAAGCGTGATTCTACCTTCACCGATTGGTTCATTGAATCCCTCAATGATGTGGGCTCCCAGCGTTATACCGTTTTTACCCAGGGCGAAATGCGCCAGACCGATAACCCGCTGGACATTGGACTGGCCTCGCGGGGTTTCTTTGTGGTGGAAACTCCATCGGGTCCAGCCTTTACCCGGAACGGCCATTTCACGGTGAACGAGGAGGGCTTTATCCAGACGGCCCAGGGATACCTGCTTCAGGGTGAGCAGGGGCCACTATCGATAGTGTCGGCCAATGGCACCGGCGGGGACGTGCAGATTACCAGCAACGGCGAAGTATACCTGGACCGGATCCTGATTGACCGCTTGCTGATTGCCAATATCGTGAACAATAACGCTCTTGAAAAGATCGGCTCGAACCTTTACCGCGTGTCCGATGACACCCTGGTGACCCAGCTGGAGCCTGACCGGTTTCACGTACGGCAGGGCATGTTGGAAGGCTCCAACGTCAGCCCGGTTTCTGAAATGGTGAGTCTGATTGAATTACAGCGAAATTTTGAATCCACCCAACGCGTGGCCAGAGCCATGGATGAGATCCTGGGTAGGGCCACCCAGCTTGGAGATTACCGCTAAGGAGGAGGCAGCATGATCCGATCACTACGGACGGCGGCATTGGGAATGGCAGCCCAGCAACTTACGCTGGACGTTATTGCCAATAACCTTGCTAACGTCAACACTACCGGTTTCAAACGCAGCAGCGTAGAATTTCAGGACGTCCTTTATGAGACAATCGTTTCCGGCGCCGGTGCAGGGGGCCTGGGCCAGGGAAAGCCCGCAGAGATTCAGGTGGGGCACGGTAACCGCGCCGTCTCGACTTTCAAGACTTTTACCCAGGGCACTATTACCGATACGGAAAATCCCCTGGATATGGCCATTGACGGTAATGGCTTCTTCCAGGTGACGCGTCCGGACGGCGCCTATGCCTATACTCGCGACGGTGCTTTTCGCATCAATTCCGACGGGTTCATCGTTACCGCGTCCGGCCTGAGATTAGGCTCGGAGATCAGCCTGCCGCCAGATACGGAAAGTATTCAAATCGGCCAGGACGGTATCATTGCCATTATTCTGTCGGGCGAATCCGCCCCGGAAGAGATCGGCCAGATCGAGATGGTGAAGTTCGTCAATCCCGCCGGCCTGCAGGCTATGGGCGGTAACCTGTATGAGGAGACTGTCGCCTCCGGTCCGCCCACCGTGGGCTTTGCCAGTGATGAGGGTTTCGGCGCCATACTCCAGGGCTTTCTGGAAAAGTCCAACGTGGACGTGGTGCAGGAGATGATCAACATGATTATCGCTCAGCGGGCCTATGAGATCAATTCCAAGGCGGTTAAAACCGCCGATGAAATGCTGGCGGTAGCCAACAACCTACGGCGCTAATCGTATGCCTTCTGACCATCACCGCCCTGATCGGATATTTACCGCCGTCCTTCTGGCGGGAATATTCTGCGCCCTTGCGGGTGGTTTGCTAGCGGGAGCAGTCCCAAAGGCGACCATACGGGAGCGGCTGGAGGAAGCCGTAAGCCAACAGGTTATGGAGGGGTTCCGCCAGGCCGACCTCATGGCCGAAGTGGTGGCCGTCCATCTGCCGACTAACGTTGATAAGCTGGATCCTGATGCCGCCATCAGGCCCCTGCGGGCTTTCCTGCCCCGAAAGGCGGCCGGTCGGTACGTGATCCCCCTGGAAGTCACGCCG
>CAZQOY010000109.1:5752-8555 GCA_964595095.1 uncultured bacterium | reverse complement strand
GTCTAAGGGCAGGACTACGGGTTTTGGTCCCGTCAATCGAGGTTCGAATCCTCGCTCCCGAACGGTTTACGATGGAGCAGGTACGCACGTCATGATGAAACTGTTTGCCGGTCGTTCCAACCCGCAGCTGGCCGGGGGAATAGCCGATGAGTTAGGCATTCCTCTGGGAGATATCACCATCAAGACATTCAGTGATGGCGAGATTTGGGTGAAGTTCGAAGAGAATATCCGCAACGAGGATGTTTTCATCATCCAGTCCACCAATCCGCCAGCTGATAACATCATTGAGCTGCTGCTGATGCTGGATGCCGCTCGACGGGCTTCTGCGGCGAGTGTCACCGCTTTGATTCCTTACTATGGCTATGCCCGGCAGGACCGGAAAGACCTGCCCCGGGTGCCTATCTCAGCCCGACTGTTCCTGGATACTTTTGAGGCTGTGGGAGCCAGCCGTATTATCACCATGGATCTGCACTCGCCGCAGATACAGGGTTTCGTGAATATCCCCTTCGATCACCTCTATTCGCGGCTGGTCCTGCTGGAGCGCCTGAGAAAGGAGGGGTTGACCGACAAGGACGGGGTTGTGCTCAGTCCCGACATGGGCAGCGCCCGCATGGGACAATCCTACGCCCGTTACCTCGATATCGGGTTCGCCCTCATTGACAAGCGGCGGCCCGCTCACAACCGGGCTGAAGTGGTAAACCTGGTAGGAGATCTCCAGGACCGCCAGGTGCTCATCATTGACGACATGGTCGATACTGCCGGTACTATCATCAGTGCGGCAGAAACTGCCCGTGATAACGGGGCTCTCTCGGTAACGGCGGTGGCCACCCACGCCCTGTTTTCCGGCTCAGCCTGTGAGAGCCTCCAGCGGGCCCCTGTCGATCATATCATCGTTACCGACACTGTTGATTTCCAATCAAGGAATCTGGAGAATAAGTTGGAAGTGATTTCGGTGGCTAAAATTTTCGCGGCTTCCATCCAGCGCATTACCGAGGGCCAATCCCTGAGCTCCCTGTTTGAAATGGAGGGTTAAGTCATGTCGACTGAAGAATATAAAATTGAGGTGTCCGGACGAGATGAAGTCGGCAAGGGTAACCTGCGAAGACTTCGCATGGAAGGATTTATTCCCGGGATTTATTACGCACCAGATCAGAAAGAAGCCGTTCCCCTTAAGGTAGACCTCAAGGAGCTGCACAAAACCCTGCATAGTGAGACGTTGATCTATCACATGAATGTGGGAGGCAAACGCCGAAACGTGCTGATAAAGGAGATCCAATACCATCCTGTGACTGATGAAATCCTGCATGTGGACTTTCAGGGAGTGCGGATGGATGCGGAGGTGGAGGTCAGGGTTCCTATCCACGCTATTGGCCGTCCGGTGGGCGTGAAGGACGAGGAAGGGCTGTTGCACCAGGCCCTGCTGGAGATCGAAATCCGCTGCCGGGCCAGCGAAATCCCTTCGCACTTTGATATCGATATTACTGACATGCATATCGGAAATGCCGTACATGCCGGTGATCTGGACATCGGGAGTGCTGAGCTGGTTACCAGTCCGGACGCCATGGTGGTTTCGGTTGCACGGGCCCGCGGTATCATTGAAGAGGTCGAAGAGGAAGTCGAGGAAGAAGAATTCGTATTTGAAGAAGCGGCAGGAGAACCGGCTGAAGCCGAAACGAAGGAAAAGAAGCCCTCAAAAGAGTAAGGCGGCGGCTTGCGGCTTATAATCGGACTGGGCAATCCCGGTTCCCGGTATGCCAGGACCAGGCACAACTTCGGTTACCGGGCGTTGGAGGCCCTGGTGCGCGCATGGAGCTTGTCCTTCGTCCCCGGCAAGGGTGATTACCTCATGGCTGTACGGGAATCCGGCGATGTGGCCCTGGTAAAACCGACCGCCTTCATGAACGAGAACGGACTGCCGGTAAGGAAGGTCCTGGCGTACTTTCGCGCCGCCCCCCAGGATATGCTGGTGATCTTTGATGATATTGATCTTTCCCTGGGCAGCCTGCGTTTCAGGCCCCGGGGCGGTGCTGGAGGACATAAGGGGATGGAATCGATTATTTATCACCTGGGCTCGGAGGATTTCCCCCGGCTCCGCCTGGGGATCGCCACCGATGCACCCCTGCGCCCCAGCGAGAAGTATGTTCTGGAACCGTTCCGGCCCCGGGATGAGTTTCTGGTGGCGCAGGTTCTGGAGCAGTCTGTGGCTGGAATTATCTATTATCTTGAGCAGGGCATCGAGCAGACAATGACCCGGTTTAATAAGCATCCAGCGGAAACTGAGATAGAAACATGAAAGGATTATGACGGTTGAATCAGCTCCTTTGGCTCACATTGACCGCCGGGCTGCTGGCCCTGGTATTCGCCTACTGGAAGACACGGTGGATTAACAGTCGCGAGCCCGGTTCTGACAGGATGGTGGAAATCGGCGGGGCGATCCGCGAAGGGGCCATGGCCTTCATCAAAGCGGAGTACCGCGTCCTGGCCGTTTTCATTGTGGCCGTAGCCCTGCTGCTATTTTTCTTCAATAAAGGGCGCGGTCCCGGCCTGGGGTTGGTAGCGGTTTCCTTTGCGGTGGGGGCCCTGTGTTCGGGCCTGGCCGGTTTCATCGGGCTGCGCGTCGCTACCCGGGCCAACCATCGCACCACCCATGCCGCCATTACCAGCCTGAATAGGGCCCTTAGTGTGGCTTTCGCCGGAGGGTCCGTTATGGGCCTCAGCGTGGTGGGGCTGGGCGTAATCGGACTGGTAGTGCTCTTTTACATTTACGAACCCATGTTCACCGGCTTGCCTCAGACCATGGAGG
>CAZQOY010000109.1:1205-5742 GCA_964595095.1 uncultured bacterium | reverse complement strand
CCGGAAGACGACCCCCGCAACCCCGCCGTCATTGCCGACCTCGTGGGCGATAATGTAGGAGACGTGAACGGTATGGGAGCCGACCTGTTTGAATCCTACGTGGGGTCGATCATCGGTGCTATGGTGCTGGGGTCGGCGGCTGTCACCGCTGCCGGTGAGGCAACTACGCAGCTGGTGATGATGCCGCTCTTTCTGGCCGGTGCCGGGATACTGGCGTCGATAATCGGCACCTTTTTCGTACGGGTACGCGAGGGGGGCAACCCTCAGAACGCCCTGAACCTGGGAATGTTGACGGCTGGCGTACTCACGCTGATCGCCGCCTGGTTCATAACCCGCTGGCAGCTCCCAGAGGCCGTATTGGTAGGGGGCAAGGACATCGCCGCCACCGGCGTTTTCTTATCGGCGTTGACCGGGCTGGTAGCGGGCACTCTGATAGGCCTGTCCACCGAGTACTTCACCGCTGAGAACCGGGCACCGGCCCGCCGCATCGCCAAGCAATCGGAGACCGGGGCGGGGACCAACATTATTGCCGGGCTCTCTACAGGGATGTTCTCAACGGTGGCCCCCGTCGTGGTTATTGCCACCGCTATTGTGGTAAGCTACGCCGCCAGCGGCCTGTACGGCATTGCCATCGCCGCCCTCGGCATGTTGTCCACTACCGGCATCCAGTTGGCTGTAGATGCTTATGGTCCTATCGCTGATAACGCCGGCGGTATCGCCGAGATGTCTCAACAGGATCCGGAAGTTCGCAAACGCACTGATCGGTTGGATGCCGTGGGCAATACCACCGCCGCCATCGGGAAGGGCTTCGCCATCGGCTCGGCGGCACTGACCGCTCTGGCCCTGTTTGCCGCCTATACCAAGGTGGTGGGGCTGGAGAGTATTGACGTAAGCCAGCCTACGGTGATGGCCGGTATCCTTTTTGGCGCAATGCTGCCGTTCCTGTTTTCCAGCCTGGCCATGCAGGCTGTGGGAGCCGCCGCCTTTGATATGATTGAAGAGGTACGGCGTCAGTTCCGGGAAGTGACCGGTATTATGGAAGGCACCGCCCGCCCGGACTATGCCGCCTGCGTGGATATTTCCACCAAGGCGGCCCTGCGCAAGATGGTGGCACCGGGACTCATTGCCGTGCTCACCCCGGTGCTGGTGGGCTTTCTCGCCACGCCGGCCATGTTGGCCGGTGTGCTGACAGGAATAATGTCCTCAGGCGTACTGCTGGCAATTTTCATGGCCAACGCGGGCGGGGCGTGGGATAACGCCAAGAAGCACATCGAGGGCGGTGCCTTCGGGGGCAAGGGCTCCGATGCCCATAAGGCTGCTGTCACCGGTGACACGGTGGGTGATCCTTTCAAAGACACCGCTGGTCCGTCCTTGAATATCTTAATCAAGTTGACATCAGTTGTATCGCTCGTTATTGCGCCATTGATTAAATAATTTCCGGGAGAATAACCGTGAGGTATTACGAAGCGATTTTTATTGCACAACCGAACCTTGAGCATAACGAACTGTCCAGACTTATCGACGAGACTAAGGACATGTTCGAGAAGCGGGGTGGCGAGATCCTCTACAAAGAGGTGATGGGCAAGAAACGCCTGGCCTACCCCATCCAAAAGCAGCGTTTCGGGACGTATGTGCTGTTTCAGTTCCAGGGTGATGGAACGGGTAATGCTCTTTTGAACAAGGACCTGGAGCTTAAGGACGATATTCTGGCTCACATGATCGTGCGGATCGATGAGGATGAGATCCGTAAGGCGGGCATGGAAGCTACCGATACCGAAAAGGAGCTGGAGGCTGCCGCGGGCAAGGAACCGGTGGCCAAGACCGAGGATGAGATGTCTGAACCTGTGATTGACGAACAGGATGAGGCCGAGCCCGAGAGCGACCAGGAGGAATCCCCCCCGGATGAACAGAACCCGCCTTCCGGGGAGGAAGACCTGGAGCCGGAGGCAAAAGAGTAACGTCATCAATTAAGGTATTTTGCCATTAATTGATCGTCGTGTGATAAGAGACGCGAGAAGGGAGATAGAATTATGGATCTTCGAATGCCCGATTTGAATCTGATACTCCTTGCAGGGAACCTGACTAACGATCCCAAATACTCCGAGACCAAGAACGGTACACCGGTTATTAACTTTTACATGGCATCCAATAAGCGATTCAAGGATCGCAATGGCGTTATCAAAGAGGACGTCTGCTTTGTAGGGGTAGTAGCGTGGGATAATCTGGCCATCAGTTGCCGGGACAACCTTCAGACGGGCAGCAGTGTACTGATCACCGGTGAATTACAGAGTCGCAAGCTGTTTTCGGAGGATGGGTTTGCTCGCAATATGGTTGAAATAAAGGCGAAGAAGATTCAGTTCCTGGATGCCCATCGAGTCATGGAGAACGCACTCGATGCGAAACCGGCGGAAGCACCCGATGAGAAACCCAAGCTGGAAGCGGAAGTTTAGGCACGCAACTCAACGACTTCCACGCGCCTGATCTCCGCCGGATCTGGTTGCGTGAAATAAACTGAAGGAGGCTGATATATGGCTTTCATGAGCCGTCGGAAAGTCTGCAAATTCTGCGAGAACGAAATCCGAAAGATAGATTATAAGGACGTTCGGACCTTGCGGCGATTCATTACCGATCAGGGCAAGATCATTCCCCGCCGGGTGACAGGGGCCTGTGCCCAGCACCAGCGGCAGCTGACCCGGGCCATCAAGCGAGCCCGGAACATAGCCCTTATTCATTATACAGTAGACGTAACCCAGTCCTGAAATAACCACGAAAGGGCATGATGGAAATCATACTGACACAGGACATTGATGCCCTGGGAGCGGCAGGGCAGGTAGTGCGGGTAAATCCCGGCTATGCCAGAAACTATCTTTTCCCCAAGCGTCTGGCAAGGCCTGCAACACCCGTCAATCTCAAGCAAGTGGCGGAGGAGTCCCGGCGGGAAAAAACCCGGATCGGCCGGGAACGTGTCAGGCTGGCCAAAGTAGCGGATAAGCTCAGGAAAGTCTCCGTAACTACTGCCGTAAAGGTAGGGGAAGATGACAAAGTCTTTGGCTCGGTCACCTCACAAACCATTACTGACCTGCTTGCCAAGCAGGGATATGAGTTTGACCGGAGAGACATCAACCTGGAGGAACCACTCAAGGCCCTGGGGCAGTACGATGTGGAAGTAAAGCTGGGGCACGGGATCTCCGGTACTATCAAAGTGTGGGTAGTACGGGAATAGTCCACCGGTCTGTTTCAACGACAGGGCTACCAGTCCGCCCTTACTCGACGCCCTGGCACTCAATGCCCGTGAATCGTACCATTATTGCGGATTCCAGTCCGAGTTCCTGACAGTGTACGCTCAGGTTGTCCTGCCCCTTTCCTCCTACAAGTCCTTCACCTACCGGGTCCCGGCTGAGTTTTCGTCGACGATACGAGCGGGCAGCTTTGTTACAATACCCTTCCGCCAGCGCAGTGCCACCGGAGTAGTAGTAAGCCTTCACCGGCGTACGCCATATCGCGGTAAGATCAAGCCCATCCAAGCTGTGAAAGAGGAACCGGCTGGCCTGCCGCAGGACCTGTGGGACACCCTCGAATGGATCAGCCGCTATTACTTTACGCCCCTGGGGATGGTGTTGAAAAGCGCCCTTCCGCTGGGCTTCTCCGGCCAGGCCTCTATCGGACAGCTATCCCTGGTCGCCATCACCGAAACGGGCCGCCAGGCGCTGTCCCAGTGGTCGGGCTACGCACCAGCACAAAGGACCGTACTGGAGTTCCTTGCGGTGCAGTCTGAGGCGGTGCCCATGTCCAGCCTTACAGCGTTGACGGCCCATCCCTCCTCAATCTGCCACCGGCTCGTGGAACGGGGCTGGGTACGGTTGGAACTGCGTGAACAGACAGCGGATCCATTCCACCAGCTGCCACCGGCACCCGCGAAAGAGGTAACCCTTACCGAAGAGCAGGAGCAAATCCTGACGGCACTGAAGCAGGCCGGTGCCGCCGGGGAGTTTGCACCCATACTGCTGCGGGGAGTGACCGGCAGCGGGAAAACGGAGATCTACCTGAAGGCGGCCCAGGAGGTTCTGGCGCAGGGGGGTTCGGTACTGGTACTGGTCCCTGAGATCGCCCTCACCCCTCAGGTGGCCCGCCGGTTTCGTACGGCATTCGGTTTGCGAGTGGCTCTCTGGCACAGCCATTTGTCACGGAGGGAGCGGGCCTGGACCTGGCAGGAGCTGCTTAAGGGGCGTTTTTCGGTGGTGGTGGGGGCTCGCAGCGCCCTTTTCACGCCCCTGCCGCGGCTGCGGCTGCTGATCGTCGATGAGGAGCAGGAAGACAGCTACAAGCAGGAGGACCCTGTGCCCCGCTATCACGCCCGGGACGTCGCTCTCGTGCGGGGGAAACACGCCCGGGCCGTGGTCCTGCTGACCAGCGCGACTCCCAGTGTGGGATCTTACTATAACGGTCTTCTGGAGCGGTTTACCGCTCTGGAACTCACCGAGCGGTTCGGCGGTGCGGTGTACCCGAGCGTTCGCCTGGTGGACCTGAAAGCCGAGCG
>CAZQOY010000109.1:0-1195 GCA_964595095.1 uncultured bacterium | reverse complement strand
CTATCAGCTCATCCTTTCGGACCCGCTGGTGGAAGCCATTGCAAAACGCCTGGAGCGGAAGGAACAGGTGATTCTGCTGCAGAACCGACGCGGTTTCGCTCCGGTCATCGGCTGCAAAGACTGCGGCTACACGGTCTTCTGCCCCCACTGTGCGGTCCTGTTCACCTACCACAAATCCAGCCAGCTGCTCAAGTGTCATTACTGCGGGGCCACCGCCCCGGGCCTTGAAGCCTGTCCCGAATGCGGCAGTCCTCACGTCTATCTGCAAGGCGTCGGTACCGAAAAGGTGGAGGAAGAGCTGCAACAGCTTTTTCCCACTGCCGGTGTGCGGCGCATGGATGCCGATACGACCCGCAGCCGGGGTGCCCACCATCGAATCCTCCAGGAATTCGCCGAAAGGAAAGTTGATATCCTGCTGGGTACGCAGATGATCGCCAAGGGGCTGGATTTCGAGAATGTAACCCTGGTGGGGGTGGTGAACGGGGATACGGCCCTTTTTCTCCCCGACTTTCGGGCGGGTGAACGGACCTTTCAGCTGGTGTACCAGGTTTGCGGGCGTGCCGGTCGGCGGCGGGAGAAGCCGGGTGAGGCCATCATTCAGACCAATCATCCCGACGATATCGCCATCAAGGCTGCGGCGCGACTCGATGCCCACCGCTTCTACAACCAAGTATTGGCTGAGCGCCAGGAACTGCTCTATCCCCCGTTCTCCCGCCTGATCCGGCTGCTGGTTCAGGGGAAGGATCAGGAAAAGGTCTGGAGCCGGGCGCGGGAGCTGCGTTCCCGGTTGACGCCGCTGCAGAAGGGCATGACCCTGCTGGGACCGGCTTCGGCACCTTACGAACGCCTGCGGGGACTGTGGCGGGTGCACCTGTTACTGAAGTCCAGCCGGGAGACCGATCCCGGAGGACGGCAGCTGCACCGTCTTACCGCAAGCCGGGTCCCGCTCACCTGGCTGGAACGCAGCTATCAGGGCGTGCGTCTGAAAATCGACGTCGATCCGGTATCACTTCTATGAGATATTTCCCCGGCAGGCTGGTCATAGGTATTCTGGTCGCGGTTGGGATAGTTACTGCGGCTGAGGCCCAACAATCGCGGGCGGGCGGGCGTAGCCCAACGGGCGAGCCGGGCGGGCAGGAGTCCCTCACCTTTTACGGACCTCATGCCGGTCCTTTTGGGTATTATATGCTCTACC
>CAZQOY010000108.1:0-8630 GCA_964595095.1 uncultured bacterium | reverse complement strand
ATACGGTCATCATTTGCCGCCAGCTCCAGGGCCACCTTGCCGAAGACTTTGCTGTAATCAGGCGCCGCTTTGCCGTCGGGCTTGGGATTCTTCCGACCTGGGAGACTATAGAACTGGAGCGAGTCTTCCTCCGCCTCCCTGGCCCCCCGGCCTTTCTTGGTCAAAACGTGGACCAGCGTCGGGTAGGGCAGGTTCTTGACGTTCCTGAATATCGGGATCATGGAATCGTAGTCGTGGCCGCTGATAGGCCCGAAGTAGCGCAGACCCAGCTCCTCAAAAATCAGGCCGGGCGTAATGAGGCTTTTTAGCCCCTCCTCAAGCCGGCGGAGAAAATTGCGGACGGACTTGGTGCCCAGTGGCAGCAGACCGGTCGCTTTCCAGATATCATCCCGGATGCGGTTATAAAGGGGGTTGGACACAATGCGGGCAAGGTAGGTGGCGAGACCACCGATGGTCGGTGAGATGGACATATGGTTATCGTTAAGCACCACCGTCAGATTCATCTTCTTGAAGCCCAGGTTATTCAACCCCTCATAGGCCAGGCCGCCGGTGAGGGCACCGTCACCGATAACGGCCACCACGTGCCCTTCCTGGTGGTTCAACTTGTGAGCCTCGGCAACCCCCAGGGCGGCGGAGATGGCCGTGCTGGCATGTCCCGCTCCGAAAACGTCGTGTTCGCTCTCTTCCCGGCACAGGTAACCGCTGATGCCATCCTTGGTACGCAGGGTATGAAAGACATCCCGCCGACCCGTGAGAATCTTGTGAGCGTAAGCCTGGTGCCCCACGTCCCAGATCAGCTGATCTTCCGGGGAGTTGAAAACATAATGCAGGGCGACAGTCAGATCCACGACACCCAGGGGGGAGCTGTAGTGCCCGCCGGTCTCCTGGACCACCGTTTTAATCAGGTCCGCCACTTCCGCGGCCAGCTGCGGCAATTTCTCCAGCGGGATTTGCTTCAGGTCGTCAGGACCGTCAACTGTGGACAGGAGCGGGTACTTTTCGGTCATGCCGGCAACGCTTCCAGGAATAACCGATGAATGCTGGTATCGTCAGTAAGTTCGGGATGGAAAGCTGTGCCTATGTGGGGACCCTGGCGCACGAGAACGGGTTCGTCTCTGATGCGGGCCAGAACCTCCACTTCAGGTCCCACCTCCTGAATACGCGGTGCCCGGATAAAGACGGCTGGCACCATATCATGCCGACCGTTCAGCTGCACCTCCAGCGGGGTGATGAAGGAATGAACCTGCCGCCCCCAGCTGTTACGGGTAACTACCACATCCAGGAGATTCAAACTGTTCACCCGGCTGTCGGAAGGGTTCCTGGCCATGAGAATGAGACCGGCGCAGGTGCCCATCACGGGCCGCTGCCGGGCAAAAGTACTGACTGCCTCCCGCAGATGGCCCCGATCCAGCTGCTTGCTGATAGTGGTGGACTCGCCACCGGGGATAACCAGACCGGCCAGGCCCTCCAGATCACTGGTGTAACGGATAGCCCGCACCCGGCATCCCAGGGAAACCAGCATGTCCCGGTGACGGGCAAAGTCGCCTTGCAGGGCCAGGACGCCTACTGTGTTTACCAACCGCGCTCCTGCATTCGCTCTTCCGGGGGAATCTCGGACATATCCAGCCCGCGCATGGCTCCCTTGAGGCCGGCCGAAATGCGCGCCAGCTTTTCAGGATCGTTATAATAAGTAGTGGCCTCCACAATGGCCTGGGCCCTGGCGGCGGGATCTTCAGATTTGAAGATACCCGAACCTACAAAGACCGCCTCGGCCCCCAGCTGCATCATGAGAGCGGCGTCCGCAGGGGTGGCGATTCCACCTGCGCTGAAATTGGGTACCGGCAGTTTGCCGATTTTTGCCACCTGCTCCACCAGGGCAAACGGCGCACCCAGCTCCTTGGACTCAGCCATTAGCTGGGCCTGGTCCAGGACGGTCAGCCGGCGGATAGCCGACTGGATGGTGCGCATGTGCCGCACTGCCTCCACGATATTGCCCGAGCCAGCCTCCCCTTTAGTCCGGATCATGGCGGCACCCTCACCGATCCGCCGGAGAGCCTCCCCCAGGTCCCGGGCACCACAGACAAAGGGTACCTTGAAATCGTGCTTGTAAACGTGGTTCTCCTCATCGGCCGGCGTCAGGACCTCACTCTCGTCGATGAAGTCCACCTCCAGCGCCTCCAGGATCTGAGCCTCGGCGAAATGCCCGATGCGACATTTGGCCATCACCGGGATGGACACCGTCTTCTGGATAGCCCGGATTGTCGCGGGATTGGACATGCGGGCGATGCCCCCGTCCTTGCGGATGTCGGCGGGAATGCGCTCCAGGGCCATCACCGCCACCGCCCCGGCGTCCTCAGCGATCTTGGCCGCCTCAGCTGTGGTCACGTCCATGATCACCCCGCCCTTGAGCATCTCGGCAAAACCTACTTTAACTTCGATTGATCCCTTTTCCATTTTTTTTTTACCCTCGATTGTTGTCGCTGCCCACTTGCCACTAAGCTACAAACGACACGTACGTCTTAGTAGTAATTCTTTCACTCCACCGGCCGGGCCACGCCGCCTGGCGGGACAACCAGTTTTACTTGGAAACAGGACTTCCGTTCCCGATTACCCGCCTGATACCTCTTCACAAGTTACCTTTCCTAATCAGGCCCCCCCGACAGTGGATCACCTGCATTCTGTCTCAGGCCCTCCTGGCGGGTGCCGACGCGGCCACGGCCTCTATCTTCGACCTTACATCTTCAATAAGGTAATCCGGTGTGGAAGCACCGGCGGAGATGCCTACCTTTCGGGCGTCCTCAAACCATTCCTCGTTGATATCAGCGGCGCAGGTCACCTGATAGGAGCGGGGATTCCGCTCCTGGGCCAGCTGTGTCAGACGCTTGGAGTTGGCGGAAGTGAACGAACCGATGATAATCATCACGTCCGATTCCACCGCCAGGCGCTTGATCTGCTCGTGATTCCGCTTGGTGGGGAAACAGATGGTATTGATAAAGTGCAAGTCGAAAACATTGGCCATGAGTATGTTGACGATGTTCTGGACATTCTCAATCATCTGGGTAGACTGGCATACTACCGCCGCCCGCTTCATCTTCCGCAAGGCCCGGGCTTCCTCAGGCGTCGCCACAATGATCGGGTTGGTAACCTGGCTGGCGATGCCAATTACCTCGTCGTGCCCGTGGTCACCAATGATGATGACCTGCCGGCCGTCAACGGAAATCCTCCGCACCCCCTCATGAATCTCCCTGACCAAGGGGCAGGTGGCGTCAATAACCTTGATCCCCTTGGCCTTGACCTGTTCCCACACATCGAGCGGCGTGCCGTGAGCGCGGAACAGCACCGGGGCCTTATCGGGAATCTCATCAAGAGAATTAACAACTTTGGCACCTGCTTCGGCTAAATCACCAACCACCTGCTCGTTGTGGACAATGTCGCCTAACATATATACCGAGCCATAGTTCCGCCCGGCTTCGTACGCCATATTGACCGCGTCCCGCACACCAAAACAGTACCCCGTATCCTCCGCCATCACGATTTCCATTCCCCGCCCCCTGCCTCCGTCAAATCCTTGCCGTTGCGATGCCGGCCTGTTTCTGGTACTTGCCGTTCTTGTCCTTATACGAAGTCCGGCAGGGCCCGCTGCCCTCAAAAAAGAGCACCTGGCAGATGCCCTCAAACGAATAGATCTTGGCGGGCAGCGGGGTGGTGTTGGAAATCTCCAGGGTTACATAGCCCTCCCATTCGGGTTCAAAGGGGGTCACGTTCACAATAATACCGCAGCGGGCGTAAGTGGATTTGCCTACGCAAAGGGTGATGATATCCCGTGGTATACGGAAATATTCCACACTGCGGGCCAGGGCGAAACTGTTGGGCGGGACGATGCACACGGGACCCTTGAAATCAACAAAGGACTTGGGATCAACGTGCTTGGGGTCAACGATGCTGTTATTCACGTTGGTAAATATCTTGTATTCATCCGCCACACGCAGGTCGTAACCGTATGATGACACACCGTAGGAGATGGTCGCCTGGTTCACCTGGCCCGGCTCGAACGGTTCGATCATGCCGTGCTTCGCGGCCATCTCCTCGATCCAGATATCCGGCTTAACTCCCACTGATAGTTTCCTCCCCGACAGGGTTAATTGTTTTCACTTTCTCTTCAAGCAACGGCAGGATGATCTCGATCACCTCCCTCCAGGGTTGCTCAACGAAAGCCCCTGAGGCAAAGGCATGGCCGCCGCCGCCCAACTTCTGAGCCACATCGTTTATGGCCAGGTTCCCCTTGCTGCGCAGGTTAACCTTGGTCTTGTCCTCTTCAAACTCGGTTAATAACACAGCTACCTCCACACCCTTGATGCCCCGGATAAAATCTGAAAAACCATCCACATCCTTCCGGGTTGCCCCCGCTCCCGCCAACATATCCTGGGTTAACGCACACCAGCCTATGCGCCCATCCCCGGAATACTGGAGGTTGTGTGTAAGAACCCCCAGCAGGCTGACCTGGGAACGCTCTCTCTGCTCATACACCCGTCGGTGAACGTTGTAGGGCTTAACACCGACTCGAAGCATATCGATGGCCATGAGATGGGCCCGCTCGTCGGTATTGTTGTATCGGAAGGAGCCCGTATCGGTAACCAATGCAGTATAGAGCGCCTCGGCCATGGTGAGTGTAAGCGGCTCGGACCGGTAGGTTTTCAGGTACTGCCAAACCAGTGTTCCCGTGGAGGGCGCTGAATAATCCAGTATAAAGTATTTGTAGGGTGATTTACCTCCCAGGCCATTGAAATCGCTCTGGGGATGGTGATCGATAGCAGCCACGACCACGTTGTGGCGGCACAGGTCCTGCCCCACAACCTCCAGCCGGCGAAAGTCCCCCAGATCAAAGACTATTGCCAGATCACAGGCCGCCAGCCAAGCCTCATCTCGCTTCGGATCATACACCTCAAGCCAGCCATGGGGGTCCAGGAACTCGTAGATAGTGGGCACCTCGGTGCAATTGAGGATCCGACACTCCTTTCCCAGGGATTTGAAATGTTCATAAAAGGCCAGTTGTGAGCCGACACCGTCGCCATCGGGATTTTCGTGGGTGGATAACAGAATGCGGTCGGCAGCCCGTATGGCTTTGTCCAATGCCTGCCATGCCGCTTCCATGTCGGTAGTTTCCGCAGGCGCATGACCGCCGGTGGTAGTCACCTTATTGTTAGAGACTGGCGTCATAACTATTGCATCCTACAGTAGGGGCGTATTGCAACTCGCCCTTACATGAGGACATTACATTAGCAGGAATCAATAAGTGAATACTTCCCACTCTATGGAAGGCTTTATCCCAGGGCTTGGTCTGGAAGATGCCGATAATATCGATTTTAATGCTCCTTGCCAGCTGTTCAAGTTAAACAAATAGGGTGCAATTTAAGATTGCATATAGAGATATGCTAGACTTGACCACCATAGAGTAAGCCAATTAATTCCAGCTATTGGGAAAAGTCTAAAATTGAGCAGGAGACGTGGCGTGCAGCGGTCGCGGCGGTATCCTTAATAATCGATCCCGGGCTGGGCTTTGATCCCCTGCTGGTACGGGTGTTTGATCTGCCGCATATCCGTCACCAGATCGGCTTCCTCAATAAGAAAGTCGGGGGCCCCCCGCCCGGTGATGATAAGGTGAATCTGTCCGGGCCGGGCTTCAAGGATACGTCGAAAAGCCGCTTCATCTATGAGCCCGGTGTCCAGGGCCACGTTGAGTTCATCGGCGATTACCAGATCGTAGGCTCCACTTCGCAGCTTTTCAATGGTCAGTTCCACGGCCTCCGCGGCCGCCTGGCGGTGCACCTCTTCGGGCTGGTCATCGTCGAGTATTTTGTAGAACCCGGCCCCCATGAGGTGCAGCTCGAATTGATCGCCCAGCTGGGCTATGCTCTTGATCTCGCCGTATTTCCAGGTGCCCTTAATGAACTGGACCATGCAGATCTTCCAGCCGTAACCCAGGGCCCGGAGAGCGGTGCCCAGGGCGGCGGTGGTCTTGCCCTTGCCATCTCCGGTGTAAACAATAAGCAGTCCCCGGCGCCTGGGGTTAGTCATGGGGGGTCTCACCACAGAGATCACAGAGAACACAGAGTTTGAGAATCATAGCATAAGACGACGGATGCCGTCTTTTAGAACTCTGACATTGAAGTTTATCAAAAGACCTATCCTGCATCCAGACAGCTTCAAATAGGAAAGAAGTTGCGCTTGATGGATAGGCTCCAAGCGCTCAACTGCTTTAATCTCAATAATAACTGCTTCTTCCACAAGGAGGTCAATGCGAGAGCCGAGGTCTAATCGCTTGCCACGATAAGTAACAGGCAACTGTTTTTTAACGCTCAACGGCAAGGCCACGGTCAATAATTTCGTAAGTCAAACACGCTTCATAAGTGGACTCAAGGAGACCAGGGCCGAGTTCTCGATGAACGGCAATGGCCGCCCCAATGATTCTTTCAGTGATCTTATTTAGATCCGTTTGTATCTCCGTGTTCTCTGTGATCTCTGTGGTTAATCAAAACAAACTTCCGGCAGCAGCGACACTGCTTCTCACCAGCGTCATGGGAAAAATGCCAAAGCCCAGGACCACCAGCACCAGTAGCAGGAATACGGGTATGACGACCCGGGGCAGGGGGAGCGGCGTTTTATCGGCGGGTTCCTGCATGTACATGGCCACCACCGGACGGAGATAGTAGTACACCGAGATGAGGCTGTTAAGGACGGCAATCACCACCAGCCAGATATACCAGGTATTCCCCGTATCAACCGCGGCGCTGAAGATAAAGTACTTGCCGAGGAAGCCGGCTGTGGGCGGAAATCCCGCCAGGGAGATCATGGCCAAGGCAAAGACGGCAGCCAGAAAAGGGCTCCGCCGCGCCAGGCCCCGATAGCCCTGGATATCCAGGCTCGCTTCTTCCTCTCCTTCAATAAGCGCCACTACGCCGAAGGCACCCAGGGTGGTAGCCGCATAAACCGCTACGTAAAACATCATGCCGAAAGCGCTGTCATAAGTGCCCACCAGAACCGCCACCGCCAGGTACCCGGCGTGGGCCACACTGGAAAAGGCCAACATGCGCTTTATGTTATTCTGCTTAATGGCGGTGATATTCCCAACCGTCATGGTGAGGACGGCCAGGACCCATACTATCCCCCACCAGTGCTGGGTGGTAGCGGCAAAAGAGGTTATTATGACCTTAAGGAAGGCGGCAAACCCCGCCACCTTGGGACCGGTACTCAAAAAGGCGGTTATGGACGTGGGGGCTCCCTCGTAGACGTCGGGCGCGTACATGTGGAACGGCACCAGGGCTACCTTGAAGGCAAACCCCACCATCAGCAGGCCAAAACCCGCCAGGGTCATGGCAGGTGAGAGCTGCTCGCCGGAAACAATGGACTGCCTGATGGCGTCATAGTGGGTGGCCCCGGTGCTGCCGTAAAGCAGGGCGATGCCGAACAGGAAGAACCCGGTGGAAAAGGCCCCCAGGAGCAGGTACTTAAGGCCAGCCTCGTTAGACCGTACCCGATGACGATAAAATCCCACCAGGATGTACAACGGTATGGAGAGCAGCTCCAGCCCCAGAAAAAGTATCGTTAGGTCGTGGGCTTTGGCCATGAACATCATGCCGATGGTGGCGAAGAGGAGCAGGGCGTAATACTCCCCCCGCTCTTCCAGGCTCTTTCGCAGGTAGGGGACAGCGATGAGTATGGCCCCTGCCGCCGTAATCAGAAAGACCACGTTGAAGAACCGGGAGAAGTGATCCACGGAGATCATGCCGTTGTAGAACTGTCCCTCGATAGGAAAGGCGAACTCCAGGACCAGTGCCAATGCGACCCCCCCCAGGGCCGTCCAGGCAAACCGAGCCCGCGGCGGCTCTTTCAGTACTTCCAGGACCAGAAGGACCAGCGCCGTAACTGCCAGGGCCAGTTCGGGTAGGGTGCTGTTGAGATCGCTCCAGCTCACGACCGCCTACTCGACAATATAGGGAATAACCAGCACAGGACAGGGGGCATGCCGTACCACGTGCTCGGCCACCGTGCCCAGGATATGCTCCACAAGACTATCCCTGCCATTGGTACCCATTACGACCAGGGGAGAACTGGGCTCCTGGATCCGGGCGGCCAGGTCGCGGGCGAGCTTGAGGATCACATCCTCGGGCTTGCCTTCCCGAACGTGGTATTTCACCTCAATGTCCTCTACTCCGACGGCTGTGACCAGTTCCCGCATCTGCTGCTTGCACTTGAGGGCGATCTCCCGAAACCGCTCCTGCATCTTTTCCTCGCTGACCCGCAGCATCACCATTTCTTCCTTGTCCATGAACTCCTCATGGACGTTCAGGATCGTCAGCCGAGCAGCGTACTTGGCCGCCATGTGGACGGCCACCCGCAGGGCTTCATCGGAGCGGGGACTTAAGTCTGTAGCGCATAGAATGTGACTGTACATAGCGGTTACCTCAAGAATACGAAGGTTACGAGAATAAAGACGGGGATCAGAATGAATATCGACCAGAACATATAGCCGAAGAAGCTGGGCATGTGGATCTTATTCTCCTCGGCGATGGAACGCACCATGAAGTTGGGGGCGTTGCCGATGTAGGTATTGGCCCCCATGAAGACGGCTC
>CAZQOY010000107.1:2305-8780 GCA_964595095.1 uncultured bacterium | reverse complement strand
TACTGCTCCCAGAAAAATTACCAGCCTGCCCTTCCCCGATCCGATGCCCACCACCTTACCGCTCCGTTAGGCGGCGACAGCGCCGGGTAGCCGACGCTCCCCTGCGAACGTCCATAAGTGCTGTAATATCAGTCATGTACGACAACGCCAAAGCCGCCTGCCCTACTCCATTTCCGGGGGCGTCAAGGGGTCGCTAAGGGGGTCAAGCCGGGCGGGTGCCGATAGAATCTACTGCCCCCCAGTATAATCGGCAGGCTGCCATCGCCGTAGCCGATGACTACCACCCTTCGATCCGCCGCTTGGCGGACTCAGGTCAAGCCCCTGGCTCTTCAATCATCAATCGACAATCATCAATCGTCAATCCCCTATTACTGCCCCCCCAGTATAATCGGCAGGCCGTCCTTGCCGGAGCCGATGACCACTACCTTGGCGTTGGGGCTGGCGGCCAGATTCTCAGTGGCCTCGATGCCCTTCCAGCGCAGGAAGTTATCGCTGATCCCCTCGGCGACGGTCTTGTTGAAGTCTCTGATGCCCTGGGCCTCGATACGCTTGCGATCGGCCTCCTTGCCCTCCCGCTGCAGGACGAACTCCATGCGCTGGCTCTCCTGCTCGGCCCGGAGCTTCTCCTCGATGGCGGCGCTCAGATCCCCGGGCAGCGCCACCTGCCGCAGGGGGGTGGACTCGATGATGATGCCCCGGGGTGTCGTGGCGACGTTCAGCTGCTCCTTGATATTCCGGGCCACCTCTTCCCGCATATCAGTATACAGGGCCTTGGCCTCGTACTGGGCGGTGATGCCCCGCACCACCGAGCGGAAGTTGGGCAGCAGGATCTTGCGCACGTAGTCTTCCTCCCGGCCGATGGTCTTGTACACCTCCGGGGCCATGGACCCGTCCAGGTGATAGATAACGCTGGCTTCCAGTCCCACCGTGAGCCCTTCCTTGGAGGGGACGCTCATCTCCTCGCGACGCTCCTGGGTTTTGATGCTGAGCTTGATGACGTTGGCGAAGGGGTTCACTACGTTAACGCCCGCGTGCCGGGGCTGGGGACTGACTCTGCCGAAGAAATCCACCACACCGACGGTGCCGGCGGGGATGACGGTGAGGGTCTGGACCGCCGCCAGGATCAGGGCGATCACCCCGATCACCTGGACAAAGCGGGGGCTTATGCCCATGGCGATCAGCCGCTGGGACAGCTCGTGCCGGCGGCGCAGCTGTACGGCAAAGACAAAGGCGATGAGAGCGATGATGATGAACAGGACAAACTGCATGATGGAGTACTCCTTAGATGATCTTTTCTGTTGACGATGACGCTATGACTACCCTGTAAGCTATCCTATTAAACGGTTGATTACTGCTATTTTCTTGCCGATACCAGGCGGCATAAATATTCGGCGGTGCGCTAACAGCTCTTGCATTTCGCGGTTTTCGGGCCTATCGTTGGTTAAAGACCGGGAGTCGGGTCATTTCGGGCGGGTTTTCCGCCATCGGATGCCTTGCTGTCGGTGGAATTTGCGAATCATGTCTTTACGTTTGTCCCTTTCCACGCCGGAAGAAGTTCTGCTCCGCCGGTTTAACCTGGCGGAACTGGGACGGCCTTACCGGCAGCGCTATAACATCGCTCCGGGCCAGAAAGTGCTGGTGCTGGCGGAGCGAGAGGGTATCAACCGGGTCACGGAGCTGGTCTGGGGGCTGATCCCTGCCGATGCTCACCATCAGGCCGTGGGCGCGGGACTGTTCCAGGTGCGACAGGAGTCGCTGCTCGAGATGGAAGCCATGCAGGAGCGCCTGGAGAAACGGCGCTGCGCGGTCATGGCCGACGGATTTTTCCTCTGGCAAAAGTCCAACGAGGGAGCACAGCCGTGGTACATTTACCTCCGCAACAGCATCCCTTTTGCCCTGGCTGCATTGTGGGAAGTCTGGAGCCCCAGAGGAGAAGAGCCCATTTACAGCTGCGCCATCGTTACCACCACCCCCAATGAGCTGGTGGCGCCTGTCCACCACCGTATGCCGGTGATCCTCTCACGGGCGGGGCTGGCGAAATGGCTCAACTGTGAGGTCACCGCGGCTGAGGATGTGCTGCCCTTTTGCCAGCCGTGTCCCGGCAGCGAAATGGAGGCCCACAAAGTCAGTTCCCTGGTGGATAACGAAAAGAACGATTCTATCGAGGTGACCGATCCGATCCTTTAGCCAGTGCCCAGACGCTGGTGGGGCTGTATCCGGTAAACGACTTACTATAAGCCTTCAGCGAATAGCCTGAGGTATCAGTACTACGCGCGCCGGGCAGGCTCCTATTTCAACGGCAACTTCCGTGCGAGGAAATAGTTATAGCCAGAGAACCAGCATTTATGTTAAAATTCAGCCTTTATTATTAACCTTTTGCCTGGGACGAACGTCTTATTGTTTCATAGCATTCACTGCCAGGCAAACAGGCAACTACTTACCACTCGTTCATAAACGTACGAAAGGAATAATAAGGAAACGTATGCAGTATCTCCGCTCTCCCCTTCTTATCTTCGCTCTTGCGATTCCCCAGCTTATCTATGGTGGGGCTTCACTTCAGCAGCAGCAATCCTACGACGAGGATATCAGGAGCCAGGCCCTCAAGATCTATCTCGACGGCCACGGCTTAGACTATAATTATATCCGCGAAGAGATCACTTTCGTAAACTTCATGCGGGACCGCAAAGATGCCCAGGTCCATATCCTGGTCACTTCCCAGAATACGGCCAGCGGGGGCCACGAGTACACCATTGCTTTCATCGGCCAGCACGATTTTGCCGGGGAAAATGAGACCTTAACGTATTTCAGTAACCAGGAAGATACCAAGGATGTCGTCCGCTCCGGCATGGTTCAAATCCTGAAATTGGGGCTGACCAGATACGTGGCTAAGACTCCCCTGGCGGAGTACCTGCAACTTTCATTTGCCAGAAAGGTGTCGCCCGTGGCGGTGGAGGACAGGTGGGACAGCTGGGTTTTCAGGCTCGGCGCCAGTCCCAGCTTCAGGGGTGAAGAGAGCAGCAATTCCATTCAGCTCAATGGCGCTTTGTCCGCTGATCGAATAACTCCCGAGCTGAAGATCAGATCATACCTGTATGGGACCTATAATGAAAACAATTACATCATTGATGGCGAAAAGACTACCAGCATTGTCAGGAGCCAGAGTTTTTCCGGTCTGGTAGTGAAGAGCTTCACCGAGCACTGGTCAGCCGGCGTATCGCTCGGGGCCAATTCGAGCACCTACCGGAATATTAAACGGAGTATCTCCCTGTCACCCGCCGTGGAGTATAATCTCTTCCCTTACTCTGAATCCACTCGCCGGGAACTGCGCTTCACATACAAAATCAGCCCCAGCGATTACATTTATGTCGATACGACCATTTATAATCAGACCGCAGAAAGGTTGTACGGTCAATCCCTGGATATTTCCCTGGAGATTACTGAAAAATGGGGTACGATGAGGACATCCCTCAGGGGATCCCATTATTTTCATGATTTCGAAATGAATAAGCTGCAACTATCGAGCAACCTGAATTTGCGCCTTTTCAAGGGACTATCGTTGTCTCTTAACGCAAGTATCAATGCGGTCCACGATCAGATTTACCTGCCCAAAGGGGACGCTACCTCCGATGAAATCCTTCTCCGGACCAGAGAGCTGGCCACCGATTATCAATATTGGGGTTCTGTTGGATTAAGTTATACTTTCGGGTCTATCTACAGTAATGTGGTCAACTCCCGCTTCGGGAGCGCTGGGGGTGTGCCGCGCCGCAGAAATAATTAGGTGGCGAACCGGCGTGCCGCCTATGCGGGCCGATACCGGCTGACCAGCTCCCGCAGTGCCGGGATGCACTCCTTAAAGAACCACGGCCGGTCGGCCAGCCATTTACGGTTGCGTGGCGATGGGTGCGGCAGGGGAAACAGTCCCTGCTCCAGGTACTCCCGCCAGTGGGCCACCACCGCCGATACCGGCTGCTTCCGATTAAGATAGTAAGCCTGGGCGTAGGCCCCTACCAGCAGGGTCAGTTCGGGTTTGATATAGTCCAGGAACCGGGGGTGCCAGGCGGGGGCGCAGACCGGGGGCGGCGGGAGGTCCCCCTTGCCTCGAACCGTCCCGGGGTAGCACAGGGCGGTGGGAATGATGGCAAAAGTGGTGGGGTCGTAAAACTGCTCGCGGGTAATCCCCATCCATTCCCGGAGTGTATCGCCGCTGGCATCATTGAACGGCAGGCCGGTCTCGTGTACCCGCCGGCCCGGAGCCTGGCCCACGATCATCACCTTTGCCGAAGGCTCCGCCAGGAAGACGGGCCGGGGCTCATGGTCGAAGTATCGCCCCCGGCACCGGCGGCAGGCACGGACCTGGTCGGTGAAAATTTCGTACGACTGTTTCAATCTTCAGCCAGGGGTCCTCGCCGGATCTACGGCCAGAGCCCAGTCCACCGCCATCCGGGCGTGCAGGGCGGTGGTATCGAACAGGGGCACAGCTGCATCTTCCGGCTTTACCAGCAGGGGAATCTCGGTGCAGCCCAGGATGATGCCCTCTGCCCCTTGCGAGACCAGTCGCTGGATGATCTCGCGATAGGCGGTCCTGGACGTGGGCCGCACGTCGCCGATTACCAGTTCGTGATAGATAACGTCGTGTACCGCAGCCCGGTCGGTCTCGTCGGGGATGATGACTTCCAGGCCGTACCGGTCTGTGAGCAGACCCTTGTAGAAATCGTGCTCCATTGTGAACCTGGTGCCCAGCAGCCCCACCCGCTTCAGACCGGCGGCCTGGATGGCCCCGGCGGTGGCTTCGGCGATATGCAGGAGGGGGATGGACACTGCGGCGGCTACCCGGTCGGCCATCCGGTGCATGGTGTTGGAGCAGATCAACAGCAGGTCGGCACCGGCCCGCTCGACATTCGCGGCGGCATCCACCATGATGGAAGCGGCCTCCTCCCAGCGGTCCTGATGCTGGAGGTCGTGCACCTCCTGGAAATCAACGCTGTAAAGGACAATCCTGGCCGAGTGGCTGCCCCCCAGCCGCCGGTGCAGCTCCTCGTTGATCAGGCGGTAGTACTCGGCGGTGGATTCCCAGCTCAGCCCGCCGATGAGGCCGATGACCTTCATGACGCTTCTATGACCCTGGTTCGTGTCGGCTCAGCTCCTTCCTCAGGCAAATTCGGGCGCGATGCCCAGCAGCAGGGCGATAGTAAGCACCAGTCCGCCGCCCAGCAGGCAGCCGGTCATCTTTCCCAGGGAGGAGGTCACCGGCTCCCGGGACTCCTCAATGCCCTGCTCGCGGAGCCATTCGGCAATGCCGCCCTCAAAGAACCCGGCGATGCCGTCGGTCAGGGCGTCCCCGATCACCCCGCCGGCGACGGCCCCCGCCACGCCAAACAGCACCCCGCCCCACAGGGCAGGAATAGTGAGTAAGCCGGTATCCAGCGCCCCGAAGATGAGGTCAGGGACGGCCCCTACCAGGGGGCGCCTGGTCAGCAGCAGGCCTCCCAGGGGGACGACGGAAAGCCCCAATACAATGGGGCCGAGGGGGAGTCTCTGCCGCAGAGTAATAACCCCGATTGCAGCCACGACGATCCCGAACAAAGCGACATAACCGGCTTTCCTGATCATGAGCAGCCTCCGCATGCATAATTGTTTAAGACTTGATTATCGATCCTGATACTGGGACTTTACCCGAACCGTACCTCGTCGGACGGCTGGTCTACGTCATCCCCGTGGTAGGGGAAATGCCCTACTTCGACAAAGTTCCATTTCTCATAAAGAAAAACTAACAACCAACGACCCATAACATAGCACCAGTCCCCATTATCTCCCTTACGCCGGCGGCCGCTCCAGGGCCAATTCCTTCTGGCGGGCCAGGGCATATCGCAGCAGCTCCGATATATAGACGAACTCGAAGCCCTGGTCTTTCAGCCGGGGTATTTCTTCGGCCAGCACATCCAGGGTATTCAGGTGGCTGGTTCCCACGTGCCCGATCCCGATGGCCACGCCGGTGTTCTCGGCCCTGTCCGCCAACTTGGCCAGCTGCCGACGGATATAGTCCGGTTCATCCACGTTATCCAGGAATACGTGCCGTCCCATACTGGGCACGTCCCTGGCCTGCATGATATCAAGGGCCCGGGTATCGGGGGTGGTGTAGCTGTCCACAAAGTACATTTTTCGGCTTTCAAGAGCAGCGGCCAGGACATCGAGCAGGACGGTATCCAAGGTGGCCAGGGAGCCTTCATGGTTATTCATACCCACTGCCTGGGGCAGCTCTTGGAAAGCCCGCCTGATGCGCGCCAGGGCCTCGTTCTCTTCCATGCCATACAGCAGGATGAACTCTTCTTCATCCCGGCCGTTATAATTCTCCGGCTCCATGGGCATGTGGATGATGACTTCATGGCCTGACCGGGCGGCTTCATCAGCGAGGATCCGGGAATAGCGGTGTCCCGGTATTACCGAAAATGTAAGTCTCTCATCAATCCCCATAAAC
>CAZQOY010000107.1:0-2295 GCA_964595095.1 uncultured bacterium | reverse complement strand
AACCCGGCAGTCAGCCGGTTGCGGATGTAACCGAAATCGTCAATGATAATGCCGATGCGCCCCCGGACCACTCCCGCCAGCATTTCATCCATTAACCCGGGCGTGAAGAGAAAACGAGCTACCACATACTGCTCGGATGAACTCAATTCAATATAGAGTTCCCGGCGCTCCTCATATTTCACAGCAGCCGTCATAACAAGGTCATAGCGCCGCATAATCCGGCGCAGGAGGAGGATCAGATCATCCGAGGACATGGTGGGAGGGTGACCGAACCGGATGCTGCCGTCATCTTCGATCACCGGTGACCGGGCCAGTCCCATTCTCTCCAGTTCCGCTACCAAGTCGGCTCGCAGTTGAGGGACTTCCCGCCGGAGATACCGCCGCTCCGTCACCCAGGAGAAAACAGTGTGCCAGGCCACGAAGCCCAGGGCGCCTACCACCAGGATGATAAACAGGAGCTTGAGTGTCCTGGGCTGCCCGCCCTTTAGCGGAGCATTCACGAGAATCGCTTTCCGATCGCTTTTAGTTTCATCTGCCTCTATTTAATTAAGCACTATTGCATCATACAGAAAGATAGTCCTAATTGCAAACGGCTGGAGGAGCGTAGCCTCGGCATAGCCTACCCTGGGGGCGTACCCGGCCTCGGCGTAGCGCCTCCAGCGAGCCCCACGGGGAGCCCGGCGAGCCTTGCAATACGCCCTTACATGAGGACATTACATTAGCAGGAATCAATGGTGTAGTTCCCTGGAAGATAGACACTGCAATTCGCGCTGTATCCACCCGCCAGCTACAGCCGCCGACTGAGCGACAACATATACGGCTGCCCCAGGGCTCGGTCCTGATAGCCATAGGCGTAAGAAACGACCCACCGGCGGTATGTCAGCTGGAACCCCGCCGCCAGGAGGGGAGCACCCGCCTCCCACCGGATTCCGGCATTGAGCCGCATAACCTGTCCCGAGCCTTGCCAGGCCAGGCAGGGAACCAGGCCCTGCTGCTCATCGAGCCACAGGTCCAGGGACAGGTAGCTTCCTCTCAACGGTGTCTTGACGGCCATGCCCGCCCCGGCGCGCGGGGCCACCGGCTCCCGTTCCCGGTTCAGCGCTTCCCCCGCGCCCAGGTTATTTATTGTAAGGCTCCACCGCAGCCACGGCAGCGGCTCCCCCTGCCAGCCCGCTGACAGCCATAACCCTCTGGCTGAATATTCATAAATCCGCTGATAGGCGAAGGTGATGCCGAGACCCAGGTTGGTAGTGCCCAGCCGCCATCCCCGAAGGAGGGTCGCCGAGAGCAGGCGCGCGCTGAAGTAGGCCAGGGGCTCAGCGGTGGGTACATCACCCCGGAGCTCCAGGTCCTTCTCGACTGTTGACCTGAGGATCAGCTGCATCGGCCTGGTCCGCCAGGCGGTCTGCCATTTTACACCGTAGCCTGCCAGGTCTCCGAACATCTTGAGGTAACCCACTTCCACCGCTTCCCCCTCCAGGCCCCACACGTGGGCCGGATTGACCGTTGCCAAAGTCATGTTGCCGGGGAGGGCCGCCCCTCCGCCGGCCAGTGCCAGGGCAGAGGCCGAACCCGGCAGGTGGTAAGCCCGCCAGCCCAGCGCTGAAAGTGATTGTGTCAAAAACAAGCCTGCCAAGAGCAGGATCAAAGACCGATATGGCACCGACCTGTCGCGTCCGGGTAGCATCAGATGCTGAAAATCCAGGTAAAGAGGTGGCCCAGCCCCTCGCCGGACTTACCCAGGGAAAGGCTGTAGTCCACCCGGCTGTCATAGGATCGGCGGATGGAATAGCGCAGCCCCACACCGAGTGTGAGAGTTGTGTTCTCCAGCCCACCCCGTATGAAATACCGCTCTCCAAGGAGGTCCTCCACCGCCAGTCGGAAAACGGGCACTACGCTCCCGAAAGCTACATCATCACCATCCTTTATTTTCGGCACTACAATATCTGTCTGGCCGAAGAAGGTGAAGTGGTACCAGGGCAGGCGGGCTCCCACGCTGAGAATGATGGGCAGGTAGTCCACGTAGATGCGCTCACCCATGGAAGTGGCCACTTCCCAGGAGTAGGTACCGGTGACGTTCTGCGCTTTCAATGCCAGATTGAAACCGCTGGGCCGGTGATAGAGCAGGCCCAGGTCAACGGCAAAGCCCCTGCTACCTTCGTTACCAAGGTTGATAAACAGCAGTTTGGCACTAAGGCCCATGCTGATGGTTTGGCTCAAATGATTGGCAAAGGACAGGACCACCATGTTTTCGCTGTAGGTGAGGGTCTCGGTGCGCTCACCGATGCTGTTGCG
>CAZQOY010000106.1:0-8792 GCA_964595095.1 uncultured bacterium | reverse complement strand
AGTTTTTCGATGCAACAGCAGTAGAGCTCCATGAGACAGGAGAAGTAAGATCTCACTACGGTCGACGCCGTCGTTGGGGTCTATTAACTGATGATAATACTTCTTCTGCTGAAAGAGAAGCTCGCAACTTTAGTATTTCATCTCCCTCATCTGATACCAATCTTCTTGCTATGATAGAAGGAAGTAGACTAATATCGAAGGATGTAGCAAGACCTATGTGGCCTGTACATGATGCAGGACTATGGCAGATCCGTGAGGACGTATACGAAGAAGTAGTTGCTCAACTTGAAGATATCTACACTTCCCTTCCAGGTAGACTTCTTAATACAGACGTCCCCTTTCAAGTTAAGACAGGAATAGGGCATCACTGGACATCAAAGTGATACAGTACGTAGCTTCTCTATCATTATTGACCTATGACACATATGGTTGTATGCTATCCGTAGATTAGATAAGGAGGTTTCAAAAAGTGCCTAAAGGAGAAAAGAGGGTAAGCAAGACGGGTAAGACGTACTACTACGATCCGGATGCAGCCAAAGCGCGAAGGGACCGGATGAAAGCGTTCGCCCAAGCTGGTGGGTACGAGCCCCAGAAGCGAGTCGGATTGGGCCTGTCTGAGCTGCGAGTCAGCAAAAAGACCGGTTCGACCTATCGGTACACTCCTTGGTCCAAGCTCACCACCGAACAGAAGCGTTCTCGCCTCGATTACGCCAAGAGAGAGCGTGAGTACGCCAAGGCCTACAAGAGAGAGAAGGGCATCGGAAAAGAGTCCTGATCTCATCGATCATCTGATGGTGACACACCTGGGCTCCTACAATAGTTAGGAGCCTAGGTGTAATCCTATTAACATAAGGAGGTTTCAAAAGAAGTGGTAGATGCATTGATCAACGCCATGATAGCGGGTATCGTCGGTACGGTGGCGTTCGTGGTTGTGAGGCAGGTGATTAACTCTCAGGATACGACCACCTGGTCGGATCTGGAGAACGCGATCATGCCTCTTGTGCCGAGCGCCATCGCGATTCTCTTGCTGGTCGGTATTTTCCTGGGCATGACCAGGTTCCGTACCGGAGCTATGTAAGAGCGCACCTTCGTGAGGTGTAGCTAGTATACAAACGCTAGCTACATCTCATGATAGATCTATACTACAAGGAGGTTTCATAAGTATGCTCGATGCCCTGATTAACGCGATGATTTCCGGAATCGTAGGCACTGTGGCATTCGTAGTCGTTAGGCAGATCATCAACTCTCAAGATACGACCACCTGGTCAGATCTCGAGAACGCGATTATGCCCCTCGTCCCCAGCGCTATAGCTATCCTACTTCTGGTAGGGATCTTCTTGGGCCTTACCAGGTTCAAGGCCGGTACCGGGGGAATCGGCGGGTAGTGGGGATCCTAGGTGGTGGTGAGAGGCAGGAGTGTAGTTAGCTAATAGTCTAGCTACACTCTTGCCTAGGTCTTAAGGATGTGGTAGTTAATGACCAATAATCCTCTTACAAGAACACAAGTAATGCAGGCTCGACAGTCAGGTAGGCTGACTGCGGGTCAGACGGTGGATCTTCTTCGCCAGATACGAGAGGATCCTTCTTCTGCTTTAGAGCAGGCTCAACAATTTGGAATCCTTGATACTCCTTCAGTAATCATTGGACCTGCTCCTGAGTTTGAAAGAGGTCTAGGTCCTCGAGTTCCTTCTTATGTGGAGCCAACTGCTATAGCTACAACTCCTGCAGCACCTTTTAGCTCTACTATAGCTAGTCGATACGCAGACCAAGCTAAGCAACTTGAGGAGCTGGCAGCTTATAAAGCTGGAAGAGTACCTCCTACTGCTCGTGAGGCAGCTGTTGAGGAAGCCTCTAAGAAGCTTGATATTACTGCTAGGACAGCTACTTATCTACTTACAGCAACAGATCTCTCAGATAGCTCTCAAGAAGCTAAGAAGACTCTTCAGGAAGCTTTAGGAGATGTTCCTTCTGAAAGAGACTGGCTAGGTAAAGCTGCTGATATCACAAAAGAAGTAGCAACCTTAGGTAAGGCCGAAACTCAGACTTTCAACATAGCTTCTATGGAGCTAGAGTATGACGAAGTTAAATCTGAGTATGGGAGACTCTATACAGAGGCAGTAGCTAAGGCAGAATCCGATGGTCTTGAGGTAACAGAATCTGAGAGTGACTATCTTCAACGAGTTCTTCCCTCGAAAGCTGAGTATGTTCAAAACGTTCTAGAGATGCAGCCTCAGCTTACATCTATTGCTAAGGAGTTTGGACTAGCCTCGATTCCTATATACGGAACTATAAGGACTTGGCAAGACTCCCCAAACTGGGCTAAAGCTTTAAGTGTTGCTGGAGATCTAGCATTCTTTATTCCAATTGTGGGACAGGTTTCAGCTGCATCGAGAGCAGGTACTAGCCTCTTAAGAACTGGTGCTAACATTGCTATCGCAGAAGTACGAGCACCTATAACTACTGTACTTCATCCACTTAAGACAGCTAAATTAGTTCTTGAGCCTCTTGAGACTATTTTCATTCCTCGTAAGATTCCAGTAGAAGCTCTGGAAGTTAGCTTTGAGACTATTCGAATACCTACAACTCTAGAAGTTGCGAGGACTCCTTCTACAGTTAGGATGCCTGGGGGTCTAATAACTCCTGAAGAGGCATTTAAGGTTAGAGAAGCTTTAACTCAAGCTGCTATTAGAGGAGAGACTCCTAGAGTTCCTGTTGGATCTGCTGGAGAAGTTCAAATAACCTCACCAGCATTTCAGAGAGCTATTGGAATCGGAGCTATTCATAATACGCCTGACGCTCGTAACTTTATGACAGGCATAACAGTGGGAGAAGATGGCAGTGGATCCCTATTCTTAGCTCCAGGTCGAATGGAGCGATTTGTTCAAGCTACTGGTACAGGTATTACAGAGTTTCCGTTATCAGTAAAAGCAGAAGCTGCTCGTCGCTTAGGACAAATGCCCGATCAACCTATAAGTGGGTCTGTGCTTATACGAGATCCAGAGCTTCTTAGCAAACTACAAGATTCTGGAAAGCTATGGAAGGGAGCAGCTGAGATTGAGACAGTATTACCTGCAGGCACAGTAATACCTCCTCCTAGTCAAGTACTATATACTCGATCAGCTTATACAGGTGAGAGGTCGGCTATACTAGTTATAGGTAAGCCTCTTAATCCTCTTGAGATCGCTAAACTTAAGCTAGTAGGTCCTGTAGAGACCGTTAAAGCCATCTTTAGGCCCAGTTCAGGTAAGTTCACGGCCTACTCAGATGATCTGGTTGAAGCTTCTCTACAGGGTAAAAGAGCTAGCGACCTATATGAGCAAGCAGAACAAGCTAAGGCAGTTGGTAATTTAGCAGACGCTGCCAGACTTGAACGAGAAGCAGATGTTATCTTCTTGAGAGCTGATAAAGCTTTTGCACGAGCTAATCTTCAAGCTGGTGTTGCTAATCTAGCTGTCGAACCTGTTATTGTCTATACAGGAGATCAAGATATTAGTGAGGCCTTCAGAACTCTAGAAACTCCTACCAGAGTTAATGGACGAGTTAGGTCTAGAGTCGTCCTAGAAGAGGAGCCTACTCCCACAGCTACAAGGTTTAGAGACGATGAAGAACCTGTTAGAGCTGATGAGGTAGTATCAGCTAGGCCAGATAGAGTCATAGATGAAGCTCTTAGACCTGAGACTCCTATACCTCCTTCAGATAGACCCATAAGACCTGATGATACTCCTGAGAGACCTGTACGACCTACAAGACCAGAAAGACCTGAAAGACCTACTAGACCTCGACTAGAGGTTCCTCTACCAGTAAAGGTGTTACCTCCTAAGAGTCCTGGAGTACCTTTGGCAGCTCTTCCTCGAGGTTCAAGGAGTAGGCGTCCTGCTCGTGAGGCAGATAGAAAGGATCTAGGTGTTGCTTGGAAGCAGGGTAATGTGTGGGTAGCACTGTATCCTCCTTATACTGAGGAAGATATTCTTCTTAGCCCTGCAGCTCAGCCTCCAGACACTCGCAAGGTAAAGAATCCTAAGGAGGCTTGGGCTACTATTCTTAAGGATGGCTACACTATAGATGCAAGCGTCTACGATGAGTGGGCTGCCTGGTTCTCTCCTGAACGCGACGTTAGTATTGACATTAAGACAGACCTTGCTGTAGAAGCTCCTCAAGAAGGTGGAGGAATTCCTATAGGCTTCAAGAAAGCATACTGGTGGAGCCCTTAACATGTTCTACTGGGTCTTTGGTTACAGTGAAGAAGGTAAGAGAGCTCTATTAGGTCCTTATCCTACTGAGGAGAAAGCGGCTGAAGTAGCCGATCTTCTTACTGATGCTGAAATTTATCCTCTTGAGACTAGAAATCAACAGAAGGCTACTAAGATTGTTAAGGCAAAGCTTATTCAAGAGGGTGTAAATGTAGATGAGGCGTTTCAAAGACAGTCTCATGTCAAGCCCTCGTCTAGATATACGAGATTTGCTGAACCTAAAGAAGACATCTTTAGTGGCAACCCTTTCCAAGATTAGGAGGACCTTTTTATGGGACTGTTCTTAGCTACAGCACAAGCCTTTATTATCATGATGGGTGTATCGCTAGGCGTTATGGTCTTAACGCTAGGCTTTACGATATTCTGGGTTCGTCGTGAGGTTAAGGACAAAATCTACGCCTTCTTTATTGAACCAAACAACCAGATCAGTCGAGAGCTCATAAAGACTGATGGAACTATGAAGATTAGTGCTAAAGATGGAGGAGACTATATTCTAGCTCCAAGTAAGACTAAATGGTCGAAGTGGCCTCCTGGTCTTCCTTCTTGGGCTCAAGAGATTGTACCTACCCTCTTCTATACGCGTAATAATCCTGAGCCTTTTGATCCTGAAAAAGCTCGCTCTATTCTTACAGCTCAGAGTCTCAGACATATTACTGATGAAGGAATGCTACGAGCTACCTGGAGAGATGCTCATGAGGCAGCTGGAGATAGTATAGGAGGGTCTAAGTGGACTCTTCGACTAGCGATTGTTAACTCTGTAGTTATAGTCTCTCTAATAGTTACAGTAGGCTTTATGTATAAAATGCTATCTAATGCTGCTAGCTCTATTAATGAGCTACTAAATATAGTGAAAGGACTCTAAATGTCGCAACAGAGACTTCCACCAGATTTTGACGCAGAGGAGGATCAAACTCCTGCAGGGTTTAAGACTCTGTTTCCTGAAGATCCTACAGCTGATCTAACTAAGATTACCGAGACTCCTGCTAAGATGATACTACCTCTAGTTAGATTACGTATTATTACAGCATCCTTTGATACTAAGAGGAAAGAGAGCTTACTGGATATCTTCGTTAGAGAGTTTGATCACCGTATGATCTCTAAAGATCGTCTAGGTAGAATCGAGGCTGTTAGAATGCTCCAAGGGAGCCTAATGGGTGAAGGAGAAGAAGAAGAAGCTTCGATGTAATATGTCTACACTAACTCAAAAAGAGAAGTCTGACCTCTACGTTCAGTTTAAGGAGGATCAGAACGAGATAAGACTGAGGCAGCTAATATCTAACCTGCTTAACCAAGTTATTCTTCTTGAAGGTAAGAAGGGTAAAGGCAAGACTATAGCTGGTGTAGGGATCATTCAAGCCTTACGAGACCTTTTTGGTAGACCTGTAGTTATCATTGGGTCAAAGATGGGTCTAACAGAAGAGTTTGGAGATTTTACCTTCCTTGATGAACGAAAGTTTATTGATGAGCTAGATAAGATAGCTTCTCTGTCTAAAAGCTCTAGTGAAGATGAGGTTAGCTCCACTGTTGAGACAGCTCTAGGGAACTTAGGCATCAATATAATGAATGCGACTCTCGTCTTCGATGAGGCGTATAAACTATTTGATGCTAGAACTCCTTCAGATAAGCTAGTTCGCGTCTTTGGCTACTTCGTTGCTCAATCTCGTCATTATGGGATAACTATCATACTTATGTCTCCTAATCGAGATATGATCGACAAACGAGTACGTCGCCAGATCGACTGGTTCGGCCGTTGCACAACTACATGTAAGACTGTACCTAATCCAGAAACAGCTGCTCCTGAATGTATTAGGTTTAGGTGTCCTCATAGAACCAGAGTAAGGTTTATTGGAGGTATAGATAGATTCAAGCTTAACCTCTACGGACCTAACTACTGGCCTCTTTTTGACACATGGGCTAAGATAGGTTTCAGAGAGAGTCACCTGAAAGGGATTAAGATATGAGAATAGTCTATATGATTCTTGTAGCTATATCTCTATTCCTAGCCCTTCTATGCCTTCAGTATCTTGACCAGGGATTTAGAGAGTTAATGATCGTCAGTTGGATAGGGATTGCTCTATATAGTCTATACCTATTTGCTCGACCTGAGCAGGAGACAAAAAAGTCTTCATCCTATGATCGTCAGAAAGCTTATGAGAAGCGTATAACTAGAAAAGTAAGAAGTCCTTATGATCGCTAGATACTTCATACTAATGGCTATGCTACTTATTGCTCTGCTTCCTAAACAGGCTTTCGCTATCGCCAATCCAGACCTTCTGCAGATAGTCTCAATCAGAGCTTACAATAACATATTAGAAGCTACAGATATGCTCTTCATGGTATTCTATCGTATCGACTACACCTCACCTCCTACAGAGAGAGCTTCTGAGGCCTTTCTAGCTCGATTTATGGATGGAGCTATTGAACTTCAATCAACTACTCCTTATGCCTTTGTTAACGATGGATATAGTAGTGGAATTGTCTCTTTCTACTTTGATGCTGAGGCGGTTATTGCTGGAAGTCTTGTGTGGGAGGATCCCTACACTGTTAGGCTTCAAGGCAGTCCTAGCTTCTTTGCTATTCCTCCTATTGTAAATAGTGGAAGCATAGAATGGACTAGTCCTCTTGTAACTAAGACTAGATTCAAAGAGCATGTCCTTGATGCTGCTAGAGATCTAGAAGTTGTTTGGGCAGCTTATACTACTCCAGATATCATTATGGTACAATCAACCCCCGATGGTATTCTGCTAACTCTAGTAGCTGAGGACTACTTTGTTAATAGCATACCAGACATTCGAATAATAGCTCCTGAGCTCTTCTCTAGCAGAACAGTCTCTCCTGACTTTGTGGAAAGAGAATTTGATACCACCTATGCAGACGATCTAAGAACCTTCTGGGATGGTACATCATTTGCTGAGAACTTTGATACTTGGGCGGCTCTACTTAATATGAACCGAATGCTTCTTACAACCTTTATACTACTGGGCTTTAATCTACTTATTGCCTACATAGCCTTTGTTATGACTAAGTCTCCGGCGTTTACTCCTTTGACAGTAGCTCTTATCTTTCCTATAGGAGCTTACCTTGGTATGACAGATATGATACTAGCTGCTCTAATGGCAGCCGCTAGTGCGGTAGCTGTATCATATATCCTATTTCTGAGAAGAGCATGAAGAACCTAAGAATCACTTTACTATCTGGTCTAGCTTTAGTAGCTCTATTAGCTTCTACAGTCTTTGCTCAGTCAGTAGATATAAGTACAGCTCTATACTCCGCTAACTTAAGAGCTTCTAATACCGCAGGGGCTCTTACTAATATAATTGCACCCTTCGCTTTTTCGGGGCAGTCTCTAGTTGATCAAGACTTCATTAACTCTGATGCCTTAAATTCTGTTGTTATAGGAACTGATGGTTCTGCAGTACCTTCGATGCCTGGCTCAACCCAGATGGCAGTCGAAGCTTGCAGACTATACGTCGACATTGGTCCTGTATATACCGACTTTACTACGGAGTGTAATGACTCTACAATAGGAGATATAGACCTACTTCCTGCTGCTGCAGCTGTTAGTGACTCATTCCTCTTTGGGTTACAATCTCCAGGACGAATAATATCCTTTAGTATTAGTCAAGCAGCTGTCGATGATGCTGTAATTCTATGGTACTACTGGGATGGGTCTGCTTGGGCACTTCTAACTAATGTAGAGGATACTTCCTCTGGATTTGAAGTCGTTGGGTTCAACACACTATCTTATGATCTTCCTACAGATTGGGCGGAGTCTACTATAGATGGCACTTTATCCTTCTGGATACGTGCTAACATTGACTCGATATCGTCTCAAACTACTCAACCTCTAGGAACTCAAGCGTGGTGGGAGTCAGGCAACTGGTGGACGTTCATTCCTTCAATAGGTCAGAATGAGCAGGTAAACTATGGGCTCTATTTAGGTGGGTCGACCGACTTCCAGACCTTCCACCATATCACACCGGGAGCTGTCGGAGTTATAACAAGTGATGATGCGTTACTAGAGTTAGGTGATCAATACAATGTTGCTATTGATGGATTCATTGACACCTCTGTAGGAGCTAATAAGTATCTTCTCCAAAAGACAGATGCGATAACTATAGAGGTAACAGCTGATGAACAATTAACTGCAAGTCTATATCAAAGTTCTAGCGAGCAGTTAAGCTTAAGTTCAGGTTCAACTGAGTATGTTATCAATACTACCACAATAGCTTGGAGAGGTAGAAGTTTCAGTCCTTCTAGCTCCTTCGACTTAGATAAGTTTGCGGTACAGTTGAATGATAAGGACTCTGTAGGTACCTATAGCCTCGTAATGGAGGTCAGAGTAGACGACGGAGGAGAGCCATCTAATACTGTATTGGCTACTTCTGCAAGCGTAGTAAGTATACCAGCGTCGGGATGTTCCTGGACAGACTTTACTTTTGCCTCTCAACCTACTCTGAGTTCAAGTACTACTTACTGGGGGGTAATACATAGAACAGATGCCACAGCAGCCAACCTACGTCCAGGCGCTCTTTGACTTTG
>CAZQOY010000105.1:0-8821 GCA_964595095.1 uncultured bacterium | reverse complement strand
GGACGTGAGGCATCAGCGTGTTGCCCACGTCGTTCAGGCACATCGCACCGACGCCTAAAAGAAGACAAGCGGCCAGCACAGAACTATATGTCTTGGCACGCGCAATCATCAGAATGCAAAAGGCCGTCAAAATAAACCCGATGATCGCAAATGGTTTGTGACCCCATAAATCAATCAGCACACCAATAATCACCGAAGCCACCAGACAGGTGATCATAAAACTGGATATGAGCGTGCCGAACCGACCCGTGTCGATCTGCAGCCGCGGCATCAGCTTGACACTGATCGACCCGAGAAGCGCGAAGGACATGCCCAAACCAAACACACACAACAGAGCTACCACTGTTTCCATCTTTTACTCTCCTTATGTATACGGTTTACACTTTAAGAAATCCGAGATACTCTGACTGAACTCTCTTCGGAACTTTAGCGGATCTGCTTCCTGAGCCGCCCACGCCGAGAATCTCCCCCCTGGGTTTCACTCAAACTGAACCGGGTCCCCAATCGCCTATGATTTGCGCCCTGACAATGAAGCCGAAGGACGTGGCGATCAAGGCGACAAGACACGCCGAGAAGAGCCATTTTTCTTGCGCACTTGGACCGCTGACGGCGGGTGCGCTACCGGTGTCTTGGTTACTCATTACTATTAGCCTTCTGGTTAAGAGGTCGAGTCATTTAAAGAAGTTACCGCACTGAATATTCGGTTAGCAAAACTTAGTGAATATTACAGTATATTAAATAATTGATCCAGTCTTTTTACGTAAGCTGATTCACCCTGAAACCATCATGATCTCAATCAGCGCTTGTTGAAGAATACAATCTGATAGGTATGCATCACGGCAGCTATCACCAGCAACAAAGCGCTGTAACGGTGCAGCTGCGACAGAAATCCCAGCCCCATGGTGCCGAAAAGGGGAAACATGCTCATAATTGCAGATAATATTACCGGCAAAGCGAATAGGATAATCAGCCAGAAAAATACTTTCTGCCCGAAATCGGATCTATCCGGGTCAGCCTTGGTATTTCCCGCTTCAAGGCGGCACAGGCGCAACAGCCACCGCCAATCGCTTTGATCGAAGCGGCAGCGGTACGCCCACATCAGGGTCAGAACCGCCAGCGAGACAGCGAAGATTGGAGCGGCAGCAACGTGCAGCATCAACAAGTAGCCAGCCGGGTGTTCACCCACAATCAGCGCGGGGCCAAAGCCGGTTACCACCAGCACGCCAAAACAAGCCAGCACGATGAAATATACCAGTTTCCGGAACCTGTTCAATACCGTCGTCTCGCCCCTGCCCGGCTGGCGCGACGGTGCCGTATCGACCAGATCACCCCGCCTGGCCCGCAAAGCCCGATAGTGCAGGGCAATTCCCACCAGGGTAATAAGAATACCGATGATAGAAACGACACGGAACATGCTAATCCTTCTCAGTCTCCCTATACGCACCGGCCGCCGCTTTTAACACGCGGGCCAGTCCTTCGTAGGCACATAACGAGAGAACTGAGGCCATGACCAGCGCCGAAAGGAGCGTCACTGCCTTCATCCACGGGCGAAATACAAAGGAGAAGGCAAATAGCCAGGGATAGATATCACCCAAGTCCTGGAATGCTGTCATCGTTTTCATTGAATCGCGTCCTGCAGCCAAAGGAGCATCCACTTCAACTTTCCCAAAAAGGAATGGCGCATTAGTGGTATGGCAATCCCTGCAACCGCGAACGCCCAGCGACTGCGCCGCCGGCCGCACATCATGAGCGAAGGCCCAGTAGTAGGGCCGGGCAGCCGGGTGCTCTTCCGCAGCCAGTTTCCCCGAATCAGCTAGGCGGTACAACTTGCCGCCGGCAATATATACCGGCTGTTGGCCGCTACTGGCCCTTGAGGAGAGGGAGGTCAGAACCTCAGCGATTTGCTCTGCGGTAAGGGGTTGCCAGTCCCCGGTAAGAACAGGCTGGTCCGCGGCGGTGACGCTGACCACCAGCGGCCTGACGGCGTCCGGATTAATGGGCGTTACCTGGTCCTCCAGCAATTGCGCCCAGAAAGCCGGCCAGAACAGCTTATGCGGGGCGATCCTGCCGCCCACCTGCCTGGCAAAGACGGGTGCCATAATATGGGGAAGCACTTCGTCAGACTTGTTGACGCCGATAGTCCCGAGGGCGTGGGCCCGGGAGGTTTTGACGCGATAGGTCTTAGGGGCGGCCCAGGGCCCTGAGTGACAGGCGGTGCAGGTAAGCTTCTCAAAATGCTCTATCGGGATACCAGGATGGCCGGGTTGAGGCGCGCCCAGACGTCCCGCCCTGGGAACCGTAGCCGACGATTCCCCGAGATGGCAGCCTTCACAGGTGGACTCCGCCGCTGATGGACCGGCTAATGCCTGCACTTCACCTTCGTAGCCCCGGGTAATGGCATGATCGAGGCCGTTGTAGTGGCAATCGACACAAGTCATGCCCGCCGCCAGGTGAACATCCTCGTCCAGTGTCCACCGGTGGGGATCGTCTTTATAGAGGACTTTCGTCGAATGGCAAAAATAACACCGTTCAGGGGGTATATCCCGCTTGATGTCGAAAAAGACCTTGCCCTTGGGAGTAAAGCGGCTTTCGTCATAGGAAACGGATGGCGGGATCAGCTTGGGGTCGTCCAGCACGGCACCGAAGTAGATGTCGTATGTGTCAGGCATCTGCCTGGCCGAACCGCTGACTTGAGCGAATCCGCTGGAGGCAGCCGGAGCCCAGCGGAAATTCTGACGGGCTATCTGGACGGCATACTCGGCCTGATCATGGGCCGGTTCGGCATCATGGCAGCTCAGGCAGTTGGTCTCAAGCTGACCCGAAACCATCCAACGCTGGAAGAACTCTAAGGACTGGGCTTCCTCATCCTCGCCGATTCCCCCACCGGGCGTGTGCCGGCCGAATGCCTCGACAAACTCCCAGGGCGTCAGTCCCACTTGTCCGGGTCTGAAGGTCCCCGGCCAGGGCCGATAGGATAGGGGAATCTGGGTGGCGGTTTGTCGATCCACCAGGATCCACGGCTCACCACGGAAACCAGGCGGGACAGCGGAATCGGCGGAGTTGAAATGCCAACCTGAGCTGATGGTCTGGTAATCATGACAGTCACCGCCACAGGTCTCCCTGATGGAAAAAGGCATCAGGGGATCATCATCGGGCCTGATAGTGGATCCCTCTTCATCAAGCAGGTCGATGAGGTGCACCGGAACCGAACGATTGCCGTCAGGAACGTCGCCGAGTTTCTGCTCCTGCGCGAAGGCCTGCGACACCAGAATCCCCGTTGCCAGCACCACACCGGTAACCCATCCCGCTTGAGAAATCGGGCCGGTCATGAACCTGTGCCGTTTCCTGCTCTGACCAGAATCAGACTTTAAATTCCCCGGGTTTGAAGTCCAGTATCCTGCCAGCCTCAACCGCCTGATTGACCTTCAGTACCGCAACAGCCGTCACGTAGCCATCCTCCGGCGGGCAGTTGAGGCTGGCCTTGCCCCGGACAGCATCGAAGAAATTCTCCAGGTGGGGCTTATGATAGAGGTCATTGAATTCCACCTCCAGATCATACTTGGGCGGTGCCAGGGTTTCGCGGACATCCAGCACTGCTCCGGTCGAGGTTGGGGATTCTGGCTCTATTGGTGCCTTCAGGTAACCTATTTTTACCCATTTTTCCCAATCGGGCGCCGACGGCTCGCGATAGACGCCGACCCTGCCAGCCGATTCCGAGATAAGCAGGGTACCATGCTCCCCCATGAAGCTTTCATAATATCCCTGGCTGCTGTTAGTGCCGATAGTCTGATAGAACGCTTTGACGATTCCCTCCTTGGTTTCATATTCGTAGATAGTCATAACGGTATCATACCATTCATGGGTCTTTTTGTCGTAGTAATCGCGGCTGCCGGATGCCATCACCGACGTTGGGGTTGCTCCTAGAAACCAGTTGAATATATCTATCTGGTGCGAACCCAGGTCAACGATGGGTCCGCCGCCCAGGTTACGGTACCAGCGCCAGTTGCGAAACTGATGCATCGACTTAAAACCGTATTTCTCCAGGATAGCTTGTTCAATCGCGGCTTTTTTCGGCCAGCCGAGATCCGGCTGGACCGAGCGGTTCCACTGGCCATTGATGGCGGTAATGCGGCCCAGAATTTTCGCCTCTTTCAGAAGCTTGAGGCAATGAAGGTACTGGGGATTGCTGCGGCGCTGGTGGCCTATCTGGAGCAACTTGCCGGTCTGCCGTGCAGTCTCCACCATCTTCCGGGCTCCTTCGAGCGTATTGGACATTTCCTTTTCACAATACACGTGAAGCCCCGCCTTCAGACAGGCAACCGTGTGCTCGGCGTGCCAGAAATCGGGGGTGGCGATAAGGACGGCGTCGAGGTTACTCTCCCGGTCAAGCATTTCCCGGTAGTCTTGATAAGTATTGAGCTCGTGGCCATATTTTTTCAACAAGCGAGATGCCCGTTTCTGATTGTATTCCGTCCAGATATCACACACGGCCTTGAAGCGGATACCCGGTATCTTCAGGCAGGCGGCCAACAGGATCTGGCCCTGGGCACCGCTGCCCAACAGCGCGATATTCAGATCATCGCCTTTACTCCCGCCGGTCTGTCCCAGCGCCATGGGCGACAGCATCAATCCCGCCCCCGCAGCAGCGGTAACGCGCAGGAAATCACGTCGGCCTATACTTTTCTCGAATGAATCCATACCGATTTCCGTACATCCCTGATCTTTTCTATTGCTCGTCACGTTCTTACCCGATCCCATTATTAAGCTCCATATATTGTATTATCGTTCGTGGAAAACTCACCGGACCGGACGTTATGGCTTTTTACGAGGCTATTGTAATCCTGGAGATAGGCGCCATCCGTCCAGGCTGCATCTATATTTCACTCCCCTGACCCAGCTATCGGCTCCGGCATATCTGGATGACTGCTGCCGTCTAATCCTCCAACGCCTTAATCTTGATATTCCGAAACCATATCGGCTGGCCGTGATCCTGCAAACCAATGTGACCCTCCCGCGGCATATCCTTGATGGCGGTTCTGAATTTATTCGGTGTAATAATTGTATCCATAGTTGCAGAAGCACCACGGAATCCCCGCCTACGCGTAATAATGGGAGCATTCTGGCCCGGCTCCGTCCACAAATCCACATCCATGTCGATGATCTGCTCGTCGTTCAGCACCACGTAAATCTTGTTCTTCCTGCAGGTAATGGTATAGTGGTTCCATTCACCGGTTTCCCTGGTCATGATCAGCTCCGGCGACAGGCAGTCGTAGATGGCCCCGCAAACGCCGTGGTTTGTTCCATCCGACGTTTCGTGTATCTGTACTTCGATGGATGTCTGCACATACTGGTCAACGTCTCCGGTACGAATGAAAACGCCGCTGTTGGTACTCTCGGCCAGCTTGAACTCCAGGTCGAGGATGAAATCGCCGTACCGCTCCTTCGTCCAGATATTGCCGCCGCCTTTACGGATCAATACACCATCTTCCAAGCAAGGTCCAGCTGCCTTCTCTTAACGTGGCGTTTGACAGGTCCGTCGCAAACAGGTCCTGATATCCCGAAGGTTTCAGCCCCCCCGCCACCTTGTTGAAGTAGGCCGCACACTGGCGAATCTCGGGAACGGAATTGTCCCAGTTATATTCGTACTCAATCGAGAATACACCCTGGAAGTTCTGACGGTCAAGCTCCGTCAGCAGCGCTTTAACATCCGCCTTGCCAGTGCCCCATACAACGTCGTGGGCCTCACCGACGCCGAACTCGTTCAGGTCCTTGAAATGCAGACTGATCAGACGGCCCTCCAGCTTCTGCAGCGCCTCCAGGGGGTTCACCCCCGAGCGCATCCAGTGGCCGATATCCCCGCAGGCGCCGATCAGCTTGCTCCGTCCCTTGACTGCCTCCAACACCGTATTCGGATCCCAGTAGTGGCTGGGCTTGACATGGTTGTGAATCGCCACCTTGATCTGGTACTCCTCGCACAGCTTCTCGATGAAATCAAAAGCTTCCTCCGGCGGCTCGGATACAATAGTCTCTACCCCCATATCACGCGCAAATTCAAAGACCTTCCGGCATTCCACCGTATCGGCAGGCAGATCGACCACGCCGAAGTTCACCAGCCTGACCCCCGCATCAGCCAGCTTCTTCTTCACCTTAAACCTGATCTCCGGAGGCATGTCGAGGTTGAGTCTCAGGTCCCCGGTCTCCTCGCTCACCTGCTGGTCCGGATAGGCCTCGATCCAATCCATCCCCAGCGACGCCACCTTGTCCACCGCCTCATAGAACGTGAAGTTCCTGAACGTATAGGCCTGGCACCCCAGATGCCAGCCTTCGTAGGCATCCGTGGCTGGATGGTCGGCTACCGGCAACGCCTCCGGCCCCGCACAGGAGCTGCAAAGCGCAATCATCCCGACCAGACCGACCGCCAATAGTGTTGTCTTTTTAAGCATCCTTAACCTCCTGATACAATATTATTGACCCCTGCTGTAGGAGCCTGTAGGGGCGTATTGCAATACCCCCCTACAGCAGCATTTCGCAGTTAACACCGAGAAACCCGACCTACGGGATCCGATTTCACCAGGTCTTCGCAATCCGACTCTGGATGTACAGTAAGTATGTGTCCCGTCGCTTCCCGGGCTACAGGCTCCACCCGTCGCGATACCCGCGATGAACGTACTGATTCGCCTCGGGGAAGTTGGTAACCTTCATGTTTGGCCCATCCCAGTCCAGCCGCCTGCCCGTCCGCAGGGCCAGGTTGCCCAGCAGGACGATTTCGGTCAGGTTACCGGAGACGTCGAAGTTGGAGCTGGCCGGCTTGCCGCCCTTGCAGGCCGCAAGCCATCCCTCATGAATCCCGGGTGACCGGGGAATGGTCTTCGGCGGTTGTTCGTATGCCGCCATTTTCGACTCGGGAATAATCCGCGGGTTCTCACCGTAGCAGCCGCACATGATGGTTCCCTTGTCGCCCACCAGCAGTACGCCGCCGTTCCTGTCGCCAATGCGCCGGCCTTCCTCCAGCTCATCCGGTATGCAGGGCGTCAACCCGCCGTCGTACCAGGTCAGCTTTACCGGGGGCAGCTTCCCCCGGGCGGGGAAACGTAAAGTAATGATGGACGATACCGGCGCGGTCTCGGAATTCACCGGGGTGGAGACGGCCTCCACGCTGGTCGGATGGCCCAGATTCAGCACCCAGACCGGGGTATCAATGATATGGCAGCCCATATCACCCAGGGCACCGGTTCCAAAATCCCACCAGCCGCGCCATTGGAACGGCACATAATCCGAGTGATAAGGGCGATAAGGCGCCGGGCCGAGCCACAGGTCCCAATCGAGCGTCCGCGGCACCCGCGGTGTCCCCTCGGGCCGACCAACGCCCTGGGGCCAGCGACCGCCAGGCCGGTCGGTCCAGCAATGCACCTCGCGCACCGGGCCGATGGCTCCGTCTGCCACCCACTCACACATCAGGCGGTTGCCCTCGCCCGCGTGGCCCTGGTTGCCCATCTGGGTGGCCACCTTATATTTCCGGGCAGCTTCGGCGAGCATGCGGGCTTCGTAAATCGTATTGGTCAGCGGCTTCTGCACGAATGCGTGTTTACCCAGCTGCATGGCAGCCATAGCGATCGCGGCGTGTGTGTGATCCGGCGTGGCCACGATCACCGCGTCGAGGCTTTTCTCCTTCTCCAGCATTTTGCGGTAATCGGTGTATTTCTTGGCCTTGGGGTATGCCTTGAAGGTCCTTGCCGCGTACTCCTTGTCCACGTCGCACAGGGCGTAGATATTCTCGCTTTCACAGCCGCGGACGTTACCTCCTCCCATGCCGCCCACGCCGATACCGGCAATGTTGAGCTTATCACTCGGCGCTTGATACCCCGGGCCTCCCAGGACATGGCGGGGGACTATCGTAAAGGCCGCCGTCGCTGCCGCCGCTGTGGCCAGAAAGTGGCGCCGGGACATTTCTTCACCCTGGCGTTGAGCAGTTTCTTTCTCGTCTGTCATTTTGGGATTCCCTTCAATTTAGATATTACTCTACCCTAATATACTCTTCCAAGCCGTCCTCTCCAGAGCTAAGAGGGCTCTTGAGCCTTTCTGCTTCTGAAACCCGTGTCGAACCGCTAGATCAATTCCGTCTGGCCGGGGACCGCTACTGTCGCCTCGGGCGCGTCGCCAAACTCGTACTTCGGCGGCGTCAGGTCCAGCTTGGACGCGTTCATCGCCCAATCCCACTTCAGCTCCCGGCCGGTATAGGCGCTCATGCGGCCCATGATAGCCGCCAGCGTGCTCTCGGCGACCTGACGGCCCTCGTTCAAAGGCTTGCCGCCGCGGATGCTGGCGATCAGATCGGTATGCTCCAGGACATAAGGATTGAGAGATTCTCCCTCGAATTTGTATGCGTTGGACCCTTCAATCCAGCCATTGCCGCCACTGTCGGTGTAGGTGGAGCCCCTGGTGCCTACCACCCGTTCCGAGACCCTGGTACTTGTCCCGGCGGTCTGCCTGCACATACTTAAGACCCGCACGCCGCCGGGATACTCAAACTCCACGGCGAAGTGGTCAAAGACGTTGCCCCATTCGGGACCGGTGCGCACCTCCCGGCCGCCCATGCCCATAGCCTGAACCGGATGGGCACCGATGGCCCAGTTGATCACGTCTATATTATGCACGTGCTGCTCCACGATGTGGTCGCCGGACTGCCAGGTATGGAACAGCCAGTTGCGCACCTGCCACTCCATGTCGGACCATTTTTCCTCCTTCCGCCGCTCTACCAGGTTTTTAACCCGGTCCCCCCACAGGGCACCCTGGTTCCAGTAGCACTGGCCGCCGACGACCT
>CAZQOY010000104.1:4758-8889 GCA_964595095.1 uncultured bacterium | reverse complement strand
TAGAAAAAATGAAAGGGTATTCATCATATTATAAAGTTCGATTTGGTGTATATAGCGTTGGAATTAGAACTGAAGGTGATACGGTCATTTTTGAGAGGGTATTACACAGAAAGGACATTTATCGTTACTTTCCAACAAATTAATATTTCAAGCATATGTTAAATACACCTAACCTCCGCTGCAGCAGACGTGAAAAGCGGTGGTGTGATTTCAGGGTTTTGAGAATTAACAGATGCTTAGAGAGAATAGAAAAGTTCAGTGAGTAGAATTTTTCAAGCCAGTGAGCTTTGCCTTTAGACAACATTGTAATGGATATGTATGAGCATAACACCTGATTTTGTTCGTAATGGAATTGAGAAACAAAGCTATGAAATATCACTTCACGCGGATAATGAACGAATTGCTGATGGTTTAACTGTTTCTCAACTGGAATTTGTATTATCGAAGTGCAAAATTATAGAACAGTACCCAGATGACCCTAGAGGAGAAAGTTGTCTGACAGTGGGCTTTACACCTGATGGAATGCCAGTCCATGTCGTTTGTGCTAAGAATCCTTCAGAGCATTTGATTCTTATTACAATTTATATTCCAACCATGCCAAAATGGAGAGATCCATACACAAGGAACAGGTAACGGAGGTGTCGGTCTATGGAAAAGAAATATAGTGATTGTTTCTATTGTGGAGGGGCTGTAGAGGAGCAAGTCATGCCTCGTGAATGTAGATGGAAAGACAAGTTATTCATTCTTGAAAACGTTCCTGTAGGTGTCTGTACACAATGTGGAAAAAAAGTCCTAAAGCCGGAGGTAGCAAAAGCTATTGATCGGGTTTTTCAAGAGGAAAGGAAACCAACAAAGACCATTCAGGTTCCTGTATATCAGTATGAGCCTGATGTTGCCTAACAAGTCGTGCACCTGATCCCGATAAATCGGGACAGATGAGCTTAGTCGTTAGACCGCGCCGCAATTCGGGAGTTTCAAGATGGAATTACAACCTCAGGTTATCGAAGAGCTGGCCCAGAAGATCGTGAAAGCGGTTAAGCCGCAACGGATCATATTATTTGGTTCGGCGGCTCGGGGAGCATTCGGCCCTGCCGGTGAAATCGATCTCCTTATCATAATGCCCGAGGGTACCCACCGCCGCAGGACAGATCAGAAGCTTTACCGCGAAATTCGAGGCATACCGGCATCCTTCGATATACTGGTTGCCACTACTCACGATAAACAGCAGCATAAAGACAATATCGGTCTCATTTATCGCACTGTTCTCAAAGAGGGGAAGGAAGTGTATGCCAGCTGAGGTGCGCAAGGGGCCTACCGCAGGGCCAGCAGTTCCCGGGCCTGGCCGAACAGCAGCAAGGCCGCCTGCACCTGGTTGTCCTGTTCCAGCCGCACCCGGTACAAGGCTTCACGATCCCACAGAAGACCCGCCACATCACTGGCAACCAGGTTGGCTATGTAATCCCAATCGGTTTCGAAAGGCTCGGAGTCAATTTCTTCTCCCTTCTTGCGCAGCCAGTCGGCCATTTGCTGCCGTTCCTTTCTCCCGGGATTGTATTTGGCCATGAACGAGCCTACATCGGCGTAGCGTCCCTTCAGCTCCCCGGCTTTCTGTTCGGCATACTGGTAGAGCAGGCGCTCCGGGTTATTCCTCAGCTTAACGGTCTGTTCGGTAAGCTTAATGTGCCACAGTATGGTCTCATCGGGCATGATGCCCCCGCCACCATAGACTACCCGGCCAGCCCTGGTCCGATACTGTGGCAGGGTAGCCAGAATAGAGTCCTGGACTGCGGGATCGAGGGGCCGGGTGAATAAATCATGGTAGTATTCTTCATTACCATTGCCGTATGGTCGTTGGATGAGCCGGCCGCTGGGGGTGTAGTAGCGGCCAACAGTGAGTCGCAGGGCCGAGCCGTCGCTTAATGGCAACTGTCGCTGGACCAGCCCCTTGCCGAAGCTGGTTTCCCCCACAATCAGGCCCCGATCCAGGTCCTGGAGAGCGCCGGCCACAATTTCACTGGCGCTGGCCGATCCCTGGTTGATAAGGATAATAATCGGGAATTGGGGATGCGTACCGGCCCGGTGCGCCAGGTGGACCTGATCCATCCTCGATCCCCGGCCCAGTGTGAACACGAGGGTGTCCTCAACCGCTACGAACTTATCCGCCACCTTGACCGCCTGTTCCAGATACCCGCCGCTGTTATACCGCAGATCGATGAGCAGCTGCGTCATGCCCTGGGATTCAAGCTCCTGCAGGGCTGCCTCTACCTCATCGGCAGTTTTACTGGAGAAGCGGTTGATGAGGATATAGCCGGTTTTTTCATCAAGCATGATAGAGGCCAGGACGCTGTAGATGGGGATATCGTCCCGGACGATGGTGAATGAGAGGGGTTTCTCCTGCCCGGGCCGCTGGACCTTGAGATTAACCGACGTTCCCTTGGGTCCCCGCAGGATTTTCATTACCTGTTCCTGGGTAAATTTGTAGGACGACTTCCCGTCTATCTCGACAATCTTGTCCCCCGGCCGCAGCCCTACCCGCTCTGATGGGCTGCCAATAACGGGAGCAATGACGGTAATCCAGTCATTGATAATGTTAAATTCGATCCCGATTCCCTGGAACTTGCCTGCGAACTGCTCGGTGATGGACTCAAGCTGCTCCCTGGAGATGTAGTTGGAGTGCGGATCGAGGCGCTCCAGCAGCCCATCGAATGCGCCGTCCATAATGTCTTCCCATTCCACTGGGTCCACATAGTTTTCATTAACCAGGCCGATAATTTCCTGGAGGGTATTGAGTTTTCGGTAGAGGTCGTTGGTACGTCCCCTGGACTGTGACCTGAGGTTGGCTCCCGGCAGGTTAAGGAAAACCACACTGAGAACAGCGGCCAGGAAAAGAATTCGTTTCTTTTTCATCATAATTTATTTCACCATTTGATTGTTAATGAACCTGTCCGGAGATTGAGGCGTATCGGCCTGGCGGGAACTGTACCGGCCGCCAATTACCGTCAGGTGGTCTCATTATATGCCCAGATAGAGCATGACCCGCACAGCCGGTGCGTTGAAATTACTCACGCGGGGTGCCTGGATTTTACCGAAATCATTCAGGGTCCATTGGTTCGCCGGGAGGGTTCCCACGTTATAGCCGGCACTCATCCGCAGGCCGGCACGATCAAGAAATTGCAGTTTAACCGCCACGTAAGGTTGAAAGGAAAAAAATGTTCCCGATAATGCCACCGAGTAGTTATTAGAATCAATGTTGTTAAAGGAAAATTGATCATCCCAGCCTGGCTCGACATCCTTTTTGGCGAACTGGATGATAGCCCGGCTCAAGCCGAACAGTGAACCGGCAGCGATTTCCAGGTTACTGAACAATGGGATGACATATTCAAGCGAGGCGTTGCCGGTCATGAGGGTGACTTTCAGATCGACCCGGAGACCGGTGGCCGTATCAACGCGAGCGATACTTTTCGAACCCAGACCCACATAGGCCCCTATTCGCCAGTTTCCGGATATGTTGCCAAAGCCCTCCGCGCCATGGATCACTAAAATATTGCCCAATGCATCAATATCTTCAGGAGTGAAATTCAAGCCCTGGGCGCCAAGGAGACCGGTATCAGTATCTGAGCTGCCAAGGGGATTAAACGGGAATACTTCTGCAATATTCAGTTGCAGGAAAGTAGGCGTGTACCCGATGCCGCCGCCTAAGTACTCTTCGGTGGGAAAGGGGACATTACGTTGAGAGTAGAGGGCGGATGCAAGTAGCAATACCAGCCCTATGGGAAGAAAATACTTAGGCATATGCAGCTCCACTTTCAAGCATTATTACCGATGAAAAACAGAAACCCTTTATTCCTCGTTGGGAAAATAGTAATTTATTAGAGTATTTACATGTTTGCCGGAAATTACAATATATGCGATTTCCTGGCACCCAATAATTCCTTTTTACTAAATAATTTTTAAAATGTCCCCGAAAACCTTTTCCCTTGCATAATCCATCTACTCCGTCTAATTTTTTAAAAATGATTGCCAACCGTAATGGTATGACAAATTCATGGTCTACCTGCCAAAACTCTTGTTCACTTAATATGGAACGTTAGGTCCTGGTTCAATTATTTTGCGCTCATATCTACATATCCT
>CAZQOY010000104.1:0-4748 GCA_964595095.1 uncultured bacterium | reverse complement strand
CATATCCTGATTGCTGCCTTATTATGCACCAGCCTTCTGTCGGCTGAAGTAGCGGTCAAGCGGCTTATTTCCAGGGACCAGATTGTTCATGTCCTTGGCGGTGGATGGGATCACAATTCCAATAACCAGGCCGAGTTGCTGGCCCTGCATCAACCAGTCGACTCCCTGGGGTTGTCTGAGGTGGTGTATTACGAGGATACCGGCGTTGACACATTAACGGTTTTATGGCGCTACCGGCTGGAGGCTGAGATACCAGCCCACATTGTTGATGCCGCTGTGACCGATCTGGATGGAAATCAACTGCCTGAAATCACGGTCCTGCTGCATTATCAGACCCTGGAAGATAAATCGGCTCCCTACTGGCTTCAGGTATTTGATTGGAATCCTGACGCCGGCACGTTTTCAATGACACCGACCTCCCGGTGGAACTACCGGGGCCGGGGGATATCCTACCTGCGCCCGCGGCAGCTGGCCGTCGCTGACCTGGATGTTGATGGCGATGACGAGCTGGTGATTGCTGTTGGTAGTCCGGACCGGATGGTATTGATCGCCGATTGGGGGCCGGCAGGTCTCCAGGTTTACAAGGAGCTTCGAACCCGTGAGATGGTCTCAGGGCCCTGGCCGTTCAATATCGCGGTGGCTGATTTAAACGGTGATCTGCGGAAGGACATCCTGATTGTCGGACAGGGACAGGCCCCGGCGATGCTCGCCTATATTAATGGCCTGGATGATTTCCAGGTAACGTCCGTTACCACAACCGCTGACGCGCCGGTTCTTCCAGCGATATCGGCAACCGGGGATCTTAACGGTGACGGTCAGGAAGAAATCATCCTGCCCCACGTGGACGGTTCTCTCACTCTGGTAAGCTTTGCCGGACCCGCTCTTGGGGGCACGGCGCTGGACACCGAAATTCCCAACCTCCTGGACCTGGCTGCTATCGACCTGGATGGGGATGGCACATCTGAGATCGTTTACCTCCAGGCGGATGGTACGGTCACTACCAACGACGCCAGATTCGTTACGCCGGTAACCAGCGAGCAGCTCCTGTCCCGATTACCGGATGGTGTTGCACAGCCCCTGCGCTACCAATCCTTCGCGGTTCTCCCTGCCAGCGTGAAGAGTCCGCCGGTCATTGTGTTACCAATCCATACCAACACAGGTTCCTTTATCACACTAACAGAGATGGGGGAGCCGCTGTCCAGGCAGCTGCCTCTGCCGCCATACGAGGCGGTTCAGCCTACCGAACCTGAACCATTTACCGAGTACGAGAAGGGCAGGCAGGTTTATCTCCCCGCCAGGTCGCTCCCATCCGATCCCCGGGCGCTGCCACCGCACCGAACACCCGATGTGCTCCTTTACGTGGGAGACGAATTTACCCGGGCGGTACTTGTCGATCGCGTCGAGCAGTTTGCCGGCTTCCGCTTCCTCCGGAAAGCGCCGGACATGGTTTTTAACTTTCAGCGCCAGGCTATAGTGTGGCAGCTTAAAGCTGAGCACCTGGGAACCTGGCATGTTGAATATGAAATCACCTATGACATCGGCGTAAAACCCGAGGCGATGATAACCGATTCCATCCTGATTCCTGAAATGGAAGTAGTCCGGGATCAGATTCTTATCTACGTCAACGATAAGCCGCGCATCACCAGCCAGCCGGATAACCTGAGCATCCTGGCAGGGCAGCTGTTCGACTACCGTATCCAGGTGGAGGACCGTAACGCCGACGCCCGGATCGACTACCGCCTGGAATCGGGGCCGGAGGGCATGAGCATTGGCCCTGATGGCATCCTCAACTGGCGCACCAATGAAACCCACCATGATGACTATGAGGTGGTGATCTCAGCCAGCGACGGATTTGACAAGGACATTCAGACTTTCACGCTTAATATTAACGCTAAACTCACCATCACTTCTACCGTACCCCATGTGGCTCATGTACAGAAACCCTATAGCTACCAGGCGACCGTTTTCCAGCCCGGATCGAAGAAAGACCGGATTTTTTACCTGCTCCAGGCACCGGACGGTATGAGCATTGATCCGAGCGGCCTCTTAAGCTGGACTCCCACACCGGCACAGATTGATACCCAGTACTTTCAGGTGCAGGTCACCGATGGTACCGCCGAGTACGTCCAGGATGGATGGGTCTATGTTAATGCCCAACCCAGACTGGTCGATACGCCGCCGCCGGCTGTGGTCATTCTGGCCGGGGATACGCTGCGGCTGTCGTTCGAGGGGCGGGACCCTAACCCGCACCATTCCCTTCAGTGGAATCTGGCAAGTGGCCCCGTGACCATGGCCATCGATTCTGCCGGCGAGCTCACCTGGCCCACTAGCTTCCAGGATCTTGATGCTGTCCGGTACGTAGTCGAACTCTCTGATGGTATCGACAGGGCCCTGTTCAGAGGCATTGTCTTTGTCAACACTCCTATCAGCATTACTTCTACCGCACTCGATTCGGCTGTCATAGGCCAAACCTATCGCTACCAGGTCAAGATTCGAGATGACAACAAGGGCAGTTTGCTAAAGTTCAGGCGTCCTACGGTGGTCACTGATGTCGCCAGCACAGTCGCCTACGAAGTGAGTATCCAGGACGACAAATTCAGCCGGGACCTCCCCCGCTACGTAGCACAATTCAGGGACCTGAAAAATATTTTCATCAACAAGCCTCGCAGGCCTCCAGCCGGGGAAGTAGCTGAGGCGGCACGCATTGATCTCAAACAGCATGTTAAACATATTTTCATCGAAAGCGACCGGCTGGTTCTGGTAATCCACAACCCTGAACAGGGATTAATCGAACTTGAAGACGTTCTGTGGGAGCTGTTTCAGGGTGGCCGGGGTATCATGCCAAAGTATACCGCCGAGCGGATCCCCTTTGTGCATTATAGTCTACGGGAATTTCCCGACGGCATGACAGTGGACGACGACGGCCTGATTACCTGGCTCCCGACTTTCAACCAGACCGGCTACAACCAGGTGCGCCTGTCAGTTTCTGACGGCTATACCCGGGAAGAGCAATCCTTCCAGGTTTATGCCAACTATCCGCCCGTAATTATCTCACAGGCGGATACCCTGGCCCTGGAGGAGCAGCGCTACGTTTACCGGGTGCGTGTTGACGATAAAAACAAAGATGCCCGCCTGACCTACCGGCTGACCAAGCATCCCGATGGGATGAAGGTAGATTCCAGGGGTGTGGTCACCTGGATACCCTCCCTGGAACAGCTCAACTGGCAGGAATTTAAGATAGAGGTTTCCGACGGCCACGCAGTCGACCGGCAGGCCACTACCGTCTTCGTGAATATGCCGCCCCGAGTCATTTCGCAGCCCAAGCCGGTGGCACTGAACAATTTTGAATACAACTACCGGGTAGTGGCGGAAGACTTGAATCGGGATGCTATCCGTTACAAAGCTACTAAGCTGCCCCGCTATTCTGACTTCGATCCCCGTACAGGCCTGTTCAAGTGGCGGCCCCGCAACTTGCAGAAAGGTCCTAACGATATCGCCATCGAGATCACCGACACTCACGGCGGGGTAACCATCCATGAGTTCCAGGTACACGTTTTCGAGGACCCCAGCCGGCGCCGCTTCCTCTTCACCGGATGGCCGCTGCTGCTGGCCTTCGCAGGCCTGATCTTCATACTGGGCGTTACTCTCAAGTAATTAATTGCCTGGGGATAGTCCAAACTATCCGACCCAAAAGCTGAAATTCCCTGAATATGGCTCTTGTCTCCGGTTATCATAAGGCGGTAGTTTCTCCCCGAAATATTGAGCCGGGAACTCGAGTTTGATCCATGCCCGGCCGGTGTGTGTAGAAAGGATAACCATGTCAGGAAACAATACCTCTCAGCGGATTCGGGTGGGCCTGATGGGCTTCGGCCGTATTGGGCGGAACTTTTATCGTCTGGCCTCCGAGACCTCCAACGTAGAAATACCCGTCATCAGTGACGTGGGACAGCCCGAAATTCTGCATTATCTGCTGCAACGGGACACCATTCACGGTTCATTCCAGCAAGAAGCGCGTCTGGAAAACAATCGGCTTCTGCTGGATGACGGCCGGTGCTCTGAAATGATCATTGGCGTGGCTCCAGGGGATATTCCTTGGAATAGCTACGATGTGGACGTCGTCGTAGACGCTACGGGCAAATATCTTAATAAGGCCCACATGAAAGCCCACCTGGAGGCCGGCGCCAAACGGGTGATAATCACCAATCTACCCGATGAAAAGATCGATCGGCTAGTTGTAATGGGTGTGAATGAGGATACCATTTCTCCCTCTGACCGGATGATATCCGCCTGCTCATCCACCACCAGCCCGGTAGCGCTGATGTTGAAGATCATGGACGAGAAGTTCGGTGTCGAGCGGGCCATGATGACCACCATTCACGCTTATACCAGCGACCAGCCGCTGGCAGATACAGCGGGCAAGGATTTTCGCCGGAGCCGGTCCGCGGCGGAAAATATCATACCCAATGAAACCCCTACCGCAAGGTGGCTGAAGACCATCCTGCCCCAGTTCAAGGGCAGGTTTGACGGCATCGCACTTAACGTGCCGGTTGCCGATGGCTCGTGTGTCGATATCACGTACCAGTTTAAAGATGCGGAAGCTACGGTAGAGGCTATCAACGAGGCTATGAGCGAGGCCGCCCGGGAAATGCCCGACATCATCGAGGTTACGGAAGACCCCGTTGTCTCCAGTGATGTCATCGGCAATCGTCACAGCCTGTTTTTCGACAGTAAGGCTACTATGAAAACCA
>CAZQOY010000103.1:5658-8941 GCA_964595095.1 uncultured bacterium | reverse complement strand
AACTCCCGCGAGAATGGCGCCTTGGGCACCGTAGTGGGGTCCCCAATATTTGGAAGTTATGACAACATTGCTGCCACCAACTGTCGGCATGGGATCAGGCAACCTCGGTTGATGACAATTGGCACAAAGGTTTCCTTTTCCAATGTCAATGGATGCTGCAGGATCAATCAACGGGGTAACCGCAGCCGTAGTTGTCAAGGCAAAATCGGTCAACGTGTACGTAATATGAATTTGGTGACACGTGCGGCAATTCTGCGGAGCTGGATTTGCAATAGCTGCTACGGTTGTGTCGTCTCCCGTTGCCACGACCTCCAAAAAACCCTGGCTGGTATGGCAAGGGGCACAGTCTGTATCATTCCGTTCAAAATTACCGCCTGTAGCATGAGTAGAGGCCGCCCATTGTAACTGTCGTACCTTAATCGGCTCGTCCCCATCACTATGACAGACTTTGCAGGTTTCATTGGCGTCAGCCCCCGGCAGGCCTTGCAGACCCTCAGAGCCCGCGGGACCTTCAGGGCCTTCACAGCCGAAAAACATGACTGTCATCCCGACAATGAGGGCTGGAATGAAATATAGTTTGGGATTCCTGGTGAAATTAATCACTTTTCCACCTCCTGCACTTTATAAAAACTTACGAAAAAGATCATACAAACTTCATTAACACCTACGAGTTTATTATCAAGACATAAAAGAGACAAGCATATATTTTTATAATCAACTCTACCGAAATCGGCTAAGATATACTGTTAAAATTAGGTAATTAGTCATTTTGCTGGACTAAGTCTTAAATTGGTTAGGTTATACAGGAAATAGTTCAAGCTGGTATAATGCGGTCCAGCTCGGCATTCCACCAGGGGATGCGACACTATGTGCCGCGCAGGCAGCTTGACCGTTGGGCGCCTGAGGCACCAGGCCCAGGGTTCATCTGGCGACGAGCAGGCTGCCGGTAAAAGCGCTCCTCGATCTTTTTCAAGGAGACATCCTTCTCTAAGCAGCAGCCCATCTCAGTGAGCATCACCGACAGAAGAAGAAATGATCCCGTAGACCGCCTCCACGACGAAACGGAAGGCCGTTTTTCCCTGACGGCCACAAAGTTCCCCCGTTTTTTCCCAGAAAACAGCCTTCTCCACTTGTCAGTCTCCATATCTCTCGTTAAATCAGAAGGTTAGAAACTCAAGCGTCTGATTTTCGGGCGAACTCCTGAAAGGGATTGTATCATAACATCTCTTAAGAGCGTGCAGCTTGTCGGTTATCAGTTTCTATCAGCCGCCACGACACTGATACCTGAAGACAGGACATAAATGATCTGTAATCTTAGCAAAATTCAACTATCATTGATTAACTTTCTAATCTAGGCAGAGTATTATCCCGGACCGGCTATGCCCACTGCCTTGAAGAATATAGTAGTCATCCCACGGGGTGACTGTAATGTCAGCGCGGGAAGTATAAAGCGAACCACTAGCAGGGAGATGAATATGTCAAGGGTGCTTACAATACTGCTGGTGTTATCATGGTCATTGCTTAGGGCCCAGCAGGCCAAGTTTTCTTACGCGGGTGTCAATACGTGCCACAAAACGGCCGAGAAAGGTAACCAGCACGGCGCGGGCAGGTGTGGAGGTGGTACGCCAGCTTTGCGATGAATGCGGCATTCCGAAATAATTGTCGGATTTAGCCATTCCGGAAGAGGCCGTTGATGAGCTGACACGTCAGGTCCTCACAGTAACCCGGTTGCTTAAGAATAACCCCAGGGAAGTAACACCAGCCGACGCTAAGATGATTTTTCGGCAGGCGCATTAGCGTAGGATCTGATTACGGTTGCCTCGTAGAACGGCCCTCGTCATTCGGGAATCAGCCAAGGTATGGTGACGTTCTCAACCGGCTTACACTGGCCTTGTCTTGAAAGAATTATTGCGCCATTACCAAAAACGCACATGTCACATTTTTAAAATGACAGAAGTTTAAGGAGTGCCTTCACTATGGGTCGGAAAAGGGTTGAGAAAAAGTATCAAGGCGTCGTTATCCCGATGGTCACGCCATTTACTGATGATGGGACCATCGATGAACAGGCCGCTGTCAAACTCAGTAAGCTATTCGCTGAAGAGGGGGTTTTTCCTTTTTTACTGGGCACAACCGGCGAAGCCGCTTCTATCTCAGCAGAGTTAAAATTATCCTTCGTGAAAGCGGTGGTACAGGCTGTTGGGGACCAAACGGTTCTTTATGCAGGCATCCCCGGCACCAGTCTCTCAGAAATCACGGATACGGCCGCCCGCTATTATGATATTGGCGTTGGCGTGTTCGTGGTCCACCTGCCCTATTACTATCCCCTTACAGAACATCAGATGCTAAATTATTTCGAAACCCTTGCGGAGCGAATCCCCGGCCCCATGATGCTGTACAATATACCACCAACAACGCATATGTCCATCCCACTCAACATTATCGAAACCCTGAGCCATCATCCCAACATCATCGGGATCAAGGATTCGGAACGAAATCTGGAGCGTCTGAGAACATCAATCGCCAGGTGGTCAGATCGGGAAGATTTTTCCTTTTTAATCGGCTGGGGGAACCAGATGGCCGAGGGGCTTCTACTTGGCGCAGATGGGATTGTGCCGAGTGTGGGGAATATTGTCCCCCGACTGTGTTTCGAACTTTTTACGGCTGCCAGGGCTGGAGACATTGAGAAGGCGAGAGCCGTCCAGGAGGCGATAAACCAACAAGCGGCTCTTTATCAGGAGAATAGAACGCTGGGAGAATCCTTGGCAGGCCTTAAAGTGCTTCTTCATTTAAAAGGATTATGCGAACCCTACGTGCTCCCACCTCTTACACGACTCGCTGAAGAAGAGGAAACGGCTGTTCGCAAGAAAGCCGCTGAAATTGAAGGTCATGTCTCTTAGAACGATCAGAAAATATTTTACGGCCTGATGGCAGCTGCCAAACCAGTCTTGGGCATCACTTTGGGGGACCCTGCCGGGGTGGGGCCCGAGATAACGCTGAAAGCCCTGGCTGAGCAGGATATCTACGACCTCTGCCGACCCCTGGTCATCGGTGATTCCAGGATTTTGGAACAGGCGTTGGCTTTCTCGGGGACAAATCTTCGAATCCGACCAGTGGATGGTCCTCGTTATGCGCACTTCGATCACGGAGCGGTTGATGTTTACGATCTGAAGAATGTGGATATGAATGATTTTCAGATCGGGCAAATCTCATCCTTATCCGGCCATGCCGCCTTTGAGTACATCAAGCAGGCTATCGATCTGGCCCTGGCCGGGGAAATTGATGG
>CAZQOY010000103.1:2630-5648 GCA_964595095.1 uncultured bacterium | reverse complement strand
ATCCATTTTCAGGGCATACCGAGATATACGCCCATTTCACCGGCACGAAAGATGTGACTATGTTGCTTGTGGGAAGCAACCTCAGGATCGCTCACGTCACCACACACGTTTCCCTGCGCGATGCCTGTGACCTGATTAAAAAAGGCCGTATCCTGAAGGTGATTCAATTGACTGACAACGCGTGCCGCCAGTTCGGAATTGCGTCTCCTAGAATTGGGGTGGCCGGTCTGAATCCACACAGCAGCGATGGGGGACTTTTTGGCAGTGAGGAAGCTGAAGAGATCATCCCGGCCATCGAGGAGGCCAGGGCGCTTGGCCTTGACGTTGAGGGGCCTGTGCCGCCCGACATCATTTTCTCAAAGGCCAGGGGGGGCTTCTATGACGGGTGTGTGGCCATGTATCATGATCAGGGGCATATCCCTTTTAAAATGGAAGCATTTCAATGGAACCAGGATTCACAGGCGATGCCCAGCATTCGCGGGGTCAACGTGACCCTTGGTCTTCCCATTATCCGAACTTCCGTGGATCACGGCACAGCGCTCGACATCGCGGGGAAAGGTTATGCCAGCCCTGAAGCCTTGCTTGATGCCATTCGAATTGCACGCGACATGGCTGTAAACCGCATTAAGGGGAGGCATGCGGGAGAGGAGTGAGGATTGCCGGAACGTGATGGTTGCGGTTGCTGATGATTTTACCGGTGCCGCCGAGATAGCGGGTATCGGACTTCGTTATGATCTTAAGCTGGAATTGCAGACCGAGCCGGATTTTGATTGCGATGTAGAGCTGTTAGTGCTGGACCTCAACAGCCGTTCATCCACAGCGGAAGCAGCGAAGAAAAAGATGGTCAACCTCAGCCGTCAACTGAAGTTGTTTAACCCGACGTTCATATATAAGAAGACCGATTCGGTGCTTCGGGGACATGTCCTGGCTGAGCTCGAAACGCTTATGATTGGCCTAGAGAAAGACAAAGCACTGTTGGTTCCCGCGAACCCCTCCATGGGCAAAACCATTGCTAAAGGAATCTATTACATCCATGGCCGAAAGCTCCATGAAACTGAATTCGCCCATGATCCGGAATATCCGGCTGTCACCTCCGATGTTCAGGAACTGTTGGGACAGTCCCAGCTATTTGGAATAACGGTTTCAGGAACTGAAAATTCGCTGCCGACATCCGGGATCGTACTTGGTGAGGCGGAAACAGCGAGTGATCTTGCCATATGGGCTGCCGGGCTCGGGCCTGATACAATGGCGGCCGGGGGTGGTGATTTTTTTTCGACTATTTTGGAGGCAACCTTCTCTCCGCGTATTCAGACAGGTGCGCGAGCCGAGATGGCTTTTGCAGATAAACCACAGCTTTATGTTCTGGGCAGCAGTTCGGAAAACAGCCGCCGGGCAGTATCCGTTCTGAGGAAGCGGGGAATCCCCGTATGCCCCTTGCCGGGTTCCCCGTCACACGATAATGCCTTGAACGAAGCATGTCTGACCCTCTGGATTAAGGAAACCGAAGAAGCCCTCAGGCAATATGGTCTTGCTCTGGTTGTTGTCGATCAGCCGCTGCAACGGTCGAATGGTCTGCCCGCGCGACTTGCTGAATTGACCGCGAGACTGGTAAAACATATTGACCGTCATTTCGATTTGCAGGGATTCGTCATTGAGGGCGGCACGACCGCGTCGTATGTGCTACGCCAGCTGGGCTGGGAAAAATTTGAACCGTTAAAGGAACTCGCACCCGGGATCATTATGTCCCGGGTTAAGGCTACGAATCGATTCGTCATCACGAAGGTTGGCAGTTATCCGTGGCCGGAAGAATTACTCCCGTCAGCATAGAAACGCAGTAAAGTTATAAGTTGTTGTGAAGACCTTACACCTTTTTGATTATTTCATCGTGATCGCTTCGCTGGTGCTATCCATAGGGATTGGCATCTATTTCTCTCGGAGGCAGGACAGCACTGATCGCTATTTCACCGCCAGTGGATCAATCCCGGCCTGGGCGGTAGGAATTTCCATTCTGGCGACTCTGATCAGTTCAGTCACCTTCCTGGCTTATCCCGGGGAAGGATTTTCTTCGAACTGGATCCGGTTGGTCCAGGGGCTGATGGTTCCTGTGGTTCTCGTATTTATGGTCGGTTTTGTGGTGCCTCTCTACCGAGAGGTGATCGGCCTGAGCGCCTATGAGTATTTCGAAAAGAGATTTGGCTTCTTTGCACGGCTTTACGCCTCACTTGCCTTTATACTGGCACACTTTTCGAAGATGGGAACCGTGTTCTTCCTCCTGGCCCTGGCATTATCCAATATAATGGGAATGAATACCTACGTGATCATATGGATATTGGGCATTTCCGTGGTGGTGCTAACCATGCTCGGCGGCATCGAGGCGGTAATCTGGCTGGATGTTATCCAGGGACTGATGCTGATGGTAGGGGGACTGTTGTGCCTGGGGGTCTTGCTGTTTACTCCTCCCGGCGGACCGGGTGCGGTGATTGAATATGCCTGGCGGCAGGGCAAGTTCAGCGTGGGTCCCTACGATTGGGACTTCGCCACCTTGACCTTCGTGGTTATGGCTCTGAACGGCATCTTTTATGCCATCCAGAAATATGGCACGGACCAGACCATTATCCAGCGCTATCTGACTTCCAAGTCCGATAAAGAGGCGATCAAAGCCGCCCTGATGGGAGTGTTCCTGAGTGTGCCGGTCTGGGCACTGTTCATGTTCATCGGGACGGCACTGTTCTCCTACTATCACCTTACGGGCGTCTCGTTACCTTCTGACATCCGGGCCGATGCAATATTCCCGCATTTCATCATGGCGGAACTTCCGGTGGGCCTTACCGGACTTATCCTGGCGGCTTTGCTGGCAGCGGCTATTTCAAGCCTTGATTCGGATATGAACTGTCTATCCGCCATTGGCGTGCAGGACTATTATGTGCGCCTGAGACCCAACAGCACTGATAAGCAGCGGCTGAGAATGGGGAAGGTTCTAGTGGTCGTCGCTGGGCTGGCAGCTATCTTTGTAGCCAC
>CAZQOY010000103.1:0-2620 GCA_964595095.1 uncultured bacterium | reverse complement strand
TATGTCAAAGCGGGGAACAAAGGTGTGCTGGGGATCATTTTCACCCTCTATGCGGTTTTCTCGGGGGGTATAGCCGGGCTATTCCTGCTGGGATTGTTCAGCCGGCGGGCCAATAAACAAGGGCTTTACGTTGGAATCGGGGCTTGCGTGCTCTTCACAGGGTATGCCCTCCTGACATCCACACCCATCGACCTCGGCGAGAACAAGCGGCTGCTGCTGGATCTGGGCAAATTCAACTTTACCCACCACAAATATATGCTTGGCGTATACAGCCATCTGATCCTGTTTGGTGTGGGGTATTTGGCCAGTTTTCTCTTTCCTTCCGCTGAGCCGGACGAAAATCTCACGATTTACGGTTGGCTGGAGAAAAGAAGGAAATGAGGCTAATGAAAGGTTTTCCCGGGGTTACGGCGGGATTGACCTCACCGGCGCTGAAACGGGGGTTTAAAAACTTCGATATGAACTGGGGTCTCACGAATGATTTTCCCGCGATGTGGCGCGAGTAGCGGGTTTCTTTTGAATATCCATGTTCAAGTTTATTATGAATCCAACAACAGGAAGCCATGATCAGCCGTATAGTAGAATAGTTCATTTGCCTAAGGGGACCTCCATTAAACAGAAAAATCAGAGCTATTTATAATAACGAGATCACTGGTGATGCCCTCTGCGCTTGCCTGATCAATTTAGCAAAAGTGTCTCTCAGGTTTTAGTCCAAATCTGTTCACTTTGTCCTGAAACGGTACCGTAACTTCCGTTACTAATTACCTTACATAATACATACCTGGAGGTGAAATATGAGAATGCCGAGCATGAACTGGGCAACTCTGTGGCTGCTGATCATAGCTGCTTTGGCTCCACAAGTCTGTGTAGCCCAACGAGGGGGAAGGCTGTTATCTCCAGAAGTTCAAGCTGACCGTACGGTAACATTTCGCTTACGCGCGCCGAATGCTGATCAGGTAATCGTACACACACAGTTTACCGAAGGCGATCAGTCCATGACAAAGGACGATGAAGGAATATGGAGTGTCACCCTGGGACCAGCCGAGCCGGGGATCTACGTCTATGGATTTAACGTCGATGGCGTAGGCATGGCTGATCCATTCAACCGCTATGTACTGGTTAATCAATGGCCAAACCGCAGTCTGGTTGAAATACCGGGCGATCAACCGATGTATTATGACCAGCGCCCCGTCCCTCACGGCGAGATACACATAAACTGGTTAGAATCGGAAACCCTTGGCATTAACCGGAAATTCTATGTTTACACGCCTCCAGGCTACTTGACTGGTAACCGGCGGACCAGATATCCCGTGCTCTACCTGCTGCATGGAAATGGTGGTTATGAATTTATCTGGACTGATATGGGCCGTGTTAACCTAGTCATCGATAATCTCATCGCCGACAAAAAAGCCAAGCCCATGATAATCGTGATGCCCTATGGACACGTCCCCAGAATCGAAGGCGAAGATTCCAGGAGCAGTGGTAGAACTGATAGATTCGAGAAATACTTGCTCAGTGATTTAATTCCTTTTGTTGAGGAACATTATCGGGCGGCCAAGGGCTCGAAAAACCGTGCGCTGGCTGGCCTGTCCATGGGTGGTTCTCAAACAATCAACATTGGGATAAAACACCTGGCTATGTTCAGTTCGCTGGGGGTATTCAGTATGGGCCTACGTCAGCTGGACAGGTTTAAAGAAACCCACGGCGACTATCTCGATTCGATAAACAAAAAAACCGATGTGTTCTGGTTAGCCTGCGGCACCGATGACTTCCTCTTCGAGCGCTACCAGCAGACCCTTGAATTCCTGAAGGAAAATAATATAGAACACGTGGCTCATACGACCGATGGTGCTCATACGTGGCTCAACTGGCGCCGGTATCTATACGAATTCGCTCAGCTTATATTCAGGTGAAACATGGCTGTCGCTGAATGGTGGCGGGTTAGGGAAGTAGGCTGTATTCATGTCTGCCGGTTTGAATTGGCTGTCTATGATGGATCGGATGAGAATGGAGAGTATCATCATGCAACAAAGACTGCGGAAAGGGCGTAGCTGGATTGCGGCGGCCGCTCTAGTGATCTTGTGGACGACCATGACCGCCCTGTCGGCAGAGGCTCAAGACGCGGCCCGGGGGAAGGTCAACGACGAATTCCGCAACAATTTCATCAAAGGGTTTCCGTGGAGCGATATGAATAGCACTCTGGGTGATGCCATGATGCTCCAGATCCTCGTCGAAAGCAGAAATGCCAAACGGGGCATCGAGGTCGGTTCCTACACCGGATATGGCGCTATCGTCATGGGCATCGCTTTTGAGAGAACGGGGGGACACCTCTATACATTGGAGATCGTTCCCAGGCGGGTGAAGGCCTGTAGAGAGAACCTGCAGAAAGTCGGTCTGGAGAAAACGGTCACCTGTATTGAAGGAGACGCCTTGAAAACCTTGCCCACGCTTGAAGGCGAGTTTGATTTCGTCTATATTGATGCTGTCAAGAGTGACTACTTCAAGTACTTCAAGTTGATCGAACCCAAGCTCCAAGTCGGCGCGGTGGTCGTTGCCGATAATGTCATAGAATCCTTTGCGAAACCTCAAGGTATAGGGAGCCTTTATAGCTAAACTCAGA
>CAZQOY010000102.1:0-8953 GCA_964595095.1 uncultured bacterium | reverse complement strand
CCCCAGCTGGTTGACTGATCGGGGATAAATTCCCACTCGTAACGATGGCAGCAGACCCATCTCGACCGGCCGGTTATCAGTCGCCGCTGCGGTCATTTTCTGTAAAAATTCAGGTATCATCATGTATTGCCTTTCTTAGTGTATAAAACGTTTCGTCGATCAGAACGACCATTTACTCCCGGTTATCAACCGCAGATAGCGGTAATAACCAGCCGGGCCGTCTCACTTGAACCCGAACAGCCCCGGCAGCCACAGGCTCAGCGCGGGAAGGTAAGTAACCAGGAGCAGGGAGACAATCATGGCGGCAAACAGGGGCAGCAGCGGCTTAATCACCCTGGTAATGGATGTATTAGCGATGCTGCAACCCACAAAAAGCACGTTACCTACCGGCGGTGTGCACAGCCCGATGCAGAGGTTGAGCACGATGACGATGCCGAAATGGATGGGATTCATACCCAGCTGGACGACCACCGGCAGAAAGATGGGCGTGAAAATCAACACCGCCGGGGTGATATCCATGAACGTGCCCACCATGAGCAGGAATACGTTGATGATCAGCAGAATGACGATCTTGTTGTCGGTCAACGAGATCAGGGCCGCGCTGACGTTCTGGGGAATGTTTTCGTAGGACATGATCCACGACATACCCATGGAGGTGCCCACCAGCATCATAACGATAGCCGTCGTTGCGGACGAACTGAGCAGGATCTGCGGGATTTCCCTCCACTTTACCTCCCGGTACACAAATACCGAAAGGACGAAGGTATACAGAACTGCCACCGCCGAGGCTTCCGTGGCGGTGAAGATCCCGGTGACGATACCGCCCATGATGACCACCAGCAGAAAGAGGCTGGGAATGGCATCGAAGAAGCGCCGGATACCTTCCCTGATTCCGAGCCTCTCTCCCGTCGGATACTTATTCTTGTGGGCGAAGTAACCTGAGACGAGCATGAGTGATACCCCGATGATGATGCCGGGGATATAGCCCGCCAGGAACAGTGCGGCAATGGAGACGCCGCCGCTGGCCAGCGAGTACACGATCAGGATATTGCTGGGAGGGATGATCAGCCCCGTGGTGGCGGAGGTGAGATTGACCGCCGCGCTGAAGTCCCGATTGTATTTTTCAGCGACCATGAGGGGCACCATAAAGCTGCCGATAGCGGCGGCGGCGGCCACGGCCGATCCCGAGATAGCGCCGAACAACATACAGGCCATGATGGTAACATAGGCTAATCCGCCCGGCAATTGGCCCACGATTACCTTGGCGAAGTCGATGAGCCGCCGGGCAATACCTCCGCGGTTCATGAGCTGCCCGGAAAGGATAAAGAAGGGGATGGCCAGCAGGGCGAAGCTGTCAATGCCCGTGGCGATCCGCTGGGACACGGTGGTGAGGGCCGGCAGGGCCTGGATACTCAGAAGCATAGTAGCAGCGGTAGCGATGCCAATGCTGAAGGAGATGGGAACTCCAAGCAGGAGCAGCGTAACAAAGCTGAGAATGAGTACCAGAATATCCAGTATTTCCATGATTGCGATTATCCGCTTGAATCAAGCGCTTCGGTGATTTTGCGTTCTTCCTCAGGGCCGGCGCCCTTTTCCAGCAGCTGCCGGATGTGCTCCGACATCTGTACCCCGGCGTAGAACATGATGAGCAGACCGCTGAGAGGCAGCACGAGATACACATAGCCCAGCTTGATCTGCAGGGCGGCAGAGACCTGCTCCAGGGCCAGGGTTAGGGTCACCAGGTGAATCCCTCCCACAACCATGACAAAAAGGGCAAACACAAAGACGCAGAGATCAATGAAAAGCCCGGAAAACAGCTTCGTTTTCCCGGTGAATTTCAAGGTGAAGTAATCGATAGCCAGGTGCAGGCGCTTGCTCACAGCATAGCTGGCGCCAAAGAGCGCCACCCAGATAAGCAGGAACCGGGCCAGCTCTTCGGTGTACGTACTGGGGTTCTTGATGACAAAGCGGGTGAACACCTGCCACAAGACGTTGATCACCGAGACTCCCATGATCACAACCAGCAGCCATTCCAGGACTTTGTCAACATAGAAGCGAATACGGTTAAGCATTATTATTCCACCGCTTTTATGTCTTGGATGAGCTGGTAGATTTCCGGATTGTCGCGGTATGCTTCATACATGCCCGTCACTTTCTCGCTGAACAGTGACTTGTCCGGGTAAAAGATTTCAACGCCGGCCTCCACCGCCCCCGCCAGGGCTTCTACGGTTGATTCCTTCCACTTGATCTTCTGGTACTCGAAGGATTCCGCCGCGGCCTCCACAAGCAGAGCCTGGTTCTCAGGAGAAAGGCTGTTCCACACTACGGTGCTGATAAGCACCACATCGGGCACCGATGTATGTTCATCCAGGGCGTAAAACTTACAGACTTCATAATGCCGTGATAAATAGAAAGAGGGTGGGTTATTCTCGGCGCCGTCCACGACCCCCTGCTGGAGTGCCGTGTAGAGCTCGCCCCAGGCAATCGGTGTCGGCGATCCGCCAAGAGCACGCACCATTTCCATGGCAGTGGCGCTCTCCTGCACACGAATTTTCATCCCGGTCAGGTCATCCGGTGTCAGGACCGGCTTCTCCTTGGTATAAAAACTGCGGCTGCCGGCATCATAAAAAGTGACGCCCCTCAGCCGGTACTTCTCTGCGCCCAGTAAAAGGCGCCGCCCGATTTCACCTTCCAGAACTTTAAACTTATGCTCCTCATCCCGAAAGAGGTAGGGCAGACCCATCACTTTGTAGGCCGGGGCAAACTGCTCGATGACGCTCGTGGAAACCTTGGTCATCCCAAGGCTGCCGATTTGCAGCAGCTCGAGGCATTCTCGCTCAGAGCCTAACTGTTCGCTGGGATAGATGTCAATCCGCATCTTCCCGCCGGACTTCTCGGCGACCCTATCGGCCAGATAGACCATCGCCTTGTGGACCGAGTGGGTCACGTCCAGCCCGTGTCCGAGCTTGATAACGGTCACCCGGCTTTCCCGGGCACAACCGAGGGTAGACAAACACATCAGGAACCCCAGCAATGCCAGGGTTAGCCAGCACGTTGGTTTGATGAGCTTCATTGCATTTATACTCGCTTCAATAGCAGGCCGTTTACGGCGGGGGAACGGTTTTTATTGGCAGAGCCCCTGCTCATCATTTATACCTTTCGGCCTCAAAATAATGAGTACTTTCTATATTAAACGACTAACAGGCAGTTTGACTTCGTTAAAGACACATGGATCAAAGCGGCTGAAACTAAGAGACGTGTTTCATGATTTCAAGAATATTTATCCCTCATCTGAATTATTCTCTGCTTGAACAAGCCCCGCCGGAGCTGCCAGGAAAAAAAGGGCTGGAGATTCCTCTTGATCCTGATTGGCAATATGAGCCACCCCTGCCTGAATGGGAACCGCCCTTATAGCACTAACCTTTAATTTACCGCAACAACCTGCTAATCCTATCAAATTCCAGTGGGAGACTTTCTGCTGGATTAGGTTGAACTGTGTACTCTAACTTTTCCACGTAATTAACTTGTCCAACACCTGATGATAAAAACTGTGATGTACATCTAATTGATTTCAGGGGCAACGTAATGAACTGGAAAAGGCTATGGCTGTCTTAAGTTTGGCGGTAGTATTATCTCAGTGCCGAATCTTTGGCCCAGAGGCAAAGATCATCCGCAGGGGGGGCGTCAGCTGTCCAGGGGCGACCGATCTCTCAACGACGCCCGAGCAACAGCATTTGCCCTCGCCAAGCAAGGGGCACTGAAACACCTGGACCGACTGAAAGCCAGCTAAATGGGCTACCAGCCCGCATGCGAAGAGGTGAAACCGAATGAATGATCACCGGGCTTATCGCCTCCTGCAGAGAATCGGATCTGCTATAGTGGCCTTCCTGATCTGTCCTCAAACGTATGACTTAAAGTAAGTGTGGGTCCAATAGAGCCTTCAATTGCATACGTCTGTGGTCAACCACAGGGCTCTTCAGCTTCGAAGAATGAGAAACTTGGAATAGTGCCGAGTATCTCTTACTTTCACGGCTAAAATGTCCCCCGTTCTTCCTAAGATGTGCAGACAGTATGGCCCCTGAAGTCCTGATCTCAGCATGAAAATACGCCATCACCAACCTTCCAACCACTGCGCACTGGCTTTCAGATGCCCGCAGCGATAGAAGCATTAAGAGAACCTCCATAAGCTACGGAAATCGAACAGTAATGAAAGAACATCGGGTTGTGGTAACGGGACTGGGCGTCATCAGCCCTATCGGCATTGGGCTTAAGGATTTCTGGGACGCGTTGAAGGCCGGACGAAACGGCATAAGCAGGGTTACTCATTTTGACCCGACCGATTTTCGCTCCCAGATGGCGGCAGAGGTAAAGGATTTTAATCCTTTAGACTGGATCGATGCGAAGTCTATCGACCGCATGGACAGGTTTACCCACTTCGGCCTGGCGTCGTCGGCGATGGCCCTTGAAGATGCCAACCTGGATACCTCCAGTATTGACGGTAACAGAGCCGGAGTTATTATCGGTTCGGGTATCGGGGGCTCAGACACGATTCAGGACGGCTTTTTCAAGCTTCACGAGAAGGGTCCAAACTCTTTAAGTCCATTTTTTGTGTCGAAGATTCTTGTAAATATGACAGCATGTATGGTTTCCATTAAATATGGTTTAAAAGGCCCGCTTTCCGCTCCTTCAGTTGCCTGTTCGACCGGGACAAATGCCATTGGCGATGCGTTTCGGATTATTCAGAGGGGTGACGCTGATATCATGCTGGCGGGGGGATCTGATGCCTCTGTGAGCCCCCTGCCTTTCGCTGGCTTTTGCGCAGCACGATCGATGTCACGGAGGAACGATTGTGTCGAAAAGGCAAGCAGACCCTTTGACCGAAACCGCGATGGTTTCGTGATGGGAGAAGGGGCCGGGGTAATCATTCTGGAACGGTTTGAACACGCCCTCGCCCGCGGGGCCCGGATCTACGCCGAACTCATCGGCTACGGCAATACCGCAGATGCCTTTCATTTCACCGCCCCCGAGCCCGAGGGTGATGGAATGATCAGGGTTATGAAGGCGACGCTTGAAGACGCAGGCATCAAACCGCCGGAAGTTGGATATATCAACGCACATGGTACCTCGACCGTCCTGAACGATAAAACCGAGAGTGGGGCCATTATGCGGGTTTTCGGCGACCATGCCAAGGCCCTGAAGGTCAGTTCCACAAAATCGATGATTGGCCACCTTCTGTCGGCGGCTGGGGCGGTGGAATTCGCCGCTATGGCCATGAGTGTATATACTGGCAGGATCCCCCCGACGATCAACTACGAAGAGCCCGACCCGGAGTGTCCTCTCGATTACGTGACCAACGGGGTCGAAGAAATCGACCTCAATGTAGCTATGAGCAATTCCTTTGGATTTGGTGGCGGTAACGCCTGCCTTATTATCAGAAAAATTGAAAGGACATAATGGAAATCCCTAAGCTGAAAATTGGAAGCATCACCGCAGACATACCGATCGTGCAGGGAGGTATGGGCGTGAGGATTTCGCTCTCATCGCTTGTCTCTGCGGTGGCCAATGAGGGGGGGATCGGCACCATCGCCAGCGTCGGCCTGGGGGACCTGCAGGTTTCAGCAGATGAATTTGAAAAGGTATCACGGGAAGCCCTGATAAATGAGATTCACAAGGCAAAGAGCAAGACCAACGGCCATATCGCGGTCAACGTCATGGCCGCGCTCAGCAATGCCGACGACCTGATCAAGGCCGCCGTGAATGAGGGAATCAAACTGATTGTAGTAGGCGCCGGCCTTCCACTAAGACTTCCACGCCTGGTCGAGGACGATTCCGTGAACCTGCTGCCCATAGTCAGCTCCGGCCGGGCAGCCAGATTAATCCTCAGTTCCTGGGATAAGCGCTACGGAAGGACTGCCGATGGAGTAGTCCTTGAAGGACCGCTGGCAGGAGGACATGTCGGCTTTTCTATCGAGCAGCTCAAACAATCGGAGGCGTATTCGCTTGATATACTCCTGCCGGAGGTCCTGGAGGCAATCAAGGCGTACGAAGATAAGTACAGCCGGAAAATTCCCGTTATTGCCGCCGGAGGCATCTTTACCGGAAAGGACATCGCCCGGATGTTATCCAAAGGGGCCTCGGGAGTCCAGATGGGCACCCGTTTTGTATGTACCGAGGAGTGTGATGTCTCCCGGGAGTTCAAACAGGCATATCTTGAGGCAAAAAAAGAAGACATGACTATCATTCAAAGCCCCGTCGGCATGCCCGGCAGGGCCATCAGGAACAAGTTCCTGAAGGACCTGGAAATTAAGGGCAAGCTTAAAATAAGATGTCCTTACAGATGCCTTTCGGCCTGTAAGGTCTCTGAGGCGCGGTACTGCATCGCCCTGGCCCTGGTGAACGCCTACTTCGGCGACGTTGATCACGGCCTCATTTTCGCCGGGGAGAACGCCTACCGCATCAATAAAATTGTCACGGTAAAGGAGCTCATCGCCGAACTGCTCGCCGAGCTGGCGGCGGTGTAAACCGGTCTCCCTGTATCATGGTTGCTTGATTCGTACATACATACATCAGGAGCCAGGTCCTGGTTGAATACACTTCAGATGAGGTATCAACAAAAGCCTGGAACCACGAAATGAGCCTCGTAGTTTTCCGCCGTTATAGCTTATATTCATTGTGTAGTGTCGACCTCGATGCCTTCTGCCGAGAGCCCATTGGTACTGCGGTATCATTCGTGAATGAAGAGATTCAGTAATATACTTACCGGGAGAGAAAATCCATGAGAGATAAATTGCTTATCAGGCTTGCAGATTGGGCCGTAAACCGGACCCGGTGGATGGTGATCGGCAGCATCATCGTTACCGTCATCCTGGGGATTATGGCGGAGCAGATCGAGATGAGCCCGAAATGGTCGGACATGCTGCCCAAGGGTGACAAACGGACCGTCGAGTTTGACCGCATCCTCGAGGAATTCGTCTCCGCCTCCAGCGTCGTGGTGGTAGTGCAGGGAGAAGAGCAGCGGATCAAGGAATATGCCGACTATCTGGCTCCCAGAGTACTGGAGCCGCTGCCCGTGCCCGGAGGTGAAGCGGGAGAAACCAAGCTTTATGCCCGCCGGGTGGATTACAAGCAGGAGCTGGACTTTATCCGGAACCACGGTTTCATGTTGATGAAGGCCTCGGACCTGGAGAACATGCAGGATATCTTCGAGGATCCCAACCTGGTGCCCTTGCTCACCAATATCAACGACAGCTTCGAGAAGGAGTATATCCAGACGGAGGAGTCACTGAGCACCCGGGAGCAGGAGGACGGAGCCTACATGTTCCTGGACGGCATCGAAGGCTGGTTGGAAGTCATGGAGCGGCATCTGGAGGGTGATGCCGTGCCGGCTGCCGAGTCTGAAGCCGCGGTAGACGAGCTGCTCACGGGTGATCCATACTTCATCTCCTACGACCGCCAGGCCCTGATCCTGAACGTCATTCCCACCTTCAGCATGATGGACGTGACCATGATGGTGGAGGGAACCGACGCGATTCAGGCGCTGGTGAACGAGACGCTGGAGGATTTTCCGGGTGTCCAGGCGGGCTTAACGGGTGCCATTCCGTTGGGCCGGGACGAGATGGTGTATTCCATGCAGGGGCTGGGCGTCACCATGTTGCTGGCCTTGATCGCCATTGGCGCACTGTTGACCTTTTCCCTGCGCATGTGGGTGGCCCCAATCCTGGCGCTGGTGAACCTGATCGTGGGATTGATCTGGGCGGCGGGAATATCAGCCCTGTTGGTGCCGGTGCTGAACATCATGACGGCGATGTTCGTGGTGGTCCTGCTGGGATTGGGAATAGATTTCTCCATCCATATCATTTCCACGTTTACGGAGATGCGGGCGCTGGGCAAGCCGCTGGACGAGGCCATGCGGGAAGGGATGCAGAAATCGGGCAAAGGTGTATTTACCGGGGCATTGACCACCGCTTGCGCCTTCATGGCGCTCATGATCGGTAGCTCGCGGGCTATGAGCGAAATGGGGCTGGTAACGGGTATAGGCCTGCTGGCGGTGATGGTGTCGACCTTCACTTTTCTGCCATCCCTGCTGGTGATCCGAGAGCGGCGCCGGGAGCGGCGGTTAACGATGAAGGGAATCGCTATCCAACCCAAGGCCAAGGATATTTCATTTATCTTCCTGGGCAAGATCGGCGAGGCGCTGAAGGAACGCTATATCTTTGCGCTGGGGGGAGCGGCAGTGCTGACTGTCTTACTGTTCTGGTCGGCGACAAGGATCAGTTTCAATCACAATTACATGGACATAGAAGCGGAGGGTATTCCCAGCATCACCCTGCAGGACACGGTGCTGGACAAGTTTGACCTGAGCATGGATTTCGCTTACCTGGTGGCCGAGAGTGCCGATGAATCGCGGGACCTGGCGGAAAAGGCCAAGGAGTACTCGTCGGTGGCGATGGTGGAAGACATCTCATTGTACCTGCCTTCGGCATCTGAACAGCGCAAGCGCTGGCCACACATCAACAACATCCAGCGCCTGATGGCGCAGGCGGTGTACCGGCCACTGGTAACCAGCGGTGACATTGGAGCATTGAGCAATGAGATCGAGCGGCTGGAAATGAACGTGATGGAGCTGCAGGTAATGTCCTTCATCGGCGGACAGGACAAGGTGGACCGGAAGAGCCGGGAGCTGGCGGGGGATCCGGATCTACCGCCGGGGGAAACCATTTTCACCCGGCTGAAGGAAACGGCGGATCATCCATCACAGGAACTGATAACCCGAGCGAATGCTTTCCAGAAAGCCTATTTCGATACGTTCAAGGAGCGGGTGCTGGGGATGGCCAACACGGATCCCGTCCGTCTGGAGGAGCTGCCTGAGTCGATCCTGGACCGCTATGCCAATGAGGACCGAAGCCTGTTCCTGGTGACGGTGCTGCCCGGGGACAATATCTGGCAGGATACC
>CAZQOY010000101.1:5308-9034 GCA_964595095.1 uncultured bacterium | reverse complement strand
ACGAGATAAACCGTACCCCGCCCAAGACCCAGGCCGCCCTCCTGGAGGCCATGCAGGAACACAATGTAACGGCGGCGGGTACCAGCTATCCCCTGGATGAGCCCTTCTTCGTGATGGCCACCCAGAACCCCATCGAGCAGGAGGGTACCTACCCGCTGCCGGAAGCCCAGCTGGACCGGTTCATGTTCAACCTGCGCATCGAGTATCCCTCAAAGGATGAGGAAATAGAAATTGTCGAGTCCACTACCAGTGCGGGGGGGACCAGTCCCGCCAAGGTGGTAAGCCGGGATGACATTCTCTCTTTCCAGGAGCTTATTCTCCAGGTGCCGGTGGCCGAAAACGTCGTCAGGTATGCTGTGCGCGTGGTTCGGGATACCCGCCCCGGCCTGGACGTCCAGCCGCGGTTCATTCAAGAGTGGGTGGAATGGGGCGCCGGACCCCGGGCCAGCCAGTACCTGATCCTGGGGGCCAAGGCCCTGGCGGTCCTGGACGGTCGGTCCACCCCCGACATCTCCGATGTAAACACCCTGATCAAGCCGGTGATGCGGCACCGGATAATCACCAACTTCAACGCCGAGGCGGAAGGGGTCAGCACCGACCAGATTCTGGACCGCCTGGTGGAGACCAGGTCCTGACCCTAAGGATATAAAAGCGCCCGCTCAATGTCGAACCTGAGCTCCACCTACCTTGACCCCAACATCGTCTCCCGGCTGGAAAACCTCTCCCTGCGGGCGCGGCTGGTGGTGGAGGGGTTCATCATCGGCCTGCACCGCAGTCCCTATCACGGCTTCTCGGTGGAGTTCGCCGAACACCGGGCCTACGGCCCCGGCGACGAAATCCGCCACATGGACTGGAAGCTGTACGCCAAAACGGACCGTTACTACGTCAAGCAGTTCGAAGAAGAAACCAACCTGAAGAGCTATCTGCTGTTGGACCAGAGCCGGTCTATGACTTTTGCTTCCCACAGCGTGAGCAAGCTGACCTACGCCCAGACCCTGGCGGCGGCCCTGGCTTACCTCATGCTCAAGCAGCAGGATGCCATCGGCCTGGCGCTTTTCGATTCCCAGCTGCGCCAGTACCTGGCCCCCCGGGCCAAGCCCAGCCACCTGGATGTCCTCCTGGGCCGCATGTCCGATATCCAGCCGGGGCCGGAGACCGAAATCGCGCCCGTCCTGCACCAGCTGGCCAAGTCCATCGTCAAGCGGGGTCTCATCATCCTGATCTCCGACCTGTTCGACGATCCGGACCAGGTCTTAATGGGCCTGAGACATTTCCGGCACAAACGCCACGAGGTCATCGTTTTCCACATCCTTGATCCCCAGGAACTCGAATTTGACTTCTCCTCCCGTACCCGCTTTCGGGACCTGGAGACCGGAGAAATGATCACTACCGAGCCCTGGCATATCCAGAAGGCGTATAATCAACAGATGCGCCAGTTTATCGAAACCTACCGCACCCGCTGCCGGCAACAGAACATCGACTACCTGCAGATCACAACCGACAAGCCGCTCGACCTGGCCCTGTCGGAGTATCTGCTCAAACGCCACCGCATCGGTTAGGCGCGGCAGTAATGGCGCGGCGCAAGCTTATCCTTTTTGACGTAGACGGCACCCTGCTCTCGCCCGGCCCGATCCCACGGCAAGCCCTGAATGAGTCTATCTCCCATTTCCTGGGCAGCAAGGTAGAGATCACTTTTCATGACGTCGCCGGCATGACCGATCCCACTATTATACGAAATGCACTCGCGCGGCACGGAACGGGCAGCCCCCCATCCAACGGCGATATCAGCACCGTTCTCGAGCACTTCCTGACCATTGAAGAAGAACGCCTGCCGGCCTCTGACGACGTGCGGGTCTTTCCCGGCGCGGAGGCGCTGGTGCGGGCCTGCCTGACAGAAAACTGGGTGCCGGCCCTGCTCACGGGCAACATGGAACGGGGGGCCCGGGTCAAGCTGGCCCGCACGGGGCTGTGGGAGCTGTTCGCCTTTGGAGTGTATGGCGGTGACGGCAACGCCCGCGAGGACCTCCCCTGGATCGCCCATGAACGCGCCTGGGACGTGCTCCACGAATCCTTCCCTCCCGCAGACACCATCCTAATCGGTGATACACCCAACGACGCCCGTGTCGCCCGGCTGAACGACATGTCCAGCCTGATTGTGGTCCGCCGCCCGGAACCCGAATGGCGGCGCGCTATCGAAGGCGAGCAGCCCACCTGGCTGGTAGATGGGTTCGAGGACGTTCCGGGATTGATCCGGCTGATGAAGGGTAAGTAATTGTGTCCGCAGGTGAATCATGATCCCTTTCACCAAGGCCCACGGCAACGGCAACGACTTCGTCCTTTTTGACGCCGGGCACTGTCCCGACTCGATTCGCGATCCGGGCTTTATCCAGCGGGTGTGCAGTCGCCATAAGGGCGTCGGCGCCGACGCTGCCCTGATTATCTCCCCCCCTAACAAGCCGGATTTGAACTTTGCGCTCGATTATTACAACTCCGACGGCAGCTGGGAAACTTTCTGTGCTAACGGCAGCCGCTGTGCGGTGGCATTCTATTGCCGCCGGGAGGGCGTAAGCGGGAAAGTTATCGTGCAGACCGGGGCCGGCCGGCATGAGGCCGAGCTGCTGCCCGACGGCCAGGTCCGGCTGCAGATCCTGGCCCCCCGCCACGTCACGGAGATGCTGGAGGTCTGCGGTTTTCGGGGCCGCCACGTGGATTCGGGAGCGCCCCACTTCGCCATCGAGGTGGACGACCTCGACGAGGAGCTGGTAGCCCGAAACGGCCCGCCCATTCGCTGTGACAAGGCCTTCCAACCCCGAGGAATCAATGTGAATTTCTATCAGCGCATCGATCCCCATACCCTTAAGGTGATCACCTACGAGAAAGGGGTGGAGGCGGTGATGCGCTCCTGCGCCAGCGGCAATGTGGCGGCCTGCTTCGAGGCGGCCACCTCGGGCGGCATGACCAGCCCCGTCAGGGTCATCAACCCCGGCGGCGAGCTGACGGTGGCGTTCGATCATGAGTGGAAGGATGTAACCATCACCGGCCCGGCGATCCTTGTGTTCGACAGCCAGCTCCCCGACGATTTCTAGACCCGGTCATGTGGCGCTCCAATAATAGTGCTGGTCTGCGCGTCCTGCTGGTGACTCGGATCAGCGGGCTGGAGCAGGAGCTGCGTGGCCGGCAACTTCCGGGGATCGAGCTGGTGCGAGCCAAAACCAACGAGGACACCAGCCAGGCCATCACCCTGGCTGAAGTGGTGGTGGCCGATCCCGCGCTAGTGGCTCCCCACCTGGACCGAGCCGCGAAGCTGAAGTGGCTCCAGTCCACCTATGCGGGGGTCGATTCCCTTTTCCAGGATAGCTCGCGCCGGGACTACCAGCTGACCCGGATCAAGGGGGTGTTCGGTCCCCTGATGGCCGAGTACGTACTGGCCCACATCCTGGCCCGGGAGCGCCACCTGCTGGAGCTGGCCCTGCAGCAGCAGGCTCGCCAATGGCAGCGGGCAGTATACCGACAGCTGTCAGACCTGACACTGGGCATCCTGGGAGTGGGAGACATCGGCTCGGCGGTTGCCAGGGCGGCCGGGGCCTTCGGCATGACCGTATGGGGACTCCGCACCAGGTCAGAACCGGTCACCAGCGTGGAGCGGGTATTTACGCCGGCGCGGCTGGACGAATTCCTCGCCGGGACTGACTACCTGGTGAACATCCTCCCCAGTACACCCGATAC
>CAZQOY010000101.1:0-5298 GCA_964595095.1 uncultured bacterium | reverse complement strand
GACCCTTAACAGGTGCCGGTCCTCAGCCGTGTTTATCAACATCGGGCGGGGAGACGTTATAGACGAGGCCAGCCTGATGCGGGCGGTAGAGGAGGGTTGGATCGCCGGGGCGGTGCTGGACGTGTTTCCCGAGGAACCCCTGCCGGAGGACAGCCCCCTGTGGTCGCTGCCGGGCGTGACCATCACGCCCCACGTGGCGGCCCTGAGCCTGCCCGGGCCTATCGCCGATGTCTTCGAGACCAATCTGGCCAGGGACCAGGCGGGCCAGCCGCTGCTGCACCAGGTGGACAGAGGGAGGGGGTATTAGGGGGGGAGGTTGGAAGGCGGGTAGATCTGGGGTGCTCCTGAATGGGGAGCGTGGGCTAGCGGTAACAATAAGCTGCCCGAGTTTACGAGGAACAGCTTGATTGCATTGTTAACCCGTTTGCTTGATCATTCGTTCGTATTCGTCGTGATCGCCGATCCAAACCCAAATGAAGTTTTCACCGTCCTCAACGGCAAGCGCCCTGTGATTGAATCCAGCCCGAACTGACCAAAGCTGACCAACTTTCTTGAAATGGAGGGATGGATGCGAAGGATTCGTTTTGAGTATCTCAAAGTTCTTTTTCGATACCCTTTGAACGGGTTTGGGAAGGCCCTCGAAGCATTTCCAAAAGCGGTTTGTTACCCGGTGCATTTAGAATTCTCTGAGCTTTCCCTCAGCTTTTTCTTCAACGGCTTCTTTGACTAAGAAGTCCAGTTTCCCAGATTCGGAGTCAACTTCAATCTGCCTATCCCATTTTTCCCAGTCCTTTTCAGAGAACCAATTTCTCAGGCGAACGTATTCATCTTCCGGGAGAGATTCAATTGCAGCCTGAATATCTTCTACTTTTTCCATGTTAGACGCCTCACTCTGTAATTGTCGGGTTAACGTTAAAACTCAGTGGCACGCCACTTCACGCCACATCCAGGGTGAATTGCTGAACCATCAGCGTACCTTTTCCATCATGTAGAATAGTAAGCCACCGACCTGACCTTGTCAACCGCTTTCTGGTCGGCCGCTGCGGCACCTTGTGGACTGGGGGCGGGGGTATTGAGCGGCCTGAATTTATGTTGGCTAACTACACCGGGGATGTACGGGGTTGACCCTCAAGCGGTCAGGGTTTCAAAAGCCACTCGCACAGGCATTGGCTGCGTTTCAGCGAAGTTGAGTTTTTCAAAACCGATGACCCGTCCCGAGCGATCTTTCATCAGGATTACCTCATCCCCGGTTTCTTCGCAGACGTGTTCTTCCTGAGGATCACCGAACCAGACCGTGAGCGTATTCCCTTCCCGGTCGTAGTATACTTTTACTTCGGCCATATCTGCTTTCCTTCCTTGATAGCATCCGTAGGATAAGTTGTGATTAGGAAACCTTCAGCATTCATTCTTTTGGCGACAGCGCATAACCATCTTTCGGCACGTTCAGTCTTGTAAAATAAAAACACGCTGGGGTCGGTTTTACTCTGCCGAACTTCATCCGGATTTTTCAGCGTATCGGCTACGTCCTCCTTACGACCAGCCATGACAGGGTGCTTTACGGTTGTGATGAGTTTCCAGTGATCGTCCTTCACGCGAACAACAAAACCAAGTGGCGTTTCAACTTCTATCAAGGATGATCCTGTATGGAACTCTCAATCATACGAGAAATTTCATGCCAATTCAACAGGGCACTATCAACCGTGTACTTTTTTAACCATTCCTTTACCCTACCCGGTATGCTGCTTCCGGCTAAAGTAACCAGCCAGAGGTACGAACGGCAACAGATTCCCAGCGAGCACTTGATGGTCATAAGCCCCCTGAAACCTATCGCCGACGTCTTCGAGGCCAACCTTTCCCGCTACCGGGCGGGCGGGCGGCTGCGGCACCTGGCGGACTGGGGGCGGGGGTATTAGGAGGGGGCTGAAAGGCGGGTAGAGCCGTTCTATCTCACTCATAGTGGACGTGGGCAAACGGCTGCTAGACCACCCGCCGCTTTTACGAACCGTACCTAACCGAAGAAAGACCGATTACTCTGATAGTATAACGTAAACCGAGGGCGCGTTTGCGATCGGGTGCATTGAGTTGTTATGTGGCAGCTAAATGTTTATAATTTTTCAACTACAAATTCAGTTGAACCAGTCTTTGTAATCTTTACTTTATTTGTCAAGTTAAGATTTAATTTATTCATTAATTTTGACCCTAGCTTAAGAATATGTGAACGTCTACCTCTATGAGAAAACTTAACAGAAAATACCTCATCCTTAAATTTGATGGTCAACAAAACATCTGAATTAGGAAAATAACTCTTAAAAGCTGCTGTAATCCTTAATTGATTTTTAGAAACATCTGCTTTAGTAATTGAGTTACCAGGCGCAGGTAGAATGAAGGAAACACCTATTTGTGCGTTAAATCGAGAGGAGGAAGTTTTACTCAAAACTTCTTCCTTTTTTGGCTTGGTTTCATCTTGTTGTTCTACAAAGATGTTTTCTAAATTACTTAAATCATTCTGAATAAGTTTGTAGAAAACTTTCGTAAGCTGCTCAACATAAGTTTCACGCTTCATAAACCGATCAATTCCACTTGGATGATACATAACCAAAACTTTTGTCTTTTCATTTAGATCGAACAACTTTCCGTGTGAAGTTTTTAAAGTAATTTCTTGCTTAAGGATGAACTCAGAGGAAGTTTTCCCAAGTGATAAAACTAATTTAGGTTGTAATATATCTATTTCCTTATATAAATAATTCGAGCAATTTACAATCTCATTATCATAAGGAATTCTATTCCCCTCGTTTTCAATAGGCCAACATTTTACAATATCTGTGAGATAAAATATATCCTCTAATTCTTTATCCAAACCTTCAAGTGCAAATCTTAATATCTTTCCTCCAACTCCAGTCCAGTACTTGCATTGTGATATGCTGTCTTTCCCAGGTGCTTCTGATACTAAGATAAATTTTGAAGTTAGATTACCGTGGGATTTTAAGGGAAATTTTTTATAGCCGATAATTGTATCACAAATTTTGCAATTTTCTACTTCTTCTAGAAGTTTATTAATACTTTCTGTCACGTTATTTTCTCCTAAACTATTAGAGCCACATAACTATTATTATGCGGCATTTTAACAGCATAGCAACAATCGATCCCGTCTACTCGGGTCTTTATACACTGCCAACTCATTTGTATTGGATATAAAACCATCCGATAGTAAGCTGTAAGTCCGAATATTGTCAACCAGTTTCCACAGACAACCTGCACAATCTATACCCTGGCGGCAGAAGCATGTCAATAAGGAACCTCATCCAGAGAACGCCACCGTTTCCTCTTCGGCCAGGGAAGCGGCGTAGCGCGGGGCCTCAATCGACAGACGACGGACAGGCCACTCTAAAGAAAGCATACTTTCTTTAAGGAGGGCCTTAAGAAAACTTGGGGCTCTATCTTTTTCTTTAGCGGGAGGAATGGGCCAGAAGAAAGGCTGAATTGGCTGCTTATCAGTACAAATGCTATCATGGAAGGTTACGACCAATAAGAATATCCATGATCGTCTCCGCCACCCATGCCCGGTACCGACGTTGGCCGGTGACTTCTCGCAAGATGCCTAGCCGCTCAAGATGATTGATAGCGTTCTGGGCGGTGTGGTAATGGATGTCCCACCGGTCGCGAATAAATGGAACAGTGATTACCGGATTGGTGAACAGCCGGTCGATTATACTGTAGGTTACTAAAGGTACCCTTTCACCCTCCAACACTTTACGGTATCGTGCATTCAAATCAATAAGTGCCTTGGCTGAAGTAAGGGCTTCCTGCGATTGCTCATGCGTGCCCTGGAGAAAAAACTCGATCCATGCTTCCCATGCGTCGTGCTGACTGATATCTAACAGATGCCGGTAATAGCTGTCGCGGTTCCTCATAAAAAAAGCGCTCAGATATAGTAAGGGCTGGGGAAGCAATTCCCAATGGCACATCAGTAAAGCAATAAGTAGTCGTCCAATTCTTCCATTTCCGTCAGCAAAGGGATGGATTAGCTCGAACTGGGCGTGGATCACTCCCAGGCGAATCAAATTGTGTACATCAGTTGACGAATCGTGAATATATTGTTCCCAGGAACTAAGCAGATCTCCCATTTCCTCTGGAGGGGGAGGGACATAAGTTGCCTCGTTCAGGGTACATCCTGGAGGCCCGATCCAGTTTTGGGTAGTGCGAAATTCGCCGGGAGTGGCCTGCTGGCCTCGTACTCCTTTCATAAGGCGCTCGTGGAGCTCGCGGGTGAAACGGGAACTGACCGGCAGGGAACCCAGCCGGTCAAGACCGTACTCCATGGCTACTACGTAATTATGGACTTCCCGGACATCTGTTTTCGCAGGCTTCTCCTGTGGCCGGGCTTCAAAGAAAAAGAGGTCGTCCATACCAGATAGAGTGCCTTCGATCCGGGAACTGAGCACTGCCTCACGCCGAATGGCCGGTCCAACCAACATATATGGATTTTGCAGCTGTCGCCCCACTCCCCCCAATTCACCAAGAAAGCCTGACGCATCACCGAGCAATTTGACGATTGTTGATGAGTATTCGATTTCAGGCGGGAAATTATCAGGAATAAAAGTCCAGTAATCCCTGGGGTGCTTGACAACCCTTCCGACCCGGTTGCTTTGATAATTCTCAGGTTTCATCTCTCCCAGCTTCCACTGCGTGTTGCCTTACTGCATTATAACACCTGAATATGCATTAAAACAACATGTAATTGCACAATATTGCACAATTCTGCATTAACGCTAGAAGCTAGTACATTTGTTGCATTTTTTTGTATCAAAGGCAACAAGTGCCTAGCGTCGTTGTTGTATTTACTAAAAATATTTCTGAGTGGCAGTTCTAATCTGCGGCACGGAGCGGTATTGTGATCGCTGGCTTAACCTAGTCAATTCACAGGTACCCCTTGATCTTCAGGAACAGCTGGTAGGTTGCCTCCACGTCGCGCATGACGTAATCCCGCACCGCCTCCAGGTCGCCCTGCTCGAAGGCGGCCATCAGGGAATGCTGCAGCCCTCGCCTGACCATTTATCCCGACACAGGCCACGATAGCTGGACCAGGACCTATGACAATCCGGAGCTGTACGAGTGGCTGCTGAGTTATTCACGGTAGCACGAGGATAGCGGGAAGGTTTCCCGGGCATTCCTCTACTGCTCAAGTTCAGTACCTTCTTTTAGGATGTCTAAGTATTGATGATATGAAAACAACCGGTTGCGCCGCCTACCCGTGAATTCAGTGAGAATATCCAACCCCTGTAGACGATTAATGGCCGC
>CAZQOY010000100.1:3442-9137 GCA_964595095.1 uncultured bacterium | reverse complement strand
TGGCTGGAACGCTACGTTCCCCGTCGCCGGTGCGAAGAGATTCTCGCCTTCCAGCCCCGGGGACTTATTGTGCGTCGGGAAGTACGGCGGCGCTACCCCTATAGCCACATTACTGCCCCGCTGGTGGGCTTCACCGATGTTGACGGCAAAGGTATCTCCGGGATTGAATTGGAGTATGACACGTTCCTTCGTGGCGAAAGCGGATGGCAGGTATTAAGACGCGACGCGAAGGGACGTGTCCTCTCTTCTTCAGGGGATGATGGCCAATCGCCCCGTCACGGAGCCCGGCTCCGGCTGACCATCGACATCGACTACCAGTCCATTTTCCAGGAGGAGCTGGCCTGGGCCTACGAGCGCTTGGCACCCAGGGCCATTAACGGTATTCTGATTGATCCCCGCACCGGGGAGATACTGGCACTCGCCCAGCACCCCAGTTTCGATCCCAATCGCCCGTGGGCAAGTCCGGTGGCCGACCAGCGTTTGAGGGCCATCACCGATATGTATGAACCTGGGTCTACCCTTAAAGTGGTTCCCGCCACCGCCGCCCTGGATGCCGATGTTTATTCCCCTATGGACGAATTCGACTGCGAAAACGGGGAGTTTGCCTATCACAACCTGCTGATAAAGGACACTTATCCCCGGAAAACTCTGACGTTTTCGGAAATCATCACCCATTCCAGTAACATCGGTATTGTCAAGATTGCCGAAAATCTCGGGCCAGACCTCATTTACAGGTTTTGTTACCGCTTCGGGCTGGGAGCCCGCTCCGGCATCGGCTTACCTGGCGAATCACCGGGACTTCTCAGGAAACCCGTGGATTGGAGTGTAGTATCTACCGGAGGGATTGCCATGGGGCATGAAGTAGGTGTAACTACGCTGCAGTTGGCCCTGATTTACAGTGCGATTGCAAATGGAGGCCTGCTTATGCGGCCGTTGCTCGTTACCAGCATACATAGCCCGAAGGCTAAAGAACTGGTCGCCAACCGTCCCGAGGTCATTCGCCGGGTAGCGTCACCTGCCACCATGAAGCAGCTGCGACGTATCCTGTATGACGTGGTTGAAAAGGGCACCGGGAGTGAGGCTCGCCTGCCCGGTTACACTATCGCCGGAAAAACCGGCACAGCCCAGAAATTCCTCAACGGCAGCTATTCCGATAAGGAGTTCATGGCCACCTTTGCCGCCATGTTCCCCGCCGACCAACCCCAACTGGTTTGCATAGTAGCGGTGGACAGCCCGAAGTACGGTAGCCATTTCGGAGGTGGAGCGGCAGCACCAATCGTCCGCAACACTATCAAACGTATCCTGAATCAGGGTGATGATTTTTATGTCCCGCCTCAGCCGCCGCAAATGCCTGCACAGCAAAAGTCGCCTGTCCCCTACACCCTGGCCATCGCAGGTCTGTTGCCGGCTGACACTACCCCGGGGGTGGTGCCGGATTTCCAGGGGGTCAGTCTGCGTAAAGCCCTGCGGCTGGCACGACGGGCCGGAGTGCGCCTGCGGATGGAAGGGTCCGGACAGGTGGTCCGGCAGTCTATTAAACCCGGGGCGCTGATGGATCTTAACGAGGTATGCCTGATCACACTCGCCCCGGAAGGCAGCTCACAGTGATGTTCCTGCGGCAGATCATGAACGGAATTGATGCAAGGACTCCGCTGCCGGAACTGGACATCACCGGCCTGACTCACGACTCCCGGCAGGTAATACCCGGCGGCCTGTTCGTAGCCCTCCCCGGTCTTCATGTCCAGGGGATCGAGTACATCCCGCAGGCCATCAACAACGGCGCAGCGGCGGTTGCCGGCCCTTCACCACAACCACAAGCTCTTCTATGCCCCTACATCGAGGTGGAAGACCCGCCAGCGGCGTATTCCCGCATGGCGGCCAACTTCAATCAGCATCCCAGCAGGCGCATGTCGGTCATCGGCATCACCGGTACTAACGGGAAAACCACTACCGCGGAGGTCCTGGCGGCTATCCTTCGAGCCCATCAGCTTCCCACCGCCATTGTCGGCACCCTGGGATTGCAGTGGGAACAGACCCGGCAGTCCACCGGGTTCACCACACCGGAAGCCGATCAGATCCACAGGATTTTTTCCGATCTCCTGGAAAAAGATATTCAGGGGATAGTGATGGAAGTCTCATCCCATGCTCTGAAACAGCGCCGGGTGGATGATGTTGACTTCAACGCGGTGGTCTTTACCAATTTCACCCAGGACCACCTGGATTACCATCACGACATGGATGACTACCTGGAGTCCAAGCTGCGCCTTTTCCAGCTGCTTCCCGCCGACCGGCCCGCCGTTGTCAACCTGGACGACCCGCATGCGAAGCAGTTTACTGAGGCGGCTCCGGGACCGGTAGTTACCTACAGCCTGGGGAGGGATGCGGGCCTGTCCGGCGGCCAGACGGATCTACGGGTAGCTGATATGGGACTGAGCCTGGAGGTAACGGTGGCCAACCTGGTCTATCAGGGTCAGACGTTGTCTATTGAAAGCCGGCTGGTGGGGCAGTATAACCTGGAGAACCTGCTGGCGGCTGCGGCTACGGCCCTGGCTCTGGAGATTCCCATAGGAGCTATTCAAGAAGGCATCTCGGCGGTAACGGCAGTTTCCGGCCGGCTGGAGTGTATCCCTTCCGTCGCTCGCGGGAGGGTCTTCATTGACTATGCCCATACCCCGGACGCTTACACCAAGCTGTTGGGCACCATCCGCCAGCTGGCGCCCAAGGATGCGGAGATCATAACTCTTTTCGGCTGCGGCGGCGACAGGGACCGCGCTAAACGCCCCCTCATGGCCGCCCAGGCAGAGGCCTATTCGGACCGGCTGATAATCACCTCTGATAATCCCCGGACCGAGAGCCTGGAACAGATCAACGCCGACATACTTAACGGACTGAACCGCGGTAAACATGTGGTCATTAACGACCGGCGGGAAGCCCTGCTCCACGCCCTGGGCACCACGACCGACCGCTCGATACTCCTGGTCCTTGGTAAAGGCCGGGAGGATTACGAGATCATCGGGATGGAAAAAGTTTACCACAACGATGTTGAAATCGTCGAGACGTACGGAGAATAACCGTGGAGACCGCTGAGTTCGCTGAGAATGTTTTCTATTAAAACCATGAACTACTCTTCTATCCTATCAGCTTATTTAAAATTCTCTTTTCTCTGTGCTCTCTGTGTTCTCTGTGGTGAAAATTCCAGCGGTGAGATTCTACCATGAGGATTGAACTGGCCGAACCGGAGCGATTCACCAGGCTGCTGGGCGACCGCTACGGCCTGAAGGGCACCCCTGAGATCAGGGGGATTACCATCGACTCCCGGAAGACACGGGCCGGGGACCTGTTTGTACCCATCGTGGGCAGCCGGGCAGACGGCCACGACTTTATACCTCAGGCGATAAAGGCCGGCGCAGTAGCTGTGATGATAGAGCGCGATATATCCCCGCTGCCTTCCCCCACCGTAGGCATCAGGGTACCTGACAACATCCAGGAATTGGGAGCTCTGGCTCAGGTCTGGCGGGAAATGTATGCGCCGCGGGTGGTGGCCATCACCGGCTCCAACGGCAAGACCACTACCAAGAACCTGGTGGTAGCGGTCCTGGCAAAGCAGTACAAAGTACTGGGCACGGAGAGCAGTTATAACAGCACCATTGGTTTGCCTTTGACCCTTTTGCGCCTGGGTCGGGATACCGAGGTTATGGTCCTGGAGCTGGGCTCTAACCGGCCCGGCGAGATCGCCTATCTGGCCCGTCTGGCCCGGCCGGATGTGGGCCTGATCACAAACGTGAGCGAAACCCATGTGGCTCATCTGAAGGACAAGGAGGGTGTCGTCCGGGAAAAGGAAGCCCTGTTCAAGGCCCTGCCGCCCGACGGAACCGCCGTAGTGAATATTGACGATCCAGCCGTTGCCCGCATGGAAACCCCCGCCCGGCGCTACACCTACGGCTTCAACCATCCCGCTGATTTTACCGGCTGCTACGAGGAAGCTGCGTCCAGCGGTGAGCTGGCGGTGGGTACCGACCTGCGTATCCGGCTCCCCCATTCAGGTGCTCACCTGGCGGAGAACGCCCTGGCCGCTGCTGCCGCAGGAACCCATTTCGAAGTACCGCCGGAGATGATCAGGGAAGCCATAGAGGGATTTACACTTCCCCCGGGCCGCGGGGAGATTTTCCAGATTGACGGCGTTACCGTAATAGACGATTCGTATAACGCCAACCTGGCTTCCACTCTGGCGGGACTGGAAACCCTGCTCCGTCTTCCAGCCGAAGGACGGCGCATCGCGGTGATTGGTGACATGCTGGAACTGGGCCGATTTTCAGAAGAGCATCACCGGCGGATAGGCGAGCTCGCCGCCGCTCGTGGTATAGATCTGATCTTCTGCTACGGTCCGGAAACCAGGAGTACCTGTTGCACGGCCCTTTCGGCGGGTCTGGAAGCCCATCACTTCGGCGACAAGTCGGAGCTGAGCCACACGCTGGCTCAGACCGTGGCGGCAGGGGACGTGGTCTACGTCAAAGGCAGCCGGGGAATGGCCATGGAAACCGTTATCAAGGAGGTGTTTAACCACTAGCCATGTTGTACCACCTACTCCTGCCGCTCCGGGACTGGTTTTTCGGATTCAACCTCTTACGATATATCACCTTTCGCGGGGCTTCCGCGGCGGTGCTGGCATTACTGATTACCTTCTGGATCGGCCCGGCTATGATCCGCTGGCTCACCCGCATGCAGATCGGAGAAACCATCAGCACGACGCTGCCCATTACCCACGTCACCAAGAAGGGAACCCCTACTATGGGCGGCACGATTATTCTCATTGCAGTTTTGCTGCCCACAATCCTGTTCGCCCGGCTGGAACAGCCCTACGTTCTTATGGCCCTGCTGGCGCTGGTGTGGATGGGTCTGATTGGCCTGTTGGATGACTACCTGAAAGATATCCGCAAGTATCCTGACGGACTCATCGCCCGACGCAAACTGGCTGGACAGGTAAGCCTGGGATTGATCATTGGCGGCTGGCTGTACTTCTGGCCGGCAAATACGGAAATCCGCTCCTCCATCAGCCTTCCCTTCATGGCTGACGGATCGCTGGACCTGGGCTTCCTGTACATCCCGCTGGTAATCCTGGTCATTACCGGGACCTCCAACGCCGTCAACCTTACCGACGGTCTCGATGGGCTGGCTACCGGGCTGATGGCCATTGCCGTTCTGGCCTTCGGCGCTATCGCCTACATTATGGGACGGGTGGACTTCAGTGATTATCTCAATGTTTTCTATCTGCCCGGTACGGGAGAGCTGTTCATCTTTGCCATGGCCCTCCTGGGAGCGTGCATGGGATTCCTCTGGTTTAACGCCAAGCCCGCGGAGGTTTTCATGGGAGACACCGGCTCGCTGGCCATGGGTGCGGCGCTGGGCTGCATGGCGGTTATCCTCAAGCAGGAAATCCTCCTGATACTCATCGGCGGTATATTCGTGGCGGAAGTCCTCAGTGTCTTGATCCAGGTGGGCTACTTCAAGCTCTCCAAGCGTATCACCGGCGAGGGCCGGCGCGTGTTCCGTATGGCACCCCTGCACCACCATTTCGAGCTGTGCGGCTGGCCCGAGAGCCGGGTGGTGATCCGCTTCTGGATCATGGGCATTCTCCTGGCGTTACTCAGCCTGTCGACCTTCAAGGTATTATAGTGATATCGGCATCAAAAACAAT
>CAZQOY010000100.1:0-3432 GCA_964595095.1 uncultured bacterium | reverse complement strand
CACGGCCCCTGACTTGTCCGGTCAGGAAATCCTGATTCTGGGGGCCGGTCGCAGCGGACTGGCTGTCTGCCGCCTCCTGCACGCTGTCGGGATCAGCATCACCCTCATAGATGACCGGAAAACCCGGGAAGAAATTGCTCGGGACCTGAACATCCCTGATATCGCCATTTTGACCAAAGATTATGTGTCTGATAAGCTAAAAGCCCAGATCCTGGTCCTGAGCCCCGGTATCCCGGACAACCATCCCCTGGTAGTCTCCTGCCTGGAGCAGGGACTGCCCATACTGAGCGAGGTGGAGGTGGCCGGCAGGTTCACCTCAGCACCGGTTATCGCCGTCACCGGCTCCAACGGCAAGTCCACGGTCACTACCATGATTCACCAGATGATGGCGGCTGGCGGGTTCCGCAGCTTCCTGGGTGGCAATATTGGTGTCCCCTTCGCCGACAATGTCCTTGAAGAGCGCAATCTGAGGCCGGTCTCGCCGGTGCAGGTGGTGGAAGTAAGCAGCTTCCAGGCCGAGCACCTGGACCACTTCAAGCCCGATGTAGCCATGTTCCTGAACCTTTCCCCTGACCACCTGGATCGGTACTCCGGCATGGAGGCCTACGGGCAGGCCAAACTGGAACTGGTGAAGAACGCGGACGAAGCCGGGTGGATCGTGTATAACCGGGACGACAGCTTCTTCCGCTCCGCATTTGAGGGACAGGAGAACACAGTCCCCTTCGCCGCTGAACCCGCTGAAGGGGCCTTATTTGCGTGCGAAAATGATTGGATTCTCTGCCAGGGAGAGCGTCTTCTCCCTCTGAGCGAGCTGACCCTGCCCGGATCTCACAACGTCATGAACTTTCTCGCCGCGGCTTCAGTCGTTCATCTTATGGATGTACCGGCGTCCGCCATCGCCCTGGTAATGCGGCGGTTTGAAGGGCTGCCGCATCGGCTGGAGCTGATAGCGGAGATTAACGGAGTCCGCTACTATAACGACTCCAAGGCCACCAACGTGGCCTCAACCCGAGCGGCCCTGGCCAGCTTTGACGGCAGTATCATCCTCATCCTCGGCGGCAGTGACAAGGGGGCCACTGACTACCCCGAGCTTAGCGACCTGATCAGCGGCAGGGTGAAACAGCTTGTTACCTACGGCCAGGTGGGACTGCGCCTCATGGATATCTTCCAGGGGCTGGTTCCCGTCCATCTCGAACGAGAATTCGCCGCAGCTGTGGAACACGCCCATCAGGCCGGTGAACCCGGCGATGTCGTGCTCCTCGCTCCCGCCTGCGCTAGCTTCGACCAGTTCGCCAGCTTCGAAGTACGGGGTGATACTTTCCGCCGACTGGTCCTTGCTTATCAGCGGGAGGCTGTTCATGCGTAGCGCTGCCGCTGCACAGCGATATGATACCTGGACCCTGCTGCTCACTTTCAGTCTCGTTGGGGTGGGGATTGTAATGCTATACAGCTCCAGCGCCGACATGGCCGCAGACACCACCGGGGACCACATGTTCTTCTTCAAGCGCCAGGTGGTGCGCGTCCTGCTGGGATCTGCCCTGCTCTTCGTCTGCAGCCGCTTGGATTACCACCGTCTAAAGAGATTTGCCAGTTGGTTGCTGGTGGGCTCACTGACCCTGCTGGTCGTAACTCTCATCGTTCATCATGCCACTGGCCGGGAAGGCGCGGGGCGATGGCTCCCGTTAGGGCCCATCTCGATTCAGCCATCCGATTTTGCCCGGCTGAGCCTTATCATCTACCTCGCTGCCTATATGGACCGCAAGGGTGCCCACTTCACCCATCTCGGACGAGGCTTTCTCCCTCCGGTGGTAGTCATCGGATGTACTATGCTGCTCATCCTTCCTGAGCCCGATTTCTCGACTGCCGCCCTGACTGGACTTTTAGGGCTTACTATACTGGTTCTGGGAGGTGCACGAGGGAAACATCTGGCCGGCCTCTCGGCAATATCACTGCCTCTTCTGACACTGTTTATGATGGTGGAACCCTATCGCCGCATACGAATCCAGACTTTCCTGGGACTGGTGGATTCACCCGAAGCGGAATACCAGATATCCCAGTCGCTGATAAGTCTGGGTAACGGCGGTTGGCTGGGCCAGGGACTGGGCAACAGCGTGGAGAAAAAGCTGTTTCTGCCGGCACCGCATACGGACTTTGTTTTCGCCATCGTTGGTGAGGAGCTGGGTTTTGTGGGGGCTATACTGTTGCTGATAGCATTTTTCTGGCTCTTTCAACGGGGTATTGTCATCGCCAGGAATGCCCCCGACCGGTTCGGCATGTTCCTGGCCCTGGGTATCGTGTTCAACCTCATGACCTACGTACTGGTTAACGCCGCCGTAGTAACGGAGGTCCTTCCCAACACTGGAATCCCCTTGCCCCTTATCAGTTACGGAGGTACCCACATGGTCTTTACCCTGATCAGCCTGGGGATATTATTGAACATTTCATCTGCAAACCGCCGGAGACGGTGGGATCGGAAACTGGTTCATGCCAGAGCGAGATCATAGGAGGCTGCGTATATTGCTGGCCGGCGGCGGCACAGGTGGTCATCTTTTCCCCGCCCTGGCCATTGCCCGGGGCCTGAGGGAAATGGACGACCGCTCCGATATCCGCTTTGTAGGCTCCAGGTACGGGTTGGAAGCGCGGGTCCTGTCGGGGGAGAATGAGGTCTTTTACCCGCTGAATATTCGTGGCATTCAGCGCGGCCTGGGGCCGGTATCGCTTGGGCGCAATCTCATCTTTCCCTGGCGGTTCGCGGTCTCCCGGCGGCGCTGCCGTCAGATCATGAATGAGTTTGAACCTCACGTGGTGGTGGGGACGGGTGGCTACGCATCGGGTTTGCCCCTCATGGCGGCCCAGAAGAGGGGGATACCCACCCTGATTCATGAACAGAACGCCTATCCCGGCATGACAACCAGGCGCCTGGCACAGAGAGCGAATGTGGTTTGTCTTACCTATGAATCATCGGCCCAGTACATTCACGCCAGCAAGTGGGTACTTACCGGCAACCCCGTCCGATTTAACTGCAACCATCTCCCCAGCCGGAAAACAGCCCGGGAACAGCTGGGACTGCCGCCCCGGGGACAGGTGGTTTTTGTCCTCGGCGGCAGTCAGGGAAGCCGGCCTTTGAATAACCATTTCCTGGGCCACTGGCGCACTTACACCGACAAAATGATGGTGCATCTGCTGTGGCAGACGGGAACGGCTCACTACGAACGTCTCAGGCAGGCGATCGGCACCGATGAAAGGGTGACCCTTATCCCGTTCATTACCGATATGGCCGCCGCATTCATGGCAGCTGACCTGGTTGTGAGCCGGGCCGGGGCCATGACCCTTGCCGAGCTTACCTACCTGGGCCGTCCGTCTGTCCTGGTCCCCCTGCCAACCGCCGCCGCCGATCATCAGACCCTGAACGCCCAGGTCCTGGTAAAGAAA
>CAZQOY010000099.1:6802-9149 GCA_964595095.1 uncultured bacterium | reverse complement strand
GCGGCGGCGCTGGGATTTATCTTTTATCCCCTCAGCCCACGATACGTTGCACCAAGCCAGGCCAGGACCATTGCCGAGGCGATCGGCAGCCACGTCCGTAAGGTGGGGGTATTCGTGAATGCGTCGTCCGAGGAAATCAATGCCATTGTAGAAGAGGTGGATCTGAATCTTGTCCAGCTCAGCGGTGATGAGCCGCCGGAGGCCTGCCAAGGGGTGATCGTTCCCGTCATCAAGACCTTTCACGTGGGCACTGATTTCGACCCGGCCGCCACCCGCCTCTACGACGTACACGCCATCATGCTTGATACCCACAAAGCGGGCAGATACGGCGGCACGGGCCGGGCCTTTGAGTGGTCGCTGGCGAACAGGGACGCCTTTACCAGGCCCCTGATCCTCTCCGGGGGATTGACCCCTGAAAACATACTGGACGGTATTGAAGCCGTCCAGCCTGATGCCGTGGACGTCAACAGCGGCGTGGAGGCCGGTCCCGGCGTGAAAGACCGGGCCAGGCTGGAGTGCCTGTTTAACATTTTAGAAAATACCGAGGCGAGTGATGAGCAGGTCTTCTAAAATCAAACCGCCAGGCCTGTCCGGATGCGCCAGCCAGACGGGCTACGTACAGCCCGACAGCCGGGGGCGGTTCGGTGAATTCGGCGGCCGGTACGTGCCGGAAACACTCCTCCCGGCCCTCAACGAGCTGGAGCAGGCCTACGCAGAGGCCAAAGCGGACCGGACATTCCGGGACGAACTCGACCACCTCTCCCGGCAGTACGCCGGGCGGCCGACCCCCCTCTACCACGCGCATAGGATCAGCGCGGAGCTGGGCGCCGACCTCTATTTGAAGCGGGAAGACCTGGCCCATACCGGCGCCCACAAGATCAACAACACACTGGGACAGATCCTGCTGGCCCGGCGTATGGGCAAGACCCGTATTATTGCCGAGACCGGGGCCGGCCAGCACGGGGTAGCCACGGCTACAGTGGCCGCCCGCTTCGGCCTGGAATGCGTGGTGTACATGGGGGAGGAGGACATTCGTCGCCAGCGGCTTAATGTCTTCCGCATGGAACTGCTGGGCGCGGAAGTGCGGCCCGTATCCTCCGGCACCCGGACCCTCAAAGACGCCACCAACGAGGCCATCCGCGATTGGGTGGCCAGCGTGGAAAATACGCACTATCTCCTGGGATCGACGGTAGGGCCTCACCCCTACCCGATGCTGGTGCGGGACTTCCAGTCGGTTATCGGCCGGGAGACCAGGGAGCAGTTCGAGCAGCAGGCGGGCGGGCTGCCGGATCTGCTGGTGGCCTGCGTGGGGGGCGGCAGCAATGCCATCGGCCTGTTCTATCCCTTCCTGGACGACCCGGTGCGCATGGTAGGCGTGGAGGCCGCCGGCCGGGGACTGGACTCGGGGGCCCATGCGGCTACCCTCGTCAAGGGCTCGAAAGGTGTACTCCACGGCTCGGCCAGCTACCTCCTGCAGACCGGTGACGGGCAGGTGCAGCTGCCCCACTCCATCAGTGCCGGCCTCGACTACCCCGGCGTGGGACCGGAACACAGCTACCTCAAGGAACAGGGACGGGTGACCTACATCACCGCCACCGACGAGGAGGCCCTGGCGGCCTTTCAGTGGTTGTCGGAGAAGGAGGGGATCATCCCCGCCCTGGAACCGGCCCATGCCCTGGCCGCGCTCCAGCTGCGCAAGATTGACATTCCAACCGCCGCCAGCGTGGTCCTGTGCCTGTCCGGGCGGGGGGACAAGGACGTGCACACAGTAGCCCAGGCCTTGGGGAGGAAGTTGTCATGAGGCGAATTGCCCGTTTATTCCGTTCCCCCGGAAAAAAGATGGTACCCTTCATAACCGCCGGGTTTCCCCGCCTGGAGAACACCGTTCCCCTGGTGCTGGCAGCTGAGAGAGCCGGGGCCCATATGGTTGAGCTGGGCATGCCTTTTTCCGATCCCCTGGCCGACGGACCCGTGATCCAGCAGACCAGCCAGGCGGCCCTGGCCAACGGCGTTACCGTGCCCTGGGTCCTGGAGACGGTGGCCCGCATCCGGGAGCAGTCGCAAATGCCTATCGTGCTTATGGGCTACATCAATCCCCTGCTGAACATGGGCCTTGATACGTTCCTGACCCGTGCTCGGAAGGCTGGGGTTGACGGGCTTATCATTCCCGACCTGCCGCCCGATGAAGGCGCGCCATTCTTCGAGCAGGCCCGCACAGCCGGCCTCAGCACCATCTACCTGGTAGCCCCCAACACCCCCAACGACCGTATTCAGCAGCTGGGGCGGGAGGCGGAGGACCTGCTGTACGCCGTGTCCATCCTGGGAGTTACGGGATCAACGCTTACCG
>CAZQOY010000099.1:2305-6792 GCA_964595095.1 uncultured bacterium | reverse complement strand
GGGCCAATACCAATACGCCCTTTGTTGTTGGTTTCGGCATCGCCACACCCGCGGATGTGCGCCATATTGCCGCCAGGGCCGACGGCGTGGTGGTGGGCAGCGCCCTTCTAAAGCGTCTGGAGCTGGCTGCTGACCCGGTAACCGAGGCGGCGGAATATCTGCAAACCCTGGCAGCGGCCCTGCACACAAGTGATAAGGACCCAGAAAAAGGAGACAGCATATGAGCAACCCAGCCCGAACGCGGGTAGGGATACAGGGAGCTCAAGGGAGCTTCAGCGAGGAGGCGGCCCTGGAATTCTGTGACCGGCACGGCATTGACGAGTACGATCTGATCTACCTCATCACTTCGGCCAGGGTACTCCAGGCCATAGAAGACGACGAGGTGGAATACGGTATCATGGCTATGGAGAATGCCCAGGGAGGCGTGGTGATTGAGAGCGTGGAAGCCCTGGCCCAGTATCGGTGTCACATCGTGGAGATGTTTCATACCCAGGTGGAGCAGTGCCTGCTGGGTCGGGCCGGCCTGCAGTTGGGAGACGTTACCGAAGTTCGCTCTCACCCCCAGGCCCTGGGCCAATGCCGCGATTACCTGGCGGACCACTTCTGGACCCGCCCCCTGATCAACGAGGACGACACCGCCCACGCCGCCGAGCGCCTGGCCAAAGGAGAACTCCCTGCCACGGCGGCGGTCATCGGCAGCCGGAAGTGTGGCGAACTATACGATCTGGAAGTTCTCACCGAGGGCATCCAGGACCTTAAAAATAACCTGACCCTGTTTCTAGGAGTAAACAAATGGCAACCGGAGAAATAAAAACTACTGTCGGCATCATCGGGTTCGGCCGCTTCGGGCCGGTCCTGGCCCGGTTGCTTACCCCCAGCTGTGAAGTGCTGGCTTATGATATCACCGATATTACCGAGCGCGCGGAGGCGGTTGGCGCCCGGCCGGCTGAGTGGGAAGCGGTGGCGGCGGCTCTCACAATCTTCCTGGCTGTGCCTATCCGCAGCTTCAAGGAAGTAGCCGCCAGGCTGGCGCCCGATCTAAAACCCGGCACCACGGTATTCGACGTCTGCTCGGTAAAGGTTTACCCGGCAACTGTCATGAAGGAACATTTCCCGCCGGAGATCACCACCATCGCGTCCCATCCCCTTTTCGGGCCCGATTCCAGCCAGCATGGGTTCGAGAATCTGCCAATGGTGATGCACCCGGTATCGCAGCGAACAGAAGTGTTTGATAACTGGGTACGATATTTCAAAAAACATGGACTGCACGTCATGGAGATGACACCGGAAGAACATGACCGCCTCGCGGCCCGTAGCCAGGGCATAACCCACTTTATCGGGCGGGTGCTAACGGAGTTCGGCATCGCCGCTACTCCCATAGACACCGAAGGTTTCCGGGACATGCAGCTGGTGGTGGAACAGACCTGCCACGACAGCTTCGAACTCTTTCACGACCTGGAGAACTATAATCCCTACACCATGGATATGATCGACTCGGTCGTAAAGGCGGTGGAACAGGTTAAACAATCAATCATTCGGAGGAAATAGATGTTTGTCATCATGGATACCCACGCCAGTGATGAAGATATCGCACGGGTTGAAAATCGCATAAGGGAACTGGGTTACCAGCCCCATACCATCCACGGGGACACCCGCCGGGCCATTGGCGTAACCGGTAATAAAGGGACGGAAGACCGCATTTACCTGGAAGGAATGCCGGGGGTTCAGCAGGTTATCCCGGTGACCAAGCCTTACAAGCTCGCCGGCCGCGAGATTAAACCGGAGAACTCAGTAGTGAAAGTGGGGGATGTGCGGTTCGGCGACGGCGGGGTGGTTATGATAGCCGGACCCTGCTCGGTGGAGAGCCGGGACCAGACCCTGCGCATCGCCGACCTGATTGCCTCCAGGGGCGCCCATATGCTCCGGGGCGGCGCCTACAAACCCCGCTCCTCCCCCTACTCCTTCCAGGGACTGGGGGAACCGGGGCTGGAAATCCTGGCCGAGGCAAGGGAGCAAACCGGTCTGCCGGTAGTGACTGAAGTGGTGAATCCCGGTCTGGCTCCCCTGGTGGCCCAGTACGTCGATATGCTGCAGATCGGCACCCGTAACATGCAGAACTTCGAGCTCCTGAAGGAAGCCGGGAAGCTGGGCATACCGGTGCTCATGAAGCGGGGCATGAGCGCTACCTTGGACGACACCCTCATGTCTGTCGAGTATATCATGTCTCATGGAAACCACGATGTGGTGGTTTGCGAGCGAGGGGTGCGCACCTTTACCAGCCATTCCCGCTTTACCCTTGACGTAAACATCATCCCGGCTTTCAAAGAGGTATGCCACCTGCCTATTATCGTTGATCCCAGTCACTCCAGCGGCAAGCGGTCCGGCGTCATCCCCATGGCGCTGGCGGGGTTGGGGGCGGGCGCCGACGGCCTCATGGTAGAAGTGCACCACGACCCCGATCACGCCTTGTCGGACGGTCCCCAGTCCCTGCTGCCGGAGGATTTCCAGGAACTGATGGACCTTTTGAAAAAGGTTACCGCAGCGTTAGACCGCCCCTTTAAAATCCGGTCGAGCGCGGCGGGAGGGAAAGCCTGACACCGGTGCACCTGCAACTGCCTGGCGATAAGTCCATCTCCCACCGGGCCCTCATCCTGGCGGCTCTGGCTGACGGGACCTCACGCCTGGCTAACCTTTCCCCCGGGGGTGACGTGGACTCCACCCGCCGCTGCCTGGAGCAGTGCGGCATCCGCATCCGCATCGAAGAAGAAGAGGTAATGGTGGCCGGCCGCGGCGGCGATTTCCAAAAACCTGACGGGGACCTGGACGCGGGCAATTCGGGTACCACCGCGCGCCTGCTGGCCGGTCTGCTGGCGGGGCGGGGAATCCACGCGCGGCTGACCGGTGATGCCTCCCTTTCCCGACGGCCTATGGGACGGGTGGCTGAGCCTCTCCGACAGATGGGGGCCGACATCCAATTATCCCCGGCTGGAACCCTGCCCCTGACGCTGCGCCCCGCCCGCCTGGGACCCCTGACCTACACCCTCCCCGTGGCCAGTGCCCAGGTAAAATCGGCCCTGCTGCTGGCGGGACTGGCCGGCGAAGGGGTTGTCAACCTGATCTAACCGGTGCCCACCCGCAACCACACCGAGCTCATGCTCCAGGCCCTGGGGGTGAATATCCAGGTTTCGGGGAATCGGATCGCTCTAGGCCCTGGAAAGCAGGTAATCCCTCCATTCGACCTGAAGGTCCCCGACGATCTTTCCTCGGCGGCTTTCCCAGCGGCCTTGACTGTTCTGCTGCCCGACGTGGAACTCACCTTCGATGACCTCCTGCTCAACCCCACCCGCATGGGGTTCTTCCGTGCCCTGAAACGCATGGGAGCCCGGATAACCTGGGACAGCAAACGCCAGGCCCTGGGTGAGGAGGCGGGTAGTCTCACCGTACAATCTTCCACCCTGAAGAGCATTGAGATCTCCGGCGCTGAAATTCCCACCCTGATCGATGAGCTGCCCATGTTGGCGGTGCTGGCCACTCAGGCAGAGGGAACGACGGTTGTCCGGGATGCCGGAGAGTTGCGGGTGAAGGAAAGCGACCGCATCCGGGCCGTCTGCGAAAACCTTAGCCGCATGGGGGGGCAGGTGGAGGAACTTACCGACGGTTTCCGTATTCAGGGGCCTGCTGCCCTCAGGGGGGCTGCGATTACCACCTACGGCGACCACCGCATCGCCATGACCTTCGCCATCGCTGGATGCCTGGCCGACGGCGAAACTACGCTGGATGATCCTGACTGCGTGGAAATCTCGTTTCCCGGCTTTCACGATCTGGTCAAGAGGGTGGTATCATGAAGAATTTCGCCGTCATCGGTCATCCCCTTGCCCATTCCCTCAGCCCCGTCCTCCACAACCATGTGTTCCACCGGCTGTCCCTGGACGCCCGCTATCAGGCCCTGGATACACCGCCCGAAGGTCTGGCCGAGGTGGCCCGGCAGCTCCGGCAGGGAGACCTGGCGGGTATCAACATCACCCTGCCGCATAAGACCGCTTTCATGGCCCATCTGGACGAGGCAGCCCCCGACGCGGCCCCGGTGGGTGCGGTGAATTGTGTTGTTGTCGATGGGAGCCGGCTCGTTGGGCACAACACCGATGTTACCGGCATTTGTTATGCCCTCGGGCAGAGCGGCTTTCAGGCTGCGGGCAGCAGCGTGCTGATTATAGGGGCTGGCGGCGGCGGTCGGGCCGTCGTGGCGGCGCTGCTGCTGCTGGGGGCGTGTGATATCTGCGTGGTGGACTGCAGAAAGCCGGCGGTGCAGAGCCTCCTGGCCGACTTCCGGGAGCAGGCCGGCAGCACCACCCTGAAAGGCCGGCTCATCAACACCGAGCTGGACACCACTCCTTACCAGCTGCTCGTCAATGCCACTCCCGTGGGTATGTGGCCGCAGGTAGAGGCCTCTCTTCTCCGGGCAGACCAGCTCCACCGGGGGCAGACCG
>CAZQOY010000099.1:0-2295 GCA_964595095.1 uncultured bacterium | reverse complement strand
CCGTCTTCGACCTGGTATATCACCCGGAAAACACACTGCTTCTGCAACAGGCGCTCGAACGGGGCTGCCGGACCATCACCGGGCTGGATATGTTTATTGCCCAGGGGCTGGCGTCACTGGAACACTGGTTCCCCGGCGTCATTTACAACGAAGCCGGGGAGCTGAATCACGCAATCGAGCTGCCCGCCTTGAAAGCCGTGCTGTCGGCCGCTATTAAGGAACACACATCAAGTACAGGTACGACCCCGCAAACAGGAGAAACGATATGATGCGGAAGCTACGCTGGCTAACGGCCGGTGAATCTCACGGTAAGGGGCTGATGGGCATCCTGGAAGGATTGCCGGCCGGTCTGGAGATCACCGAGGACTACCTTGCTTTACAGCTGGCCCGGCGACAGAAAGGTCACGGCCGGGGCCGGCGCATGGACATCGAGAGCGACCGGGCCGAGATTTACACCGGCGTGCGTCACGGCAGCACCCTGGGGTCGCCCATCGCCCTGATCCTGCCCAACCGGGACTGGGCCAACTGGCGGCATATCATGTCTGTCGGTCCGGCTGAAGGCCCCATCGAGCCGGTCACGCTCCCCCGGCCTGGCCACGGTGACCTGGCGGGAGTCAGGAAATATGACTTTAACGATATTCGGAACGTGCTGGAGCGGGCCAGCGCCCGGGAGACAGCCATGAGGGTTGCTTTGGGCAGTATTACCCGTAAATTCCTGGGTGATCTGGGCATTGAGGTAGGCAGCCGGGTAATCGCCATCCACGCCGCCAGGGACCAGTCGGCGCTGCCGGATGATCTTTCCCCCGATGGCCTCAACGCTCTGGTGGACACCTCCCCGGTGCGGTGCCTCGATAAAAAAGCGGAGGAGGCCATGATGCAGGCCATTGACAATGCCCAAGCCGCCGGAGACAGCGTGGGCGGCATCTTCGAGGTTGTCGCTACCGGAATCCCCTACGGCCTCGGCAGCCATACTCAGTGGGACCTGAAGCTGAAAGCCCGCCTGAGTGAAGCGATAGTTTCCATCAATGCTATTGAAGGGGTGGAAATCGGCCTGGGGTTTGCCGGTGCTGAACGCCCGGGCAGTACCTTTCATGACGAAATCATACAGGATGACGATACAGCCCAGCTTACCCGGGCCACTAACAACGCTGGTGGTATCGAGGCGGGCATGAGCAACGCCCAACCTGTTGTAGTGCGGGCAGTGATGAAGCCAATACCCACTCTGACAAAACCGCTGCGCTCAGTCGATATTCAAACCGGGGAGCCTGGTCAGGCCCACAAAGAGCGCACCGACGCCTGCGCCGTACCGGCGGCCGCCATCGTCGCTGAAAGTATGGTCTGCCTGGTCCTCGCCGACGCTCTGCTGGAAAAATTCGGGGGTGACAGCATGGATCAGGTGAAAGCCCACATGCAGGCAACCGCCCGGTATTAACTTAAAGGATGTAAATGATGGATCACGAGAGCCATACCCACCAGCCATTTGCTGCCAGCAACATCTGTCTCATCGGGCTTATGGGCAGCGGGAAGTCCACTATCGGCCCGCTCCTGGCGCGGCGATTGGGGTACACTTTCGTTGACCTCGACGGGGAAATATCCGCCAGCTTAGGACGCCCAATACGGGAAATCTTCGAGCAGCTGGGCGAGGAAAAATTCCGCGACGAGGAGGCCAGCCAGCTGCGCCGCTTCTGCCAGCAGGAGAAGCAGGTCATCGCCTGTGGGGGCGGCGTGGTAGTAACCGCCGACAACCTGGAGTGCCTCCGCCGGCAGATAACCGTTTACCTGAAGGCAGCACCGGAAACGCTGGCAGACCGGATAGGCCCTGGCAAGGAGCGACCCCTGCTGAAAGGCGCCGTCTCTGTGGCCCAGCGACTGGGCACCATCCTCAGCGAGCGGGAGCCACATTACCGGGACTGCGCGAAAATCATCCTTTCGACCGAAGGCAAAGACCCCGATACGCTCATCGGAGAACTGCTGGCCCAGCTGCCAACTGGACTTTTTTCCCCGGGGGCATGACTACCATTACCGTTGAACTGGGCCCCCGCAGTTACCCCATCCACATAGGTGAGGGGCTGCTCCCATCACTGGCGGAGCTGCTCAAGCCGCTGGGAATCTCGGGACGGATAGGGTTGGTCAGCAGTGCCAATATCCACGACCTCTACGGCGAGGCAGTGGAATCGGCCCTGGCCGCCGCCGGCTGTCAGGTGTCAACCGCCCTGATCCCCGACGGCGAAAAGGCCAAGGACCTGGCCACCATATCCCGCCTCTATGACACCTTCCTTGAGGCGGACCTGGACC
>CAZQOY010000098.1:0-9234 GCA_964595095.1 uncultured bacterium | reverse complement strand
GAGCTGGAGGCTCCGCCAGCTGAACTAAATCATGATCATTCCACCCACCAGCATGATTCGATTGAGGCACCGTCTGAAGCCCATGAAAATGTGAAAACCGACCTCCACGACAATCATGATCGCAACCACAATCACTAGGTGCCGGGTTTAGAATATTATCGAGGTAGTCATCGGCGGCAAAACCGTCACCACTTCCACAGAAGGCCGGGAGCGATCCCGAGGCCTTGGTGCTGCATTTCAAGGATAAATACAGCTACCTGATGAAAGTCTTCCCGGCGCTCAGGATATGATATACAAGTACAAATAGCCGTATATTCATCGCATTCATCACAGAATTTAGCTAATCGGCATAGTTCGCATTTTCAGGAGAAAATTAGTGACACAGAGTATATTTGATCTGACAGGCAAGACGGTCCTCATCACCGGTTCCAGCCAGGGGCTGGGATTCACCATCGCCAGGGGGCTGGGGCAGGCCGGCGCCCGGTTGATCCTGAACGGCCGCAACGAACAGAAACTGGACGAGGCAGTCGCCACCCTGAATGGGGAAAGTCTGGAGGCCCACGCCTGCCCCTTTGACGTCCGTGACGAGGAGCAGATCGGCCGGCAGGTATCCGGAATACTGCGCGATATCGGTCCCATTGACATCCTGGTGAACAACGCCGGTGTGCAGCGGCGCGGCTCTCTGGAGAGCATCGATCAGGCGACCTGGCAGGAGGTACTGGATATCAACCTGACGGGCATCTTCCTGACCAGCAAGCAGGTGGTCCCCGGCATGATCGAGCGCCGGACCGGCAAGCTAATCAACATCTGCTCGCTCATGAGCGAAGTGGGGCGGGTAACGGTGGGGGCCTATACGGCCGCCAAGGGCGGGGTCAAGATGCTCACTAAAGCCATGGCCGTCGATTGGGGAAAATACAACATCCAGGTGAACGGCATCGGGCCGGGATATTTCATCACCGAAATGACGCAGGTCCTGGCCGAAGACCCCGAATTTGACGGCTGGCTCAAAGCGCGCACCCCCGCCGGACGCTGGGGCCGGCCCGAAGAACTGGTCGGCACGGCATGCTACCTGGCTTCCAAAGCATCCGACTATGTCAACGGACAGATCATCTACGTTGACGGGGGTATTCTGGCTTCGCTTTAGCTTTTCACCGCCCGGTAACTGCGGGCCAACAGGCGCGCCGATCCCTTATGAAAAATCCAACGGCCCCAGGGATAATCCCGGCCCCGATCCCATGACGGGCTATTTCACTCCTGCAGGATACTTTCCCCCGGGTTATGAGAAATCGATTGGTTATGGCCTTCAGATACGAAACGCTGCATGTCTCGGGAGTAATGTATGGTGCCGGATGAATCAACGATCATACCATAGACATCTTTCATCTGATTAATCAGCCTGATGCCCTCATCCGGCCCTGAAATAAAAAGCGCGGTTGCCCAGGCATCCGCTTCGGCTGTGGTCTTCGCAACAACGGTCGCACTCTGCGCTTTCCTGGCCGGCTTGCCTGTCTGTGGATCCAGAATGTGGTGATATCTTTCACCTTCGAAAATATAATAGCGCTGATAATCCCCCGAAGTAGCCGCTGCCAGATTCGATAGCGAAAGTACTATCGGTATACTTCCGGCCTGTCGCGGATCTCGAACGCCGACTTTCCAGGAATGGCCGCTTTTTCTTCCAAGGCAGAACAAATCCCCGCCGGCATTGATGATGCCGTTTCTGATATGGTTCTCTCCTAATACCTGTATCGCCCGATCAACCGCATAGCCCTTTACAAAGCCACCCATAGCAAGGCTCACATTTTCAGCAGACTTCCCCAGCCACCATGACTGATGTGTATCGCTGTATTTTATTCCAAGTTTATCCGCTCCAACGTCCGTCAGTGCTCTGTCAATCAGGTCATCAGTCGGCGGGGAAGGATCGTCTGATTGAAACCGGTATAAATCCAGGACTGGCTTTATTGAAATATCGAAAGCGCCGTTTGTTTTTTTGTGATAATCCAGCGCACCAAGGACACAATTAATTACTTCTTCATTCGTGTAAATTCCCCCCTTGGAATGATTGAACCGATATATCTCGCTAGTCGAGTCTTCTTCCGAAAAGAGACCTTCAATACGTTCAATTTCCCGGTGGGCTTTGAGCATGGCCGCTCGGGCATGATCCTTATCTGGTGCCATGATGGTGTACTCAATGATAGTACCCATTGCAAAGCGGCTGAAATAGTATGGCCTTTCCTGATCTGTGTCACAGCCATATTGTAAAAAGAGAAATGAGACCCCGATGAGGGTTCTCTTCCATAGAGACGGCCAGGGCACCTTTCTCACCCACCCATTCTAATATTTCTGCATGTAAAAGGTCTCGGTCGGCAGCGCTAGCCCGTAATCCCATCGAACAGGCGCTGAGCAGGGTTGACCGTTGCAACGAGTCTATTTGGAGCGCATATAATCCTGCCTGAGTATATTGGCCCGATCTTTTTGCATACTTCGTGCCGGCATGAGGCCTGGACAACAGATAAACAGCCATCGTCGAGCTCAAACGAAGTACTGCCATCCTTGCCTGCCACAGCGATCTGTCGATAATTATTCCGCAAACTGACCTGCTCGACTATTTCGCCATTAACCTCAAAAAGAACCATGTCATTTTGATCTAATCGCGGGGCCTCAATTTTTATCAGGTGCTTCCCTGTGCTTCTCCTTGCCCGCAGCGCATTAGCAAAATCTGTCAGCTCAGGCTCCAACCCGCTTGCACGCAGCGGATCAATGAGCCGCCCGTCTTCGATAATCCCTAAGTCCAGAAGGGAGGGCTGGATGCTGGTATGTTCAATGCTTTCACTCCTGTCCCCGGCCAGTCCGGTGATACGCAGCAATCTCCCGAGATCACCGGCGGGATTATCGGTGATGAGGAAGTAGGAGCGTTCATTCGGTCGTGAGCCTAACCAGGGCAAGCCACCTGATATTGTTCCCATGCCCAGCAGGGCGGACATCTTTAGGAACCGGCGTCTGCTGATGTTATCCATAACTTATACCTCGCTGAATATGGCTGATATTTTAAAAAAGTGTTTATGTAACCTCGTCACGCGTTGCATCCATTTCCAGGAAATGGCACCACCTAAGAATAATCCTGAGAGGCCAAAGCAAAACAGGACCAGCTCGTCGGCAACGGCAGGTATCGAAAGGCCAGAGCAGTAGGGGATGAACACACCGAGGAAAAAGCCTAGTAATGGTACGGCGTATTGCATAAATGAGACTTTCACCAATATACTGTGATATTCAGTCAATCCGACAATCTGACCGACAGTGGCGTGGATAACATTTCTGGCGGGCAGCAGCCCTTGTTTTCGGGCACCCTGGCCGCAGAACATTTTTATGCTACAATCTGCGCACGCATCAAGATTATCGACCTCCACAAGTGCCGTCCCGCCCCGCACCAGCCTGACAATACCTCTGCCGAAGATGGTGGTCGTCATTTCAGGTAACCTTCCTCGACGGAGGCCGCTTGTTTCAATCTGACAAGACAACTCGTTGGACAGCGTTCAATGGGCAGGAGCGCTTCATGACCACGGATAGAATCATAGTCAATGACCGCCAACTGATTATCCATGGTTATCTGATCGCCCTCCGCGTCACGGACACATATCTGACACCCGATACAGGCCTTGGTACAGATTTTACGCGCCTCCTTGGGTGCATCATGATTCATACAGAGAATAAAGAGTATGTGTGACTTTGGGTGCAGTTCCATAATACCCCGCGGGCAGGCGTCCACGCACTTCCCACACCCCGTGCAGCGGTCCTCAATGACTACCGGAAGACCATTCTGGTTCATGTACAGCGCACTAAAGGGGCAGACATCAACACAGTCTCCCAAACCAATACAGCCAAAGGAGCATTGCTTTTCGCCACCTGCCATGAGATCGGCCGCCAGACAGGATTGAATGCCGATATACGTGACTTTTTTCGCGGCCTCGGCATCGCCGCCCTGGCACATGACCCGAACGATTTTCGGCTCATCCACCGTTGCTTCGATTCCCAGGATCTCCGCTATTTCCTCAATTGCGTCCGGTGAGGCAACGCTGCACGACGACAGTTCCGCAGGCCCCAACACAAGATTTTCCGCGAAATTGGCACAACCGGGGAAGCCACACGCGCCGCAATTAGCACCGGGCAGTGCTTCCGTTACTTCCGTGATACGGGGGTCTTCCGCCACATGCAATTTCTTATTGGCAAGCGAAAGGCCTGCTGAAAACAGGAATCCTAATCCTCCCATGCTCACCATGGATACAAGTATGGCAGTCAGGTCCATGCTATTTCACTCTATCAGCATATGGCACTAGCAAAGAGCCGCTCCCTCAGATTGATATCAGGCCGCTGAACCCCATAAAGGCCAGCGCCAGGCTCCCCGCGATGATCATGGTAATTCCGGCCCCCTTGAAGTATTTCGGCACGTCGGCTAGTTCCAATTCCTCACGGATGCCCGCCATGATGACCAGGGCCAGTGTAAACCCGGCGCCCGCCCCGATGCCGAAGACAAGGCTCTCCACGAAACCGTAATGGCGCAGAACGGCAAAGAGCGCTAGTCCCAGAATGGCGCAGTTGCTGGTTATCAATGGCAGATAAATGCCCAGCGCGTCGTAAAGCGGCTTACTGACCTTGCGAACGAACATCTCCACCAATTGGACGAGTGAGGCAATGACCAGAATGAAGGAGACATACTCCAGGATTTCGATATGGTACGGCACGAGGAGCAGGTTATAGATCAGCCAAGTAACCGCAGCCGAGATGGTCATGACGAAGGTCACGGCCATCCCCATGCTGACCGCTGAGGACAATCGCTTCGAAACCCCGACGAAAGGACAAAGGCCCAGGAAGTAGGTAAGTACAAAGTTATTTACGACCGCCGCTGAGATAAAAATGAGGATGATTTTCATGCCTTGGCTCTCCGGTCGTTAATCCAGTTCGAGAGACCGATAAGCAGCCCGAGCATGAGGAATGCGCCGGGAGGAAGTACCATCACCAGCCAGGGCTGGAACCAGTCTCCCATAACCTGGTAGGTCAGGAATGTCCCCGATCCCAGGATCTCCCGGATCGTTCCCAGGGTGAACAGGACCATCAGGAAGCCCAGCCCCATCCCCAAGGCATCCAACAGCGAGCGGCCAACATTATTTTTTGACGCAAAGGCCTCCTGCCGGCTCAGAATCAGGCAGTTGACTACGATCAACGGCACGTAAGGGCCAAGGGCTTTACTGATCGCCGGATAAAAAGCTGCCAGAAACCGGTCGGCTACGGTTACGAAGGTGGCGATGATGACAATATAGCTGGCGATACGCACCTGGTGCGGGATGATATTGCGCAACGAAGATATCATAACGCTCGAGCAGGTCACTACAAAGGTCGTGGCCAAGCCCATTGCCAGTCCGTTAATGGCCGAATTGGTGACCGCCAACGCCGGGCACAGGCCCAGCAGCGAAATGAGCACGGGATTTTCGTCCCACAGCCCCTTGATAAGCTCGTACGCGACTGTTGGCTTTCGTCTTCCCATCTCAGGACACATTCCCACGAGAGGACCGATACTCAAACCTGGCCCGTTTCAGGGCATCGTTGATTATTTTTACTACTGCCCTGGAAGAGATTGTGGCCCCGGTGATCGCCTGGATCTCCGTTTCGGTGGTCGGTGGTCGGTTCTTGATCACCGTTATCTCCGGTTCGAGCCAAACACCCACGAACTGCTCCGGGAACCAGAGGGGATTTGCTTTATTGGTTGGGTCAGTCACGATTTTTGTCCCCAGTCCCGGCGTTTCAATCTGTTCCAGGACTTTGATGCCCGTGAGTCTGGCGAAATCCATTTCCACCCCCACCATTATGGAAATCACGCCCTGAAACCCGCTGCCCCTGGCTATGAAGGCAATCCCTACCGGTTCGCCGGTCGCTTTTCGGCCCACGTATAGCGTTTGCGCGGGCAGGGCCAGCTCATCGTAGCGGTCGTGCTCCGGCAATACGTCGGCGATTGCCGCTCTGAGCTCGACCAGACGGTGATGCTGAATTTTAGGAGCAGTATAACTATCCAACGACGATAGCACCCCGCCGGAGACAGTCACGATCAGAGTAAGAACCACGATCATTCTGGCTGAGGTGCTCATGCGGCCACCTCGCCGAAGGGTTTTGGTACGGTGTAGCGGTTAATCAGGGGGGTGAGGGCGTTCATGAGCAGGATCGCGTACATTACCCCTTCGGGCAGGCCGCCATACAAACGAATAATAATGAGTATCAACCCGGCGCCCACACCAAAAATCCACGAGCCTTTCGGGGTAATGGGCGAGGTAACCATATCGGTTGCCATAAAGAAAGCCCCCAGCATCAGCCCGCCGGACAAAAGGTGGAAAACGGGATCGGGATGTTGGGATGGATGAACCAGCCAGAACAGGCCGCCAACAATGAGTACTGTGCCCAGGAAACTGACCGGGACGCGCCAGTCGGCATATTTTCGCAGCAGCAGATACAGCCCGCCGATGATAATGGCCACCACCGAGGTCTCCCCGAGTGAGCCGCCGACGTTGCCCAGCAGGAGGTCCAGGTGGTCCGTCAGGAGCTGCTCAAACTTGAATTGCCCCAGGGGGGTCGCGGCGGTTACGGCGTCAACATTGCTGAAGCTGGCCGTTTTCGGCAGTGTCCAGGTGGTCATCTGGACGGGGAAACTGGCCTGCAGGAAGGCTCGCCCGAGCAGCGCGGGATTGAAAATATTGTATCCCAGGCCACCGAATACTTGCTTCCCGATGGCAATAGCGAACACCGCCCCGATGGCGCCCCCACTGTAGGGAAAGGAAGGCGGCAGGGTCAGAGCCAGCAACAACCCGGTGATAACGGCACTCCCGTCCGTAATGGTCAAGGACGCACCCCGCAGGCGGTTGATCAGGGCTTCAGTAATCATGGCCGCCAGCACGCACACTAATATCATCCAGAGCGCTCGCAAGCCAAAGTAAAAAACGGCCATGACAGCCGCCGGGATGAGCGCCCCCACGACGGACCACATGATTTTCGGGACGCTCTGGGGGGCGAATTGGTGAGGCGACGACGAAAGGATAAGGAGTCGGGGGCTCGCCGGGCTTTCTTTCTTGCGATCCGCCCCGGCCTCATCAGCCCGGGAGGAGTCGCCCTTATTATCTTTTACTGACATACGGCTGAGGATGATTTCTCTGTTTCAACCACATTTGACGCTAGCCAGCCGCACTGGTATCCATTTGCGTAAGGCGATACTTCCCCACCCGGATCCACTGCACCAGCGGGATCCGCGACGGGCACACGAAGGCACAGGAACCGCATTCAACGCAGTGGTTGATTCCCAATTCTTCGGCGGCTTCCAGCTGCTTCATCTCGGTCAGACGCGCCAGGCGGGTCGGCAGCAGGTTCATCGGGCAGGCGGAGATGCAGCTGCCGCACCGGATACAGGGTGACGTCGCGCGCTTTTCCGCGGCAGCATCCGTAGTACAGACGACACCACTGGTGGCCTTGACGACCGGCACCGACAGGTCAAATTGGGCGATGCCCATCATGGGTCCACCCATGAAAACCTGGGCTGTCCCGTCTTTCAGCCCGCCGCAGTGATGGATCAGATGGCTGAAGGGACTGCCAATCCGGGTCATCACGTTTTTAGGATCATTTATACCGTTACCCGTAACCGTAACAATCCGCTGAATGAGGGGCTTACCCTCGGTTACCGCTTCGGTCACTGCCAGGGCTGTCCCCACATTATTGACGATAACACCGACATCCAGGGGCAGCCCGCCCGGCGGCACTTTCCTACCCAGGATGGCCTGAATAAGCATTTTTTCGGCCCCCTGGGGATACTTGGTTTGAAGCGGGATGATCACAGCATCCAGACCGATACGCGCACTACCCGTCCGCATGGCTTCAATGGCATCGGGTTTATTCGTCTCGATGCCGATATATCCCTTATCCACGCCAAGTATTTTCACGATGATGTCCATGCCGGTGAGAATCTTCTCGGTCAGTTCCACCATGGCGCGGTGATCGGCTGTCAGATACGGTTCACACTCACAGCCGTTAAGGATAAACGCGTCTATCGGCTTTTCCGCTGGTGGGGAGAGCTTCACATGGGTAGGAAACGCAGCACCGCCGAGACCGACAATACCCGCCTCCCGGATAAGCCGGCGGAGATTATCTATTGGCTCTGCCCGCCAGTCCGGGGGCACAGTCAGCAGGTCCCATTCGTCTTCCCCTGTCCGTTGAATATGGATCATCTCGGTCCTGACGCCGACCGGGTGCGGCAGAGCAGCAATGGCTTTGACCTTGCCGGTAACGGACGCGTGAACCGGGCTTGAGACGTATTTTTCGCTCCGGCCTATGCACTGGCCGGTCCTGACTTCATCACCGGGGCTTACCAGCGGCTTGCCGGGTGCGCCGATATGCTGCTGGAGTGGGATAAAGACATCATCAGGCAGGAGCAGATACTCGATTTTCCCGGCATTGGTAAATGCCTTATAATCTGTTGGGTGGACCCCTTTTTGAAAAGTCCGCATTTTAAAAGCATCAACAGTCTTTGGCTCGGGACTCATTGAGGTTGGTGTAGTATATGAATATTCAGCGAATGGTTATTTTAAGCCAAATATTCAAGTATTCCAATGGAAGGGCGTTTTCATTCCCTCGGCACAGCCCCGGATCAATGGACGGAACACGAGATGCAGGGATCATAGGCCCGTACTAACATTGAACACAGGAGTTCAAGCTTCTCATTAGTCATTCCCTGGACGGCAAACTGCTCGACAAGGTCATGCATATCGTGGTGGATGTTGGCATTATTTTGCGTCGTGGGAATCACACAGTCAGCCCGCGTGATGCGACCCTTTTCGTCATATTTATAGTAATGGTAAAGGATACCACGCGGGGCTTCGACCGCCCCCACCCCTTCGCCCGCCTGCGGTGTGACCGGCACCATAGTCGGCCCGGAGTCGGACTCCAGCAACAGGTCAATGAGCCGGATGGAGTCGTGAACGACATGAACGCACTCAACCAGCTGGGCGACGTTGTTCATGAACGGGTTGTGGCACACCGGACTGAGGCCCAGCGAAGAGGCTATTTCCAGGGCCTGGGGATGGAGCAGGCTGTGGTTGTTGTTGAAGCGGGCCAGCGCCCCGACGGCAAAGGACTCGCGTGAAAGCTTGCACCACTTGGAGGTGTTGTTCTTATCCACGTATTCGTTGGTCATCGGCAGGTACTCATGCT
>CAZQOY010000097.1:0-9258 GCA_964595095.1 uncultured bacterium | reverse complement strand
GCACGATTCTTGACTTTTTGCGTCAGGTCGGATTATAATAATTCCTATCAATAAAGCAACCACGCCTGGAATGCTGTAAATATCGACGGTTCCTGGTACTTGGTTGACAGTACCTGGGACGCCGGAAATGTAAACGGTAGAGCTTACCAGAAAGATTATTCAACCGAATATCTTTTTTTAGAACCGGAATACATGATTTACACCCACTACCCGTTGGACAAATCCTGGCAGCTTCTCAACACCCCTCTGGAACCCGAGGAAATTGAAGCATTGCCTAAATATCGGGGATCGTATTTCCTGGCCGGGATGCAGCCTGTTTCCGGACTGGCAAAATCAAATGTCGTACAGGAACTTTTCGGCTTCTCCATTCCAATACCGGACGATGTAAAGCTCTCGGTATATATCGTAGACGATGAGGGAATGATCTATGAAAATTTCTGCCTTGTTCAGCATAAGGAATCAGAGGCAGAGATCATGGTTAAGTTCCCGAAACCAGGAAAATGGGAACTGAGGCTATTTGCCGGAAAAGATGGAACAAATAAATTTGTATCAATCACTGAGGTCGGCTTCATTGCTCAGAAATCATCTGCAGTGCATTTTCCTGTGTTATACGAATCTTTTGTCGAGGGAGAATGCCATCTGTTCAATCCACTGGACAATCCGCTGGTTTCAGGCGAAAAGGTGGCTTTCAAGCTGAAATTAAGGGGATATGAAAAAGTTTATGCTCTTGTAAATGATACCAGGTATGACCTTACTCCCGGCCCCGATGATGTTTTCAGCGGAGAAATAACGGTTCCCGAATCATCGAAACTCGGCATATACGGGGCAAAAACTACGGAAGCCCGGTCTTACACCGGTCTGGTAGGCTATACGGTTTCCAGATAACAGAGCTGTAGCACAATAATTGGGTGTTGCCGGCAGCAGGTGGGCCCTGGCGGTTATTCACGTTCAATAACGCCCGGATTGTCTGGGGCTTCTGTTGCCTCTCTTGGCATCCCGAAAAACTTAGCAGATCCGGGTGCCGCCAACAGGCAGGTTATAAAGGCTGCTAAAACCTTCCTTTCTCCTTCTCATAGAGTTCATCTTTTTACTACCCGGGTAGCCCCTTGTCTCCAGTAACCACTATAAGTTGTGTCTACTGGAGACAATGGAATTCATAGTTGCCGATAGACATCCCCTTGATTCTTTCCTAATACGGTAGATCCCGGGTGTCCCCTGGAACCTCCCCATCCTAACCGCTGCAAAGAAGGTAAACCTGGAAAAAACCCTACCTGTCAGCACCGATCAACAGACCGAATAAATCCCCCGAACCTCAATCCCTAACGCTCGGCAAAGTGGAAAAAGTGCTCTACAAAGAACAGGGGGTAGCAGTCCGCCCGGTTCAGCGCCTCTCTACGCCCCGCCAGCAAACGCCGTACCGTCCGCCTTAATGCCCACCTCCCGGCACTGGGCAGCATCCGGTAGGCGATCTGCAGCAGCTCCTCGCCGTCGTCCACTCTTCCTTCCAACATCATTGTGATGCCCCGCAGCGCACCCACATAGGCGTCTTTAGGATTGACGGTCAGACAGTGCTCGATATGCTCGAGGGCCTGCTGCCCATCCCCCTTCTGCAGGCAGTAAAAGGCAGCCTTCTGCCCCAGGATCAGGCTGTCGGGATTATGCTTCAACCCGCCCCGGATCACCCGTAAGTTGCTTTCAGGGTCTCCGGGAAACTGCGTTTTGTAGGGCGACTTCCACACCAGGTAGTAGTAGATCACCACCGCCAGACCCAGCAGGATAAGCTCCAGATAGAAGTAGAAGAGCAGCATACCCTGGCTCAAAAAGAAGTTGGAAAGCCCGTGACATAAGGCGGCGGGAAAGAAGGCCAGCAGGAGCACCAGGCGGCTGCGCCGGCTCTTCCAGCTGCTGCCGCCGAACACAACCGCGGCGTAGTAGAAGCCCCAGATGCTGGACAGGACCATGTGCCCCAAGCTCGTGATCACGGAGCGCAGGACCAGGATTTCTAATCCGAATCTGTTGGCGTAGAACAGGTTCTCCACCGAGGCAAAGGCCAGGGTCACAGCAGCAGCCTGCAGCACCGCGTCCAGCGGCTCCCGGATCGATTTGAGCTTGCGGGCCAGGATAAAGAAAACAGCGAACTTAGAGAACTCCTCGATGGGACCAGTAACCAGAACCTGGTTCAGCAGGCTGGTAAGTACCCAGCTGTCCGTTCGAATCAGGTGGAAGGGGAAAAGTAAGTACAGGAGCAAGGTGGGGATAACGCTGAGCAGCCCGGTTAGGAAGAAAACCATTATCCTGGAGGTGCTGTGCTTGTCCCTGCGGTAGGTATCCAGGCGGGTGAGGATGAACAACCACAGCGCTGTGGCTGCCCCGTTAACCAACAGGATGTTCATAGACCCTTATAACCTTCCATATATACTACAACTAAAAGCAATTTCCGTGCCATTGGCAGGCAGGTGGTGTAGGGGCTGCAGAGGGAGGGGCTGCCGAAAACACATGGGGGGGTGGAGTAACCGGGGTTACGGGAATGCAGGACCCCCTGCTGTTGGCGGGGATTGAGTGACCCAAACAGGTTGGGAAGTGACGGCTGGTACCAGGCTGTGATTGAAAGCCCCTACCCTATATGTCAGCCTGGTCGCCGGTTTGGCGTGAACATGATTTGTAGGGCGTGTCCCCCGAGCGACTTAGAAGTAGCTCGGGGGCCGGGCTTGTCGGGGGTTCCGTCCGGCTCACCCTCTTGGGTGCGCCAAACACCGGCTGCGCCGCCCCGCCAATCCCTCACGCATGTGCGTGCGGTAATGTGAACATAACTGCGGTTTCGCCGGCTTTAACCGCAGTTATGATTCCCACCCCGTCCGCCTTCTCCCTGTTCACCATACGGCCTCTACGCGACCTTTGGGGAGCCCTTACAAGTTGCCTAGGCCACTTTCGAGCGACCGAGCCATCTTGGCACACTTCCTGCAAGATAGCTTGTAGGAGGCAAGCGAGTGTGACGTGTCCTTCGGGATGTGAGCTGGAAGAGGTTGAACAAATCAGATTTTTTTATGTGCCCGGATTTGAGATAGCCGGCCGCACTATGTCAGTCGTTTGTAGAACTGTTCCAGCGATAAACCCCTATATACCGCTTAATTTTCCCCCTGGGGGTACCCCCAGGGGGATTAGCTACCCACGATAACTATGCTGACACATGGGGCAGCTGCTTTCTGGAAATATGTTATTTCATGGACTGGTTTTAGAATTGCTTGTACAATAAAAAAACGAGTGGAAATGAGTAAATGGAGAGATACCGGTTGTCCTTTACATTCGGCGGTCTTCTAGGTCATGAAACCAGAGTGATCGCCAAGGAATACATCAAAGACCGAGATTGGACGTCAGCAAAATCGCGGATTCTAGAACAGAATCTATTGCAGAAGACCAGACTGTCCAGTTCTAAACGATATTTTGGGGAAATCAGGGACCGTTTGTCCTGTGCACACGAATGGGAAGTCGATTTGATTACATCAGACGTGTCGTTCGAGGAAATAATCACTATTATCCTTGCCATTACAGCCAGGTACTACCGGTTTCTGAGGGACTTCATTGTCGAGGTTGTGCGGCACAAATGGCTGGGTAAAGATATTCAGCTGAAAGAGTATGATTTTGACTCGTTTTTTGAAGGTAAAGTCCCGAATCATGAAGAATTGACAGAGATTTCAGATACCACGAGAAAGAAACTGAAACAGGTTGCCCTTAGAGTGCTGCGGGAAGGAAATTTGCTGGCTGGGAATAAACGGGACATTCAAAATTTATCCGTTCCCGCATCATTGCTGAGAAAATACACAGATTCACAAGACTTTGATAGCCTCCGCATCTTCCTGCTAAGCGACAAAGAAATCGAAAAAATTGCCGGAGTTGCATCGTGAATACCGAAAAGCTCTTTGAACTACTGAGCAACGATAAGTTTCTCCGGATGGAGGGTTTGGGTAATGAAGTTCCCTTCTTCGTGTATGCCTACGATATCAAACACCAATCAGAAATTTACAAAAGGCTAGACAGTTTAGACAAACGGCTTAACGTGTCGGGCATAGAGGTCTGCCTGGTGGGTTTATATGATATGGTTATCAACCATTTTGAGAAATCCGGCGAACTCGAAGAGTTATTCCGATATGAAAAGGAAGTGTCCAAGGATGAGTTCTTGGAGGAGATGCAAAGTTATCTTTCCATTGACAGCGTGATAAAACCGCACTTTAAAACCATGCTGTCCCGAAAATCCTATCGCCTTGTATTCGTGTATCAGGTTGGGGAGGTTTTTCCCTTTCTTAGGTCCCATATTCTGCTCAACAATCTTCAGAGCGTTGTAACGGACATGCCCATGGTGCTCTTCTTTCCTGGAGAATACGTTACGTCTTACGAGCATGGTTTCAAATTGAACCTGTTCGGGAAGTTCGAGGGACCGTATTACAGAGCGTTCAAGCTGGAAGACTACGTAGTCAGGGGGAATATATAATGCCGGCGCTAAAGGACATCCTCAAAAAGGACATCAACCGGACAATTGACGGGGTAATAAAAGCCGACGATGAATCCAGAATTCTCCAGGAAGTCGATGAATATGTTCTTACCGATGAGATTTCCAGGCAGTTGGATCGTATCGTTGATTCTTATCTTGTCTCTGCAGAGAACTATGAAAGAGGCAAGCAGCCTCACCCCTTGAATGGCGTCTGGATCAGTGGATATTTTGGTTCAGGGAAATCACATCTTTTAAAAATACTGGCCTATTTGCTCGATGAAAAACAGGGAAAAAATCTCAAAGAATTCTTCATCCCCAAAATTCGAGATCAGTTCCTGAAGGCAAACTTTGACAAGATGTCCAGGATTCCCGCTACCAGCATTCTATTCAATATAGATCAAATGGCTGACGCCGCTAAAACCAGGGAGGAGAATGCTGTTCTCTTCATATTTGAAAAGGCGTTCAACCGCATGCACGGCTTTTTTCATGAGAATAGATACATAGCGGAGTTTGAGCGGCATCTGGCGGAAGAGGGAAAATACGAAGACTTCAAGAAGCGTTACCAGGAGATCAACAGGGAATCCTGGGATAAGGGAAGAGCCAAGGCGTTTGGATTGGGAAGAAAGAAACTGATCTCCGCATTGAGTGATTTCGAAGATATGTCGAATGAAGACGCCCGGGGACTGATAGAACACTATAGAAAAGAAAGCAGCATAACAGTCGAAAGTTTTGCCAAAAGAGTTAAGGGCTACCTGGACAGTCAAAAACAAAAGAATCACCGGATCAATTTCTTCATCGACGAGGTGGGCCAGTTTATTGCTAACAATACCCGTCTCATGCTCAATCTGCAAACCATAGCCGAGACGCTGGCGACAGTATGTGAGGGCAGAGCCTGGATATTCGTAACAAGCCAGGAAGATTTGAACAAAGTCATTGGTGACCCGACTGCAAGCCAGACCAACGATTTTTCAAAGATCCATGCTCGTTTCAAGATGCGGGTTTCCCTGAGTTCTGCGGCTGTTCAGGAAGTTATCGAAAAGCGCCTTCTGGAGAAAACGGAAAGCGGCGGAGAGGATCTCGGCCAAGTATACACACGGGAGAAGGACAACCTGCGGACCATTTTCAGCTTCCGACATGGCGGCAAGGACATATACTTCAAGGGAAAAAGCGCCTTTGTCGCATCCTATCCTTTCCAGGCATACCAGTACCACTTGCTCCAGCAGGCGCTGCAGGGGCTATCCGTTCATAATGCATTCATGGGAAGACATGTCTCCCGCGGGGAGAGATCCATGCTGGAGATTTTCCAGGATGTATCCAAATCACTTCAGGAAGATCCCCTGTACAGGTGGGCCACCTTCGACCAGATGTTTGCGGGCATTCGCAATACCTTAAAGACAGAGCTTTTAAGCGCCATCAATACTGCGGAACGTCATTTAGACATCCCCATGGCGATCCGGTTGTTGAAGATCCTATTGATGGTGAAGTATGTGAAGGACTTCACCGCCACAGAAGAACATCTGAAAATCCTGGTAGTCCCGGATCTGAACACCGATCTTAAAGGGCTAAGTAAAAATGTGCAGGAAGCTCTAAACATTCTCGAACATCAAACCTACATCGAACGTAACGGCACCGTATTTCAGTACCTGACCGATGAAGAGAAGGATATTGAGGAGGAAATAAAGAATACTTCCGTCGAAGTCGAGGAGATACGTAGATTCTACAGTGATGTGATTTTTAACGGGATAGTGAAATCTTCAAAGATTCGTTATTCGAAGATAGATGAAGATTACCCGTACAAACGTGCCGTAGACGATGAGCAGGTAAAGGGAAATGCGGATTTGACGATCCGGGTTATTACTCCGCTGCATCCGCAGTATGACGACACCAGGGCCATACTGAACCAGTCCAGCGGAAAAAAGGAGTTGATCATTTACCTCGAGCCGGATTCCCGGTTCGATCAAGATATCAGGCTTTATTTCAAGACAGACGTTTACACCCGGCAGATGCTCGGACAGGGTGAAAGCCCTCAAATCGAGCGTATCTTGAGTGAAAAACAGCATCAAAACGTGGAGCGGAGAAGACAGCTGGAAGGGACCCTCCAGGTGTTGACCGGGCAGGCTGTGATGTATGTTCTCGACCAAGAAGTCGATGCCGGAACGGCCGCAGCGGCTGATAGAATTATCAAGGGATTTGAAACATTGATCGCCAAGGCCTACCCCCACCTGCGTATGTTGAAAACGCGGTACACCGAGGAAAGCCTCAGAAAGATCCTATTTCCTGATGATAAGGACCGGCTACTTTCGGATGGTGGGACCCCCAAGCAGGAGGATGAGCAGGAGCTCTACAATTTCATCATGCGGAAAGACGCCAACCTGGATCGACCTACCCTCAGTACGGTCCTTCAAAGTTTTACAGGCGGCCAGTACGGATGGTACCCCATGGCGGTCCTTTGCGTCCTGGCCAAGCTCTATGTTCGTAATGCTATAGAGATCAGGGAAGGAGGAGATCTCAAAGACCGGGGAGAAGTGCATTCGATACTCTCCAAGAACCGGAACCTCGATCAATACGTTATAAAACTGCCTCCGCCGGAACCTGGCGATGAACAGATACGCCGTTTTAAGTCCTTTCATCAGGATTTCCTGCACAAAACGGTCTCCACCACATTGTGGAAGGAGATGGCGTTAGAATTCAAAAAGGGCTTGCTTGAGGAAACCAACAAGCTCGAGGGACTCCTCCGGCAGAAGAGCGAGTTTCCTTTTCTGGAAAAGCTGGAAGCGGTTATTCACACCTACCGGTCGCTATTGGAAAAAGAACTAGATTATTATCTACACAATATTGACAGCTACCAAGATGAAATGCTCCAGCATAAAGAGGAGACAGCTGATCCCATTTCTGTATTTATGGAAGGCGGTCAGAAGAGCGTTTGGCTGAGTGTCAAAGAGTACGTCTATCTCCACTCTGATAATTTTTCCGAACTCGAATGCACCGAAACCATTCGTGAATTGAAGGAGTGTCTTTCCAATCCGGAGCCGTATAAAGGCGGAGTAGTCCAAACGGCAAAAAAGCTGATGGAGGAAGTGAAATCCAGAGAGGAGACTCATCTGAAAGAGGTGAAGGAAAGTGTCGGGAAGATGTCTGAGACACTGGTCCACGCAGTAATCCAGATGGCCGAGTTCCGTGAGATGGACCCGGCGGAGGGAAAAGCGATTGTGGAAGCTTTCCGAAGCGATCTTCATCAGAGAATCGAACGGTCACGAACCTTCTCCAACATACGGGACAGTGTACACACTTACGGAAACCGGAAGTTGGACGAGGTGCGCTTAAAAGTACTTGAAGGAATAAATCCGAAAGTGAAGTACGCCACATCAGAGGAGAAGCGGTTTGATTTTGAGAAACAGGAACTTACCACTGAAGCGGATGTCAAAGACTATGCTGCGGCTCTGGAAGCCCATTATTTAGAACTCATTAAAGAGGACAAACGCATCGGGGTGTAAGCATGAATCTGTCTAAACTGAAGCGATTCGCTCAGGAGACTCGAAAGAAACTCATCTCCCAGATAGGCTCACGCCTCGACTATGTGCTGTCTGATGACGACTCCTATCTCCGGGCTCACGAAAAAGAGAAAAACTTGATAAAGGAGCGACTCGAGCAAATCGGACGGAACAGGCTGCTGGATCAGGTTGCCTACACCTGGTTCAACCGTATCGGCGCCCTTCTGTACATGGACAACCGGCACTATAACCGCACTCGAATTGTTTCGCCCGCCGAGGGGGAAAGCCAACCGGAGCTACTTTCTATGCTGAAACGGGGTGAGATCCCAGACGGCGTTGAATCCGTTAAAAATACAATCTTCGGTTTTCTCGATGGCAGGGTGGCGGCGGAGCAGCCCGACCGGGAAGCTTACAAGACGGCGATGCTGGCTTACTGCAACCATCTGGGCGGAATCATGCCCTTTCTGTTTAAAAAGGTGGATGACTGGGCTGCATTGCTTCTTCCGGCAGACCTGCTCTCCTCCGAATCAATAATATTCGATTTTCAACAGAATATAACCTCTGAAGATTGTAAGGACATTGAGATCATAGGGTGGCTGTATCAGTTCTACATCTCAGAGAAGAAGGACGAGGTATTCGCCGAGCTGAAGAAAAACATAAAGATCAGCCCGGAAAATATACCCGCCGCAACCCAGCTATTTACCCCCCATTGGATCGTTCGGTACCTGGTGGAAAACTCGCTGGGTCGACTGTGGATGCTGAACCGTCCCGAATCCAGCCTGGTTGAAAGGATGGATTATTACATAAAGCCGGAAGAAGCGGAAACGGATTCCCTCAAGATCAGCTCTCCCGAGGAGATCAAGATCTGTGATCCTGCCTGCGGTTCGGGGCACATGTTGGTCTACGCCTTCGACCTTCTATTTGCCATGTATGAGGAAGAAGGATATACACCTGCGGATATACCGGAGCTGATCATAACCCGGAACCTCTACGGCATTGAGATCGACGAAAGAGCCGGGGAGCTCGCAGCCTTTGCCCTGACCATGAAGGCCAGAGAGAAGGACCGGCGCTTTCTGGAGAGGAACATTCAGCCAAATATATGTGTTCTAGAAAACATCAGTCTCGAAGAAAGCGAGCTGAAAGACTATATGGATTTCATCGGGAAGGATCTTTTCACCGCGCTCCTTCTAACCACCCTGCGCCGGTTTGAAGAGGCCGACAACTTCGGTTCCCTGATTCGCCCCGAAGTGACCGATGTGGAGGGAATGCTGAAGATCCTGG
>CAZQOY010000096.1:3925-9259 GCA_964595095.1 uncultured bacterium | reverse complement strand
GCACCTCCGCAACGAAGGCATCGTCGTCGTCGCTCCAGTAGATGATGATTTCGTATTTAATCACAGCGTTTCCGCCGCCAGAACATCGCCTTCTCGAAGCGGTTCTCGGTGCCGGCCAGCAGGAGCGCCAGGTTGCTGCGGTGGGTGAACCAGATAAAGGCCACAATGAGTAGGCTGAAGTATCCCAGGCTGGAGTTCAGTGTACCATCGCGCAGGTAGGTTACCAGGGGAAACAGCGTCACCGCCGTCACCGAGCCCAGGCTGACGTAGCCGGTAGCCACCAGGAGCAGCAGCCACACCGCCAGCCCCAGCAGGAGCGCCAGGGGAAACAAGTGCAGGATCATGCCCCCCAGAGTGCCCACGCCCTTACCGCCCCGGAAGCCGGCGAAGAGGGTGAAGGTGTGTCCCAGCACGGCCGCGGCCCCACAGAGAATCGCCGCGAGATGGGGATCGCTGAACTGCAACTCACCGAGGGCGGCCCCGAAAGTCCAGCTCCCGCCTATGGCGGGGATCATGGCGGCGGCGAACCACCCCTTGAAGATGTCCATCAGCACTACCACCAAGGCCGGCTTCAAGCCCAGTACCCGGAAGGCGTTGGTGCCCCCGGCGTTGCCGCTGCCGTAGTCCCGGATGTCAATGCCGCGGGTGACCCGCCCCACGATGATACTGGTAGGGACGCTCCCGATCAGGTAGCTCAGCAGCAATAGTACGAGGAGGAGGATCATGCCAGTTCGTCGGGCTGGAGGGCCAGGATCAGGGAGCCGGGGCCGGCGTGGACCTGGACCCGTCTGCTGGTGTTATCCAGGATGGACAGGAGGGTGAAGCTGAGGTTGGTGCCGGTGTCCCCGTCAGGCACGGGGAAGACATTAATCCGGTTGAGGTGATCCTGACGCGACAGCACCCGGTGGATTCCGGCCATCAGCGCCCGATGCAGCCTGATTCCATCAAGATAGGTGATTTTGCCACGTGTCATGAAGGCGATGTGTAATCAAGTCGAAGGATACGCACGTGAGGGGTCGGAAGTCAATGTGATTCTGGATGCTGGATGCTGGATGGAATCCCGCCAATCCTGGGCGTACCCGCCACGGGGAGTCCGGCGGGGCTGGATGCTGGATGCTTGCCCTGAGCCTGTTGAAGGGCTGGTTATCCGTTGTCCGTCGTCCGTTGTTGACGGCTGACTTGTCCGGCGTAGCGCAGCGGAGACGGATTGCTGCCGGTGGATTTGCAACGTAAGTTCCGGCCCGATGCACAAGGCAAGCAGGCAGAATCAATCCCGGGTAGCTGATTTTCTGGCCAATCCCCGCAAGGCCCTGTGGCAGCTGAGCCTGCCCATCCTGGGCGGTATGATTATCCATATTTTCTATTCGGTGGTGGATATGATGTTCGTGGGTTGGGTGGGGCCCGATGCCGTGACCGCCCTGGCCTTCAACATGCCGCTGGTGTTCATGGCTTACGGAATTACCATGGGTCTGTCCACTGGCGTGACGGCGGTGGTGGCCCAGGCCATTGGCGGCAGGGACAAAGCCCGCGCAGATAATACAGCCGAGCATGCCGTGGTACTCGGTCTGGTTGTCGGCTTTCCGCTGGTCGCCGCCGGGCTTTTGTGGGGGCAGCAGCTGCTGGCGGTTCTGGGAGCCGTTGGGGATGTCAATACCCTGGCATGGTCCTATCTCCAGGTCATCTGCTGGGGGATGATATTTTCAGTGATGTCGGCGTTTTTCCGAGGCATCCTGGCGGGTGAGGGTGATACCATGCGGCCCATGATGCTCATGGGTGGCGGCATGGTAATGAACATCATCCTCGACCCGCTGTTCATTTTCGGCCTGGACCTGGGGGTCCGCGGCGCGGCATTTGCTACGGTGTTCAGTCAGGTGATGGTCTGCCTAATTTTCGTATACCTGATTTTTATTCGCCGCAGCACATTTGTGCGGTTCCGCCTGCGTTACTTCCGGTTCAGGACGGCCATTCTCATGGGGATTTTTAAGATCGGGCTTCCGGCTTCCCTGTCGTTCGTCTTCATGTCGCTGGGGCAAGCCGCTTATAATAAGATCCTCAGCAGCTACTCCCAGTATGCCGTGGCCGCCTACCAGATCGCCAGCAGGGTGGAGATGATTTACATCATGCCAATTTTTGCCATTGCCGCCGGCCTGATAACGTTGGTGGGCATGTTCTTCGGCGCCGGAGAGTACGGCCGCCTGCGGGAGATCATTCGCTACACTGTTCAGCGGACGGTGTTTCTCGGGCTGGTGGCGGCGGTGCTGATCTACGCCACTGCTCCAGCCATCATGCAGATATTCCGGCCCAGCGAGGAAATCCTGACCTTCGGTGTTACCTACCTGCGGATCATCATTATTATTTTCCCCTTTGCCCCCATCGGTATCCTCAGCGGCCGTGTGATGCAGGGTATGGGCAAGGGGCTGCCGTTCATGGTGCTGTCATTTATCCGGGTGATGGCGGTGGGCGCACCCCTGGCGGCGGTTTTCACCTACGTGCTGCACAAGCCTATTACCTGGGTCTGGTTCGCCATGATCAGCGGCGGCCTGGTGTCGATGGTAGTAGGTGTGCTGTGGCTGCTGGCTACTCTGCGCCGAGCCGAGCAACTGCCGCGCCCGGTGGCTCCTACCGAAACCCCCGCACCGGCAGTAGAAGGGGCGGGGTAGCAGCTCTGGCAAGCCACCAGTCACTAATCACCAGTTACCAGCCACCAGTCACTCATACTTCCTTTTCCCCCTCAGCGACAGCCCCAGCTCCTTCAGCTGCCTGTCAGTGACCCGGGCCGGGGCACCGTCCATGAGGGACAGGGCACTGGTGGTCTTGGGAAAAGCGATAACGTCTCTGATCTGCGTGGCCCCCACCAGGACCATCACCAGCCGGTCGAAGCCGAAGGCGATACCCCCGTGCGGCGGCGCGCCGTAGCGCAGGGCCTTAAGCAGAAAGCCGAACTTCTCCTCCGCCTCTTCGGGTGAGATGCCCAGCAGCTTGAAGATCCGCTCCTGGCGCCGGGTATCGTGGTTACGGATGGACCCCCCGGCTATCTCCCAGCCGTCGATCACCAGGTCGTAGCCCCGGCTGCGCACCCGGCCCGGATCGGTCTCCAGCAGGGGTTCGTCGTCGGGGTGCGGGGCGGTGAAGGGATGGTGCACCGCCACCCAGCGGTCCTCATTATCATCGTATTCCACCAAGGGGAAGCCCACAATCCATACGGGGCGCACCTCATTCTCTTTGATGAGGTTCTCCCGGCGGGCGAGCTCCTCCCGCAGGGCACCCAGGGCCGGCAGGGTTACTTCTGCCTTGTCACCGATCATGAGCAGCAGGTCGCCCTCCTGCACGCCCAGCCCGGCGATAATCTCCTGCTGCAGCTCGCCAGGAAAGAACTTGGCGACGCCTCCCTCCAGCCCGCCGGTACCGACCTTCATCCAGGCCAGCCCTTTGGCCTGGTGGTATTCGGTCACCAGGTTAGTCAGGGCATCGGTGTCCTTGCGGCTGTATCGGGCGCAACCCGGCGCCACCAGCGCACGGACGATACCACCGTCCGTCACCACGGCCTTGAAGGTGCTGAAGTCCGACTGCTCCACGTAGGGGGTAAAATCCCGCAGCTCCAGCTCGTAGCGCAAGTCGGGCTTGTCGGTGCCGTAGCGCTCCAGGGCCTCCTGGTAGGTCAATCGCGGGAACTGTTCCGGCAGCTCGACACTGTGTAACTCATGATAAAGTCGGCAGACCAGTCCCTCCACCACAGTGTAGATGTCCTCCTCATCCACGAAGGACATCTCAACGTCGATCTGGGTGAACTCGGGCTGGCGGTCGGCCCGCAGGTCTTCGTCGCGGAAGCACTTGACGATCTGGAAGTAGCGGTCGTACCCGGCGATCATCAGCAGCTGCTTGTAGGTCTGCGGTGACTGGGGCAGGGCGTAGAAGCGCCCGTGATGCAGGCGGCTGGGCACCAGGTAGTCCCGCGCGCCCTCCGGCGTGGACTTCATCAGGAAGGGCGTCTCCACTTCCACGAAATCGCGCCCCGTGAAGTAGTCCCGCACAATCTGGTAGATGCGGCTGCGGGTCAGCAGGTTACGCTGAAGCTCATCGGTGCGCAGCTCCAGGTAGCGGTAGGTCAGGCGCTGCTCCTCCAGGGCGCTCTCGCGGTCGGTCACCAGGAACGGCAGGGGCTCGGCCTCGTTGAGGACCTCCAGCTCCAGGCACTGGATCTCGATCTCGCCTGTGGGAAGGTTCGGGTTCACCGCCCCGGCGGCGCGGTCAGTGACGATCCCCTTTACGGCGATGACGTCTTCTATACCTAGAGGCTTGATTTCATTGAAAGCCTCCGGGACCGTATCGAAGGTGCGATGGGTGGTATCGAAGGTAACCCTCTCTATCTCCCTGTCGATGACCACCTGGGTCTTGCCGTAGCGGTCGCGCAGGTCGATGAAGATGAGGCCGCCGTGGTCCCGCCGCGAGTTGATCCAGCCATTGAGGATCACCTCACTGCCGACGTCGCTCCGGCGCAGCTGGCCGCAGGTGTGGGTGCGTTTAAGATTCATAATTACTATGAAGCCGTCTTTTTATCACGACTCGCAACAGCCTTCTTTGCACTCTCAGGCAGTTCTTTATACAATCCACTGATTTTATCAGGCATAGAGATCATATACTCCGTAATCACATTAGCCAAAGAAAAAAGATTCCCAACAACTTCAGGATCATCCGTTTCTATTTGGCCAGGATGAACCGCATTATTGCCAATCACTCTTACAACATCAAGAGCCTGCTGTACAGTTTCCGGTAGTCCTTTTCCAACTAAAAGAGCAATATCATTATTGATATTTTTCCCTTTTCCGCCAAGATGAACAACAAGCTTCTGTATAGCCAGTCTTAAAAGAGCTGCAGCACCTTTAGGTGACTGCATACTAATACTAGCAGCTTCTTCATAATCTTTCCTTACCTCTTCAGGCATATCTGGATTAGGTTGTGGTGCATTGCCTCGGTTTGGATAGAGTAATATATCATTATACCAAATACATATCTTTCCGCAATGCTCACAACGAGTGGTACAAATTGGTCTACCAGATACGTTATGTTTTTCTACTCTCTCTAAGAAATCTGCCCTTGCAGAAAAGGCGTACTGCCGGGCTAATACACCGCAGTGCGGGCAGGTGAAGGCCCGTGTTTTTAATTGAGGTGCAATGTATTCCATCTCATTCTCCCAATTCTATTCAAAACAAAGCCCCGCGAATTTACGGGGCGTTGGCTCAAAGTCATACCGGCTTGGTCGGCGGCGCTGGGATTTGCCATCTACTCCCCTTCAAGTAACGCTCGCACTTCGTCAGCCCTTCGACGTTGCTCAGG
>CAZQOY010000096.1:0-3915 GCA_964595095.1 uncultured bacterium | reverse complement strand
AGGCTCAGTGCGACCTCTCTCTTTTCGCTCCGCGCTCCACGCTCCACGCTCTTCGTTCTTCCCTGCCACTGCCACTGCCACTGCCACTGCTACTTCCTCCTCCCCGCCACCCCCAGCCGGTTCACGGCCCGCTTGCTCTTTATTGAACGCAGGAGCTCAATAAACCATTTGGGCTGTCTCGTTTTGGCCACTAAGTAGTCTCGAAGAGATCGGCTTGCATTTTCTGGGTATCAGGCAATATGTCAGGCAAGACTCCAAGTCGTTCCACAAGTGCAGGAGACAAGTAAAGGGATTCTATTGTATTAGTATTGCGCCCGAGTAGTGTTGCTTGAGTTGATCTACCCGCATCTACCTCAATATGTGTCAATTCAAGTGATTTTGGCATAGATCTTCCAAAACTCTTAATTCCACTCTTGCCATCGTAGCTTAAAATGTAGGAAATATTGTCTGAGTTAAGAGAATATAAAACATTCACAAACTCATTGTACGACACGCCTCGTATATAACGTGGATCTCTCGTCTTCGAAACTCCCTGATAAGGAGGATCCATATAAACAACATCTGATGGGGCGGCTAATGAGAGGCAATCCCTATAATCAACCGACAATAGCGTGACTTTTCCCTGGAGAAGCTGCGAAGCCCCAAAAATATTTTCTCTCATCTTATTCGGACGGGTGCCTTTCCGTCTGTTGTCGGGACTTTGATTAAACTCCCCTTTGAAGTTGTATCTGACTGAAGCCTTTACACAACGAGCTAGCAGATAGAGAAAATACTCTGGTAGTTTTGTTTTATTAAACTCATCACGAATATGATCGTAGAAGCATCTTTCATTGCCGGTCTGTGCCTTCCAAAGCCGCTCGTAGGCATCTGCGATATCAGATGGTCTGTAAATAATCTCATCCCAAACGTCAATAAGGGGCTTGTTGAGATCATTCAAGACAAAGGTATTTGCCTTCCCATGATATGAAGCAGCCAAGGTCACCGCAGCAGAACCTGCAAAAGGCTCGACTAGCCTATCAGTATCATCGGGGAAAAACCTGATGATGGTTTGAGCAAGATTTCTTTTGCTTCCTTGGTAGGGGATGGGATGAGGAATACCCATTTATCTCAATCCTTTATTAGTTCTACACCTCAACAGATCCAATCAAAACATAATTCATTACACAAAGTAAAGCAAGACTACTCCGCTATTCAACGACAATAATGCCGCCTTTATGCTAACAACGCAAGGGAAGCATTTTTCAAAACCTACCCTCTTAGCCACCTGGCCTCTCGCAGCCGCCAGGCTTCTTATCGCCCTGAGGCTTGCCCTGAGCTTTTCCGAAGGGCTCACGAAGGGCGACACGGCTGACGGCTGAGTGCTGATCGCTGACTGCTTACTGCCAACTGCTACTTCCGTCCCGCCACCAGCAGCCGAATCAGGGCCCGGAGCAGGGCGGCCTCGGCGCGGGTGTCGTCGATCTCTTTTCTCATGCGCACCGCCAGCCGCTCCCGGGCTCGCTTGGCGGCGGCCTTGGCCCGGGCCTTGTCGATTTCGCCGGCCTCTTCGGCCGTCTCCACCAGCAGCTGCACATTGTTGCCGTGGATGTCGGCATAGCCGCCGTTGGTGGCATAAAACCTGGACTGGCTCCCGGCCACGACCTTGATCTCCCCCACCTCCAGGCTGATCATGGCGCGGGTATGCCGGGCCATGACGCCGAACAGCCCGTCCCTCGACGGCGCCCGCAGGTAGCTGACCGGTCCGCAGTCAATGACGCGGGTGGGAGTGACGATTTCGAGTTGAAAGGATCGGGGCATTTGTGAATGTTTAATGATGAATGTTAAATGTTGATTGGCCGTTCATTTTACGTTTGTTAATCCCATAGCCGACGGATCATTCATCAATCATCATTTTATTAGGTTTCCATCCCTTTTGCCTTGTCGGCAACTTCCTCGATGGTTCCGCAGTAGAGGAAAGCGCCCTCCGGGTACTGGTCCATCTCCCCGCTCAGGATGGCCTCGAAGCCGGCGATGGTGTCATCCAGCTTCACGTAGCGGCCCTCGGTGTTGGTGAAAGCCTCGGCCACGAAGAAGGGCTGGGAGAGGAACCGCTGTATCCGCCGGGCGCGATGGACCACTAGTTTGTCCTCGTCGGTGAGCTCGTCCATGCCCAGGATGGCGATAATGTCCTGCAGGTCGCCGTATTTTTGCAGGGTCTGCTGGATTGCCCGGGCCACCCCGTAATGGCGATCGCCGATGACGCGGGGATCGAGAATCCGGGAGGTGGAGGCCAGCGGGTCTACCGCGGGGTAGATGCCCAGGTCGACGATTCCACGATCCAGCACGGTGGTGGCGTCCAGGTGGGCGAAGGTGGTTGCCGGGGCCGGATCGGTCAGGTCGTCGGCGGGGACGTACACCGCCTGCACCGAGGTGATTGACCCCTTGTTGGTGGAGGTGATGCGCTCCTGGAGCTCGCCCATTTCCGTACCCAGGGTGGGCTGATACCCCACCGCCGAGGGCATGCGGCCCAGCAGCGCCGATACTTCCGAACCGGCCTGGGTGAACCGGAAAATGTTGTCGATGAACAGGAGCACGTCCTTGCCTTCCTCGTCGCGGAAGTACTCGGCGATGGCCAGTGCTGAAAGGGCCACCCGCAGGCGGGCGCCGGGCGGCTCGGTCATCTGCCCGAACACCATGGAGGTTTTTTCGATCACCCCCGACTCGATCATCTCCAGGTAGAGGTCGTTGCCCTCGCGGGTGCGCTCGCCCACCCCGCCGAAGACCGAATAGCCGCCGTGCTCAGTGGCCACGTTGCGGATCAGCTCCTGCAGGATCACCGTCTTGCCCACGCCGGCCCCGCCGAACAGGCCGGTCTTGCCGCCCTTGGTATAAGGCTCCAGCAGGTCGATCACCTTGATACCCGTCTCCAGCATCTCGGTGGTGGTGCTCAGTTCCTCGTGCCTGGGCGGCAGGCGGTGGATGGGGTAGCGTTTATCGGTCTCAATGGGGCCCTTGCCGTCGATAGGCTCACCGATCACATTCAGCAGGCGTCCCAGCGTGGCGGTTCCCACCGGCATGCTGATAGGCTCACCCGTATCCTTCACCAGGGTGCCCCGGGTCAGGCCGTCGGTGGAATCCATGGCTACCGTCCGGACCAGGTTCTCGCCCAGGTGCAGGGCCACCTCCAGCACCAGCCGCTCGCCGTTGCCCCGGTCGATCTCCAGGGCGTTGTAGATCTCCGGCAGGTGCTCGTCAGTAAAGGCCACGTCCACTACGGCACCCATGATCTGCGAAATTTTGCCTTCTTTCATTCGCTCTCCTTAAAAAGAATAACCGCCAAGACACCAGAATAAATCAAACCGCAAAGACGCAAAGAACGCAAAGGTCTAAGATAGAACAACACGCTTAATGCCCTCCTTCAGGATAGGCACATTGAAATTGATAAGCAAACCCAGTGATAATCCTGTCGCTTTAAGAATATGATAACACCTGGGCCACATGTATAGGAGCAAGCAGATCCACCGCTTTCAACTCGATAATGAGCTTATCTCCCACAATTAAATCCAAACGACCCATGCCAACTTGACGACCCTTATAGATTGTTTCCATCTGATATTGGCGTTTGAATAGAATATTCTGCAACTCTAGTTCAATGCACAACGCTTCTTCGTAGACGGTCTCTAAAAATCCAGGACCCAATGTCTTGTGTACCTCCAGAGCCGCCCCAATAACGCGATGAGCTAATTGCTTCACCTCTTGCTCTGGTTTTCTTAATATCTTTGCGACCTTTGCGTCTTTGCGGTTCATCCTAATCTTCCACCATCAGCGCTTCCGCGCCGCCCACGATATCGAGGATTTCCTTGGTGATGTTGGCTTGGCGCGCTTTGTTGAACTCCAGCTGCAGCCGTTCAATTACATCCTCGGCGTTCTGCGTGG
>CAZQOY010000095.1:9031-9265 GCA_964595095.1 uncultured bacterium | reverse complement strand
TTAGCCGAGGCAGCCGGGGCACGAAGACTATCAGCCCAATATGGGACAGGGCCCGGGCCAGATTATCCAGGTCCGGGTGTTCTTCGCCGTGGGGAGTAGCGCCGTGGTAAATCACCAGGGCCGGTGCTACCGAACGGGCCAGGGGCCGGTAGACCCGGTAGGGCAGAAGCCCGTCCTTCCCGTGAGGGTAATGCTCGGTCTGTACCTCGATCCGGTAATACAGACGCCTTAGAA
>CAZQOY010000095.1:0-9021 GCA_964595095.1 uncultured bacterium | reverse complement strand
CCACCTCGCTGAGTCGAAAAAACCCCCGCCTGAGGTGGGGCTGTACTCCCCCGACAGGCATCAGCGGTTGATGATAGTCGATTATCCGTGGTCCGTGGTCCGTTGCTGGGGGCCTGCCCTGGGACCGCCGGCTGGCGGAGATACTCCCCAGGCTCTCGTGCCGGGGCATGAGGTTAACCTCCCATCCATATGAACAGGCTGTCTGACATGGTTATTCCCCCTTCAGAGTCCAGGAGAATCCCCTCCACCTCGGGCAGGTCGTTCAGCAGGCGCAGGCCCTCTTCGGGATTCATGACGAAAATTCCCTGGGCCAGGCACCCGGCGAGTTCACAGGAAGGCGCTATGACGGTCACTGACCTTAGTGAGCGGACGGGGCGACCGGTCGCCGGGTCCAGGTGATTATAGTAGGTGTTATCCCGGAAGGTGTAAGCCTGGTCGTTGGTGGAGGCGGTAGCGACGCCGCAGTTTTCTACAAACAACTGCACTGCCGTTGCTCCCGATTCGGGATCCCTGACACTGATCGGCCATCCCAGGCCGTCGGGCGATCCCCCGCAGGCCACATGGGAACCTACCTGTACCATTGCGTTCGCTATCCCGGTATAAACCAGATGGGCCAGAGCCTGGTCTGCCGCGTACCCCTCCTTAATACCTGTCAACGAAACGGCAAAGGCGTCGTCGGGCAGCTTCACCTGATATTGCTCCGGGACAAATTCAATGCTTGTCCGCCGCAGGGGCAGCAACAGCTCCCGCACTACACTCCGATCCGGGGGACGAGGAAACCGCCTGGTAAAACCGTAGGCCTGCTCCAGATAGCCCATGAAGATGTTCAGGGCGCCGTTGGTCAGCTCCGAGACCTGATGAGCCCGCTCCAAGACCTGGTAAAACTCGGGATCGGTAACGCTCCTGGTCTCGTTGAGCTGGTATAGACACCCATCGGGGTTCAAAGGGTTAAACACCTTTTCCAATCGGCGAATCTCGTAGCTGGCCAGCGCCGCTGCCACCCGCAGCTCCTCAAGGCTTCCTGCGCTCATACTGAATATTACCGGTGACTGGAAAAAGTAGGTCTCGACTGTTGTAACCGGGGCAAAACGCGGTTTGCATCCAGAGATCGCCAGGGCTCCCACCATTAAAGCCAGGCCAATTGACACCAGCGGCAGGAAACGTCCCTGCGGCTTAATAACGCTACTGCTCTGCGCGAAAGTCATAGGTCTGAATATACATCCGCTGGGACCGGGAATGGCGAATGGTGATTGGTGACTGGTGACTGGTGACTGGTGATTGTCCGTGGTCCGTTGTCCGTTGCAGTGGCGGTTGGCAGGAAAAGAGAGGGAGCCGCCGGGAGCAAAAGGGGAAGCAATGACCGGCGCAAAATTAGACAAAACCTATACAAAATTCGTTTTTCTCAAGGCTTTTCACGACGAGAGCACTGTTGAGGTGGTGTACAGTTTTCCGGCGGGCATAATGGGTGACGGTGCAGAACGACGGATCGCCACTCCGCCAGTGGGCAGATCGCGACGAAGGCTTGCTGCGGTATGTTGCGGGCTTTTTCATGCGGTGGGAATATAAGGAAACGGAAAGGGATTGTCGTTCGCGTGGTGCGCCTGGTGCGCCACCCACCCCGCTCACTCCGTGATTCCCCTCCCTCGCTGAGGGAGGGGAATCCCGACCATCAGGGCGGGAAGGGGTGAGGGAGCAAGGGCACTGGAACACTTGCTCAAACGGAGATGCTGGTCTAAATTTCTTTTATTGAGCAGCTAGGCCATGAGAGGGATGGCGTTGAAAGAAGCGGAGCCATCAATGCAAATCCAGCTGCGCACTCCGGATGTACAGGTAGAATGATGAGCAAAGGACAATCAAATGGCGAGACTGTCTGAACAGGAACAACAAGAGATTGTCCGCTATATCGAAGCGGATAAACCCCTGCCGGACAAATACCGTTTCCTCTTATTCGAGGAAAAGCGCGAGGTGGAACTGGTCTGGAACGGCAAGACCAGCGAGGTATGCAATATCGTTCTCCCGTTTCAAGGTATCGAGCAGGTTGACGAACCGCGGGCCGAAAAGCCCGAAGATACGGCGCTGCAAACGGACCTTTTCGCTACTGACGCCCGCGGCCGCCAACTCAAGGGCTGGACGAATAAACTCATTTGGGGCGACAATAAGCTGATTCTCTCGTCACTGAAGAACGGGCCACTACGAGAGGAGATCGAGGCTCAGGGCGGTCTGAAATTGATCTACATCGATCCCCCCTTCGACGTGGGCGCGGATTTCTCGATGGATATCGAGATCGGCGACAACACGTTCACTAAGAATCCCAACATACTTGAAGAAATCGCCTACCGTGACACTTGGGGCAAAGGCGCTGATTCTTTCATTGCCATGATCTACGAACGGCTTGTTCTCATGCGGGATTTACTCGCTGAGGATGGGAGTATCTATGTGCATTGTGATTGGCGGGTCAATGGGTTCATTCGACTCGTTCTTGATGAAGTATTTGGATCAGCTAATTTTTTCAATCAAGTTACGTGGAAACGACAGACTTCATCTGGATACAAGGGTAAGAACTTCTTGGGGAGGAACCACGACGACATATTCCTGTACCGACGCTCGGACCTCACCCAATACTCAGTTGAAATGGTGCCATACAGTGAAGAGTACGTGGTACAGCGGTTCTCACACATCGAGGAAGGTACGGGGCGGAGATTTAAGGACGCCTTCCTTGGAACCGCAACGACTGAAGAAACAGTCAATAGACTCAAGAAGGAGAACAAGATCTACTACACAGAAAACGGCGGAATGCGTCTGAAAGTCTACCTGGATGAAGCGAAAGGTGTCCCGACAGATGATATCTGGACTGATATCAACTTTATCAACTCCATGTCCGCCGAGCGTGTTGCATATCCGACCCAGAAACCCGAAGCACTGCTTGAACGTATCATCAAAGCCTCATCCAACGAAGGCGACATGGTAGCCGACTTCTTCTGTGGTTCCGGCACAACGGCCGCGGTGGCGGAGAAACTCGGCCGCAAATGGATCGTCAGCGACTTAGGCAAGTTCGCCATCCACACAACCCGCAAGCGCATGATCGGCGTTCAGCGTGGGCTCAAGAATGATGACAAGGACTACCGCGCATTTGAAATCCTCAACCTGGGCAAGTACGAGCGGCAGCATTATATCGGTGTTAACCCGAACCTGCGCGAGGAAGAGCAGCAGAAGCAGATCGCAACGAAGGAGGCAGCATTCCTTGACTTGATCCTGTGCGCCTACCGGGCAGAGAAAACCGACGGCTTCGCAACCTTCCATGGCAAGAAGGCCGGGCGGCTGGTTGTTATTGGGCCGGTGAACCTCCCCGTGACGCGCTTGTTTGTCGAGGAGATCATCTTGGAATGCCGGAAGAAACACATTACGAAGGTGGACATACTGGGCTTTGAATTCGAGATGGGACTCTTCCCGAATGTGCTCGACGAGGCCCGCGCCAAAGGGATCGATATTGCGCCGAAGTACATCCCGGCCGAAGTGTTCGATAAGCGGGCTGTGGAGAAGAACCAGGTGGTTTTTCATGATGTTTCATTTATTGAGGTCAAGCCGCACGTGAAGAAGAACAGCACGGCAGTGGAACTGACCGACTTTTCAGTGTTCTATTCGCAGGACACGATCGCTAACGCCGAGGCGGCCATCAAGAACAAGGGCAGTCGCATAGTGGTGGAGAAGGGGCAGATCGTAAAGGTGAGCAAGGACCAGAACGGCATAGTAAGCCGTGAGGCGCTCACAAAAAATTGGACCGACTGGATCGACTACTGGGCGGTGGATTTCGATTTCGAGAGCAAGCGCGAAATCATCCGGGTGAAAAAGGAGCTGTCCCCCGAAGCGCAAGGAAGGCTGGAGGGAATGGAGGAGGCCCAACAAAAACTCGAGATCTGGGAAGAGGTGTGGACCGGCGATTTCATCTTTGAGAACGAGTGGCAGTCCTTCCGGACAAAGAAAGACCGCTCCCTGGAGCTGAAGAGCATCTTCCACGAATGCGCGCCGGGGCGGCGCAAGATCGCGGTCAAGGTGGTCGATATCTTCGGCAACGACACGATGACCATTATCGAGGTGACGATATGATATTTTCTCTGCCAGAGATTCGTCACGACAAGGCAGGTTTCGAAGCCTTCGTTAGCCTGCATGAGCAGACAAAGGATTGCTTCCTGGATGACGTCGACGTTGACATGAGCGCAACACAATGGTTCGACGCTGACATGTGTGCGGCGTTTGGAGCGATCCTTTACCGGCTGAGCGAAAACGTGAATACGGTGAAATTGATAAATATCAAAAGCAATGTTGAAAAGATTCTATCGAAAAATGGATTCCTGAGCAGTTATGGACGCGAGAAAATTCCTGATCGATGGGGAACAACAATCCCCTACCAGCGCTTTGATGTCAAAGACGATCGGTATTTTGCCGGTTATATGGAGAACGAATTGATAGAGCGCTCTGAAATGCCTACAATGTCGCCTGGATTGCTGAAGAAATTCCGGGAGAGCATTTTCGAGATTTTCAGTAATGCCGTGCTTCACTCACAGACGGAGAAGGGGATTTTCAGTTGCGGGCAGTTTTTCCCCAAGCGGAACAGGCTTGATTTTTCCGTCGTCGACCTGGGAATTGGTATCAGTAAGAATGTAAACATGAATACCGGGCTTGATCTCACCCCGGAAGATGCCATCGTATGGGCTACCAAAGAGCAGAACACGACGAAACGCGGCCAGATCCCCGGTGGCCTGGGATTAAAGTTGCTCGGTGAATTCATTGACTTGAATGGGGGGCGTATTCAGATTGTGTCGGATGCCGGATATTGGAAGCGGGAGAAATCTGAAGTCTCTACCGCCCGGTTGGGCCTGCCCTTTCCCGGTACAGTGGTGAGCGTGGAAATCAATACTGCTGATAAGCAGTCCTACGCACTTCCTGACGAGCTGTTGGAAACCGATATATTTTGAGGGAACCGTTATGAATGAAACCCTGGTGCTTTCCATATTCGAAACCGTCGGCAGTCCGCTTTGTGTTGCCTCCAGCGATGGGCAGAAGGTATATGATCGCCTTAACGCCGCCTTGAAAGAGGGGCGGAATGTCACGCTTTCATTTCACAATGTCACCACGCTGACATCGGCATTTCTCAATGCCGCGATTGGCCAGCTCTATGGCTCGTTCAGTGAAGATCAAATACGTTCCCTGCTCAAGGTGCAAGACATGCAGCAAGATGATATTGCTTTGTTAAAGCGCGTGGTTAAAACAGCCAAGCAATACTTCGCAGACCCGGAACATTTTGATCTGGCTCTTCGGAAAACGATGGGAGACGAAACCGATGACGCCTAGCGTTGAAGAAATTGCCACCTATGAATTCAAATCTTCGGAGGCGCTGCTGCTGGATGCCAATATCTGGCTATTCGTTTATGGCCCACAGAAACCGAGAGACAATAAGGTTGAGGTCTATTCTGAAGCATTGGCCAGGATTCTTGCCGCTGAAACCCGCATCTATATCGATGTGCTGATTGTTTCCGAATTCATCAACGCCTACGCTAGAATGCAGTACAATCTCCTGCCCCGATCAGACAGACCTGGAACCTTCAAACAATTCCGCCGGAGCGAGGGCTTCAAGCCGATTGCTCGAGACATCGCTTCTGATGTTAACCGTGTGTTGCAGCATTGTACCCGAGTGGAAAGCGGCTTTGAGTCGCTCGATGTTGACGCCCTGATTGACGAATATGCAAAGGGCGATTCCGACTTCAACGATCAAGTTCTTGCACTCTTGTGCACCAGGGAAGGGCTGAAGATGGTGACAGACGACGGTGATTTCAAGGGACAAAGCATCCCCGTCGTAACTGCGAACAAACGACTGCTAAGCTAGAATATTATGGCATTACATACTGGTTTCCCCGATTCACCGCACGCTATCCTCGATCCAGACATTCGCTGGTTCCCCGCCGATGAAGCCTTGCGCGAGACCACTATGGACAAGCTCATGCCGCCCCTGGTATCACAACTGCGCAGGAAAGTGAAGGAGTTCCGGGACGGCGGCTACGTCGGCGCCGCCGACACCAGCAAGAGCTTGCTCAACTGGTGGTTCAATACTCCGCACATGCTGCAACAAGCCGACGGGACCATGAGTCAGTTTCAGTACTATTTCGCCCAACGCGAAGCATTGGAAACGATCATTTACCTGTACGACGTTGTAGGCGTTCAGGACAAGCACGACATGATGCGCTTCGACGCAAGCGGTCTTGTATCGGGGAGCATGTTCGACGAGACGTGGCGGCGATTCGTAATCAAGATGGCCACCGGAAGCGGCAAGACCAAGGTCCTCAGCCTTGTGCTGGCGTGGAGTTTCTTCCACAAACTTTACGAGCCGGACTCACAACTGGCGCGCAACTTTCTGGTAATCACGCCCAACATCATCGTGCTCGACCGTATCTATCGAGACTTTCAAGGACTCCGGATCTTCTTTGACGATCCGGTGCTTCCTGATAACGGGATAGACGGCCACAACTGGCGCGACGATTTTCAACTCACCCTGCATAAGCAAGACGAGGTTTCCATCACAAGGCCCACCGGCAATATCTACCTGACCAATATCCATCGCGTCTATGCCGGCAACGATATCTCCCCTTCACCGGACGATGAAAACACAATGGAGTATTTCCTTGGCAAGCGGCCCACCGGGGCTACCACAGATTCCAAGGTGGATTTGGGTATGATCGTACGCGATATCGACGAGCTGATGGTCCTGAATGACGAGGCGCATCACATCCACGATCCGCGCATGGCTTGGTTCAAATCCATCGAAGACATCCACAACCGCCTCCAACAGAAAGATTCCGCCCTCTCTCTCCAGATCGATGTAACCGCCACGCCGAAACACAACAACGGCGCTATCTTCGTGCAGACCATCGCGGATTACCCTCTGGTAGAAGCCATATCACAAAACGTGGTCAAACACCCTGTCCTGCCAGACGCCCCAAGCCGGGCGAAGCTCAGCGAGCGCCAGAGCGCAAAGTACACCGAGAAATATGCCGACTACATCGACCTCGGGGTCATTGAGTGGCGCAAGGCGTATGCCGAGCATAAGAAGCTCGGGAAAAAAGCCATCCTGTTCGTAATGACCGACGACACACGCAACTGCGATGATGTCGCGGAATACCTAGAAGGCCACTATCCCGACTTGAAGGACTCAATCCTGGTTATCCATACAAAGAACAACGGCGAGATTTCCGAGGCGCAATCAGGCAAAGCCAAAGACGAACTGGAATCCTTACGCAAACAGGCCAATGAGATTGACGCCGCCGACAACCCCTATAAAGCCATAATCTCCGTGATGATGCTCAAGGAAGGCTGGGACGTGCGCAACGTTACCACCATCGTTGGACTGCGCGCCTATTCAGCCAAAAGCAACATTCTCCCGGAACAGACACTGGGCCGTGGACTTCGCAAGATGTACACCGCCGGTACAGAGGAATACGTTAGCGTAGTCGGCACGAATGCCTTTATGGACTTCGTCGAATCTATCCAGGCCGAAGGCGTGGTCCTGGAACGTAAGGCGATGGGCGAGGGGACTGCGCCCAACACGCCGCTGGTGGTGGAGATTGACAGAGAGAATGAGAAAAAAGACATCAATGCGCTGGACATTGAAATCCCTGTCCTGACGCCCCGCGTCTACCGGGAATACAAGAACCTCAACGATCTGGACGTGACCGCCCTGGGTCATCAACGCATGGCATACCTGCAGTTCAGTGAGGAAGAGCAACGGGAGATCGTCTTCAAGGACATCACCACCGGCAAGGTCTCCCATACCACGATCCTCGATTCGGCCGGTGTCGCTGATTACCACAGCGTGATCGGTTACTTTGCACAAACCATCATGAAGGATCTGCGCCTGGTCAGCGGCTACGACGTTCTCTATGGCAAAGTCAAAGCATTCGTACAGGACGAGTTGTTTGACCGCCCGGTAGAACTCGAAAGCCCCAACACCCTGCGGAACCTGTCCGAACTGGCCGCAACAAAAATGCTGATCGAGTCCTTCAAGAAGGCGATCAATGCCCTTACTGTGCAAGACAAAGGCAATGCTGAAATCCGCGCCACTATCAAGCTTCGCGAGACCCGCCCCTTTGTAGCCAATGAGCAGCCATACATCGTCCCGAAGAAAAGCGTTTTCAACCGAATCATTGGTGACAGCCAACTCGAGCTACGTTTCGCCGGTTTCCTCGAAAATTGTTCAGACGTGCTGTCATACGCAAAAAACTATCTGGCCGTGCATTTCAAGATAGATTACGTGAACTCCGATGGCGACATTTCCAACTATTATCCCGACTTCCTGGTGAAGCTGACGGATGGGCGAATTGTGGTAGTGGAGACCAAGGGGCAAGAAGACTTAGACGTACCGTTGAAAGTCCAGCGGATACGCCAGTGGTGCGAGGATATCAACGGGATGCAGTCGGATGTGACGTATGATTTTGTGTACGTGGACGAGGAAGGCTTCAAGAAATATGAACCGAAGTCGTTTGCGGATTTGCTGGCCAGCTTTCGAGAATATAAAGAGAAAACATAACAAGGCGCTCAACCGGGCGGCAGTGAATCCTATCAGGAAGGGGGCTTACCTTCCAGGACGCGTTGCGCGGCTTCGCGGTTTTTCTTCTCTTCCCTGCCTCTGCTACCCGGCTACACTCCAATTACGCCGGGCAAGCTCGTAACCCGTCTACGGCTGTCGCCTACGGCCTCCCCGTGCCGGCTACGGCCAGGGCTGGGCAAGCCCGAAACTAGAAACATATTCGGGCAACATTTTCTCCCCAGACACCGTCTCAGTTTACTATCTTCCGGGAGGTGATTCTGTTTTTCAGCAGAACTAATGCAAAGAGAGCTATCCAGTTGACAACCAAATCCTCGTCGAGAGGGTCTAAGCAGGTGTGAAAGGCGGAAGGTGGACGAAAAAACCGTCGCATTGATCAGATCGGCCCAGGGAGGCGATCAGCGAGCGTTCCACGAACTGGTGGCCAT
>CAZQOY010000094.1:0-9339 GCA_964595095.1 uncultured bacterium | reverse complement strand
TCAGCGGGGGACTAATTTACCTATATGGAAGCGGGGAGGGGAGTCTCGAGTTGCGAGTTTCTAGTTTGCCCGGCGTAGGCCTGATGCTTCGGGACGTAGACGGGTCTCGATTTGTAACTGATAGGAGAAATGGCAGCAGGTTAACAACGGGAAGCCGCCAAGGGGCGTATGAGCGGGTTCAGGCGAAAATCAAGCGGCGACCCTTCGGTTCGGGGATGGGATCACCGAATTCTCTGGCGGTATCGATCCACAGCTGAATGGCCTCTTTTGTATTGGTCAAGGCCTCATCGTGAGTCTTGCCGTGGGCCATGCAGCCGGGCAGCTCGGGCACATTCGGCCACAAAAACCTGATCCTCTTCACTCCAGTAAATGATGATTTCGTATTTATGCATTACTCGTTAACCCCTTAGGATAGACTCTAAGCCATCTGGAATTGTAGGTTGGAGAGTTCCTCTTTGGTGGCCCTTGAACTGATGTTGAGAATCTCAATGCCCACCACTTGGCCTTTTGTATCATAATCAAGAATTACGCCGGGACGCACCTCCTCTGACTCAACAATGCGGTTCTCATCCAGGCGAAAGTAGAGGGCGTCACTATCCTTGTCGATTTTAAGTCTCATACCTTTCCTTTCAATCTTTGATCAAAATCGGGTCCCATCAGGTTTATCTTCCACTTTCTCCGGTTCGCTGCATACCCGTTCAATCCAGGCTTCATCAATTGCTCGTTCCTTTAGCATCCCTTTGAAATGATCTGAATACCTCATTTGCGAATGCAATATAGTGCTTTAATCTACAAAATACCAAGGTCGGGTTTATCTCTAAACTCACAGGTAGAGACGCCCTCCAGCCCCCCACCCGGCCGATGCGATTCGGTACCGGTCACTGGATAGGCAGCCGTGGCTGGGGTGATTAAAGTTACGATTTTCGGGTTACGAGTTACGAGTTACGGGTTTCGGGCTTGCCCGAATCCGCCGGTTCTATTGCCTTAGATTAGAATGTCCTCCTGCCAGCCGAGCTTGATGAGCTCGATTTTTTCGGGGTCGGCCGTACCCAGACCGTGGCGGGTATCCGCCAGCAGAATGTGTTTTGGCGGCGGATCCAGCGGGCGGTCTTCGCCGAAAAACTCCCTGCGCTTCGCCTGCAGAATGCGCAAGCCAGTCGCATCGACGGCCACCGGGTCGGTGCCCACCAGCAGTCCATTGTAGGCCCAGGTATACTTGGGGTTGTAATGGTGCGGCCCCGAGCCATGGAACAGCGGGGTAAGCATAACCAATATATTCAACCTGGTCTTGCCTTTTACCAGGGGCAGCTTCCAGATAGAAGCCAGGTCGGCGCAGGTATCGGGGTGATAGGAACTGGGACTATCAACGAACATGATGTAGTTCTTGATCAAAGTCCCCACCCCCGACCAGTAATGAGTATGCATGGGCCGGACGTTGATAAGCGCGGTTGCCTTCTGGAAAATACTGTCAGCAAGCAGGCCGCGATCACGTATTGAGATGTTCTTTTTCTTCACACCGGCGTCAATTACTCTGGCATAAATAGCCTGTTCTAATCCTTGTGGTACGGGCAGATACTGCCAGACGTTGGTCTTGATGCCCACGATATCGTCGGGTTTGATCAGCCATTTCCAGGCTTCCAACGGTTTTTCTTCGCCCAGAAGGGTCGTTACCGCCTCATCCAGCATCCGGGCCAGCACAGCATCGTCAGGCTTGTTCAGCTTATCCAGCACATCCCGGCTGCGGATCAATACGACCCTGGTTTTTCCCCCCGACCGGGCGGAAAGCTTGCCCGGCAGGCTTAAATAGAACGCCCCGGCAAGGGCAGCCGATGTGCCGCCTTTCAAGAAGTCCCGTCTGGTTATACCCTTAGGTTTCATTTTCTCCCCTTTGCTTGGAATTAAAAGTCTAGCGGTACGAGTGATATACAACAGGCGCCTTGCTGATGACTGCTATTTCTAATTTTAATCCTTCGTTATTTTAAAAATATAGCGATTTATACTGATATTCAGTAACTCCCGAGACATACGATATTAGTAGGAGTTCCCCCGAAATAATAGGTTGGAATTCGGTGGTGACGGGCAGCGGGCAGACCATTGAAATGGTTCCCGGTGCCATTCCCTAACTGAAGCCCCAGGTGATAACCCCGGGGCTCTATGGCATACTACCAGCCGGCCCTAGATCAGGACACCCTCCTGCCAGCCGAGCTTGACGAGCTCGATTTTCTCAGGATCAGCCGTACCGATACCGTGCCGGGTATCCGCCAGCAGAATGTGTTTCGGCGGCGGGTCCATCGGGCGGTCTTCGCCGAAGAATTCCCTGCGCTTGGCCTGCAGGATGCGTAACCCGGTCGCATCGACGGCCACCGGATCGGTACCCACCAGCAAGCCTTTATAGGCCCAGATATATTCGGGATTGAATCCTCGCGGTCCTGAAGTATGAAAAAGGGGCGTAAGCATGACCAGAATGTTTAGCCTGGTCTTCCCCTTAACAATGGGAAGCTTCCATATTGACGCCAGATCAGCACACCCGTCGGGATGCATCGAACTACGGTTTGGGATGAACCGGATGTAATTCTTTATACAACTCCCTACCCCCGAGTAAGAGTGGGCCCGCATGGGCCGGGTGTTTATCAGTGCTGTCGATTTTTGAAAAACAGGATCTTCAAGCACACCACCGTCACGGATCGAGATGTTCTCTTCCTTCACGCCGGCACCTATGACTCTGGTATTAATCGCCTGTTCCAGTTCTGGTGGTACGCGCAAATTCCGCCAGCCATTGGTCTTGATGCCCACGATATCGCTGGGCTTGATCAGCCGTTTCCAGGCCGCCGCCGGGTTTTTTTCGCCCATAAGGGTTGTTACCGCCTCATCCAGCATCCGGGCCAGCACTGCACCGTCAAGCTTGTTTGAATCATCCAGCACATCCCGGCCGCGAATCAATACGACCCTGCTTTTCTCCCCCACCTGGGCGGAAAGCTTGCCCGGCAGGCTTAAGTAGAACGCCCCGGCAAGCGCCGCCGACGTACCGCTCTTCAAGAAATCCCGTCTGGTTATGCCTTTAGGTTTCATTTTATCCCCTTTGCTTGATTTGTTTCCGGTTTCATTCGAGGTGGGATCGGCTGAAAGTAGCGTAATTCTCCTGAACAGCCGCAATCAGATTCAGCGCCGTTTCCTGTAGTGGTGCGTTGAACACAATCGTGAGCAGGTTCCCTGACACCTGGCTGGCTGTCCAGGTGCCGTCTTCCACTTGCGCTGCCGGTTCATGGGCGAGTTCAGGAAGATATTCCCCGGTAAAACTGCTGCAGGCAGCTCCGGCCTCTTCTTCATTCTGGTACTTCACTAGAAGTAAAATACAACGCTGTCCCGGCTCCCCATACTTTGCAAGCAGGGCGTCCGTTTGGTCGTTGAGGTTGAGTATGTTCTCTTCGGCAATAAAATAGTGCGAGTTCATCCAGAAATGATTGCGAAAGTAACGGACGCTTTCCTCAACCAGGTTCGGTTCGGGAAGAATTTCCAGAATTTCAGGCAAAGGCCCATCTTTAGCTACAGCCGCCTCGATTTCTCTGGCCAGTGCTGAAAGGGCCTGTTTTGACTCAGCCGTTTCCGGGCTGGCAATTATCGAAACCACGTAGCGGTCTCTCCAGAAGTGCAGATAGCCCTCGTAATACTCAGATCCCTGGCCGAAATCCGATTCAATAGATTCTCTTGAGTGGGCAAATACGCCGAAGGCATTCCGGGAAGTTCCCATATCAAGAATATCCACGACAATATCGGGCTGATCGGACCGGGTGTAGGTGCGGTTGATCAGCTCCTGAAACCCGTAGGACAGGTAGAGCTCGGCGCCGCCGTTAATATGGTTGTACAGGTTATCGCGGCTGAATGTCTGATCCTCGCGGCCGATTTCCCAGCCTTCCACTACATCGGGCATCAGCCAGGTAAGTTTTTGACTTTCTTTCTGCATAGTACAGGCTCCAACGAGAACAATCAGAATAGGCAGCAACGTTTTAATATATCGAGCGTTCTTCATCGGGGAGAACCTTTCCCTGGACGGACTCCTGTTTCTCCGGGAATATAAGGCCTCTCATATACAATGACGTACAGGAAAATTTTCCGTGGCAGAAGACAGACCCACTGTTTTGCCGTCCCCAACCCCACTTTCGCCACTGCCCACGACTTCTACGCCAGCCAACCCACTCACCAGGAGCGGCGGGCCTAAGGGAGTTTCGTAACCCCGGCCCTGGTCCCCGAATATGAAAAGTTACCCAGCACTTTACTGTATTCTTTACTTTAATTATCCATCCCATTAATATTGGACTCACAACTCGTAACTCTTAACCTGTAAGTTCACCTACGCCATATAAGCCATGCTCCTCGCCCTCACCCATACCGTCTCCCCCAACCTGGGCAAGTGCGAGCTCACCCGCCGTGTGCGCCAGCCTATCGACCTGGCCCTGGCCACCCGGCAGCACGCAGCCTACTGTGACACCCTCCGTTCTCACGGGCTGGAGGTGATGGAGCTGGACGTGAACCGTGACTACCCGGACAGCGTCTTCGTGGAAGACACGGCGGTGGTTGTGGACGAGCTGGCTGTTATAGCCAATCCGGGGGCGCTCTCCCGCCAGGGCGAGGTGACCAACATGGAGCCCGTGTTGGCCAGGTATCGGCCCATCGCCAGTATTCAGCCGCCTGCCACCCTCGACGGCGGGGACGTGTTGCGGGTGGGTAATAATATCTTCGTGGGGCTATCGTCCCGCACCGACCAGGCGGGGGTGGATGCCCTGGCAGATATCTTGAAGCCCTTCGGCTACGATGTGACGCCGGTAGCGGTTACCGGGTGCTTGCACCTGAAGTCCGCCGTGACGGCCGTGGACAAGGCTACCCTCCTGGCCAATCCCGACTGGTTTGATCCTTCACCCTTTGCCAGCTTCCGCATCATCCCCGTGGCAAAAGAGGAACCTTGGGCCGCTAATGCACTGCGGCTGGATGATACGGTCTATTTAGCTGCCGGATTTCCGAAAACGGCGGAGATTCTCGCTCGTCAAGGCTATACCGTAAGAACTATCGACATTTCGGAGCTGCAGAAAGCCGAAGCCGGCCTCACCTGCTCAAGCCTCATTTTCAAGAAAAATCGTTAAGCCTATTTGGGGATCGGTGGGTTCAGGTTAGCGTCTGGACACCGCTGCTGGTCCCCACCAGCAGCACATCCGCCGGGCGGCGGGCGAACAGGCCGTTGCAGACAACGCCCGGTATGTAATCAATCTCGGCCTCCAGCCGGGCCGGGTCAGGGATCACCATACCATGGACGTCCAGGATCAGGTTGCCGTTGTCGGTGACAAATCCTTCACGCACTACCGGCCAGCCGCCCAGCACGGTCAGAGCATCAGCCGCGTGCCTGCGGGCCATGGGGATCACCTCCACCGGCAGGGGCACAGCCCCTAATGTCTTGACCAGCTTGGTCTCATCCACGATGCAGATGAACTTCCGGCTGGCCGCCGCTACGATCTTCTCCCAGGTCAGCGACCCACCGCCGCCCTTGATGAGCCTCAGACCGGCGTCGGCCTCATCCGCCCCGTCAACATAGATGGGCAGCTGCTCCACCTCGTTGAGTTCCAGTACCGGGATGCCGTGCCGCTCAAGCCGCTCGGCGCTGGCCAGCGAGCTGGCTACCGCGCCCTCGATCCTGTCCTTCAGTCCCGCCAGGGAGTCAATAAAGTGGTCAGTAGTAGAACCGGTACCCACGCCCACGATCATGCCAGGCAGGATGTAGTCAAGAGCGGCCTGGGCGGCGGATCGTTTCAGGTCTTCCTGGTTCACGGCCTCATTACCTCATCTAAAACTGTTTTTTCAGGGAGCGGCACTGTCCGCTGATTGGCTGCATCCCCGGGATCATTTCAGCGGAGGCTGGCCGGTTGACATTAGTACCGACTGCCATAGCACGCCTTTGGGATCGATCTTTTTCCGGCCGTATTGGATAATATCCATCGGCAAGTGAACAAACCTTGAATTCCAATTGCCGATAATCATCCTGGTCCTGCCGCTCATAGCCGCATGGACGGCATGTTCTGCAAGCATTCCACAATACACAGCATCTTCCGGGTTCGCAGGCACGGATCGTATTATGTAGCTTGGATCAATATATTTGACGTTCACTTCTATCTTCTTGGCGGCAAAATAGTTTTTAATTTTTTCTTTAAGATAAATTCCAATATCACTCAGCAATATATTACCTGAAAGGTCTTGCTTTTCTTCTTCCTTTTTAAAATACTTCTGTCCCGCACCCTCGGCTACAACGATTAACGCATGTTTAGAACGTGCCAGTCTTTTTTCAAGTTCAATAAGCAACCCCTCCGCCCCCTCAATCTCAAAATCAATCTCGGGGATAAGCAGGAAATTAACATCTTTCTGTGCCAGGGCCGTGTGAGTTGCAATATATCCCGATTCCCGCCCCATAATTTTGACTATTCCTATTCCATTAGGCGCGCCTCTGGCCTCATTATGCGCACAGCGTATCGATTCTACAGCCTCAGAGAACGCGGTCTGAAATCCGAATGATTTTGAAATAAATGGAATATCGTTATCAATCGTTTTAGGGATATTGATAATAACGACTGAGAGACCTCTTTTAACGATTTCCTCCTCAATCCTGACCGATCCCTTGATAGTTCCATCTCCGCCTATAGTAAAAAGAATGTTGACACCATAGTATTCAAGTCCGTCAACTATCTCAACAGTATCCGAACTTCCCCTTGAACAACCGAGAATTGATCCTCCCCGATAATGAATGTGTTCCACATCATTTTCGGTTAACATCATCGGGCCCGGGTCACTATTTCGATATATTCCGCGATACCCATATCGAAACCCGATAATATTTTTCACTTTGTATTGGTAATACATCTGCATAAATATTGATCTGATGACATTATTCAGCCCTGGACATAACCCCCCACATGTTACAATACCTGCTGTAACTTTTTCGGGATTAAAATACAGACGCTCTCTTGGCCCCGCTTCTTCCAGTGTGATTATCTTGTCAAGACCATTATTTTGAAAGTTGGTTATCAGCGTATTGTAATCAATATCGTAGATGATTTTCCCATCATCTTTCGTAAAGTTTATATTCTTTATCGGGGATAAGTGAACGGCTTTTCCCAATCGCTTGATCGAAAAGTCAATATCCTTGCTCATGCCCTCTCCATTCGTCGTAACTGTTGTTTGCCATTTCAATATTGAAATGTAACACTTCGGGCAACAGGAAATCCAGAGAGTTGATGCAGTGGTTCAGCAGGGCCTCACCGTCGGGGAAGGAGTGGCGGGGACCCGAAACCTGGGACTTGGGGCTGGGGGCTTGGGATTAGAGGCTGGAGCAGTGGCAGTAGCAGTGGCAGTAGCAGTGGCAGTAGGCAGGAAGAGAAGAGGTTTCTGCCACGAATTAGCACGAATTGGCTCGAAAGAAGAGATTAACCGCCAAGATGCTAAGGACATAAAGAATAATACGAAGAAAAAAGATTACCCGCAAAGGCGCAAAGGCTTGCCCTGAGCCTAGCCGAAGGGACGCAAAGATATTAAAGAAATTGAAACTTGGGACTGGGGATTTGGGGCTTGGGATTAGGGGCAGTTGCAAAATAAAGCTTGAAAGGGGTGAGGCTGATGTATACATTATACATCGCCTAAACGTAAGGAACAACATGGTTAGAACCCAAATCTATCTGACGGAAAAGGAGCGCACTTCCCTCCAGCTTCTTGCCGAGCAGACCGGCAAGACGCAGAGCCAGCTCATCCGGGATGCCGTTGACCGCCTGATCGAGTCACTGGATCAACAAAACCGGCTCTATCTGCTCCGCCAGGCCAGGGGTATGTGGAAAGACCGGGATGACCTGCCCGATTTCGAAGAACTTCGAAAGGAGTTCGATCGGTTTCCACCAAGGGATGAGTAGCCAAGATGGCCAGCCAACTGCTGCTCGACACCACTGTACTGGTGGATTATCTGCGCGGAAAGAACGCCGCCATTAAGTATTTGGAAGGATTGGGGGCTGAACATCGTCTTATCTCGGCTGTAACTGTGGCAGAACTTTATGCCGGAGTACGTGATGGGAAGGAACGAGCGAGGTTGGTGAAGCTTCTTTTAGCTTTCGATATTGTCCCGGTTGACCGTGAGATCGCCGAAAAAGGGGGTCTTTATCGCCGAGATTACGGCCCCAGCCACGGTACGGGCCTGGCTGATGCAATCATCGCCGCTTCAGCTGTGGCCAGAGCAGCAACCCTGGTTACAGGGAACCAACGGCACTTCCCCATGCTCCAGGACGTGCACATCCCCTACCGGAAGGATTGAGTGAGATCAGGCCCAGCACCATACCACCTGGCATCCCGGTTGGCTAAGGTGAGCCAAAACGCGTATCTCTTCCCGGCACCCTGCTACAGCTGCCGGTCCAGTGAGCGGTACTGAATGACCTCGGCCAGGTGGGAGAAACTCACCCCCCCGGCAGCCGCCGGGACCCCTCTCTTACAAAGAGAGGGGTGGCCACAGCTGGCAGGGCTGACGGCTGAAGGCTGACAGCCTGCCCGATCCCCGAAATTCAAAACCCAAAACTTGAAACTAGGAACTCGAAACAAGTAACTAATAACTAACGACTAACAACTAATAACTAGCGACTCACCCCAGCCACAGCTGCCTATCTAATGACCGATACTGAATCGCCTCGGCCAGGTGGGGCGTCTGAATATGGTCCGTCCCGGCGATGTCGGCGATGGTGCGGGCCACCTTGATGATGCGGAGCCGTCTCTGTTCGGCCTGCGCCTTGTAAGCCTTTGCGAGGTATCTGATACTCGTCATTACTAGATTACTTCGTCACTTGACGAGATATAGCACTTAAATCATAGCTAATGCCAAGAGTGACAACTATGTGAAAGGCTCTATTCACTCTTGAAAAATGAAATTAGCATGAAAACGCCGATCAGGATAAATCCGATCGCAGCGGCACCTTCCAGGAATTTGGGATTAATCCAGCGTGCGAGCCGATCGCCGATGGCTACCGCTACAACTGTGGTGGTTACAAGAGCCAGGGAAGCCGCCAGCGCAATTCCCACACGGGATACCTCCGGCTTGGTGGAGTAGAGAAGTATTGCCAGTTGAGTTTTATCTCCCAGCTCAGCCAAGAAGACTGTTGCGAAAACTGTTAAAAGGTAGCGTAGCATTATTTCATCCTATTATTACGTGACGCGAATTTAGCCACAGCCACAGCTGCCGGTCCAGCGACCGGTACTGAATGGCCTCGGCCAGGTGGGGGAAACTCACCCCCTCGCTACGCGAGACCCCTCTCTTACAAAGAGAGGGGTGGC
>CAZQOY010000093.1:6842-9358 GCA_964595095.1 uncultured bacterium | reverse complement strand
TAGAAAGAAGGATCGCAATGAAGCGGAGGACATTAAAAAGAAAAAGTCTTGGATGAAAACGCTAGTACATAAGGCTAGTCAACTAGGTATCGTAACTCATGATGAGAAAGACTTACTCCTCGAAATAATAGATATTCGGAACAATGCCGCGCATGAACATATTATTCCGCCCAAAGAATTTGCACTTGATGCAATCAAGCAAACGATAGCAATCGTCGAAAGGAATTATAGCAGATTGCGATGACACGATAGCATCCTTTCCCCCTCAATAAAGCCAGCATCTCCCAAAAAACCGGGCCCTCCTATCCCTCTCGTCCCATCGGTAACAATTTTATAAATTTGCACCAATAATTGTTTATATTGAGCCATGCCCAAGTTCTACGTCACGACGACGATCTACTACGTGAACGACCTGCCGTCCTAAACTCCTCAACCAGCACTGAGCCAGCACAGGACTGCTTTTCCCGTCTTATACTGGGACTCACGAACTGCGTAAAAGTTCTTGCCACTCCCGTCCGGATCGCTGAATTTCCCCCACTGATACGGTTTACCTGATAAGGTTTCGTGTTGAAGGCATTCCTCCATATCGCCGGTCGTCTCCGCCCGTTGCTCGCGGCGGCAGGACTGCTGTGCCTCGGCATGCTGCCCCTCTATGCCCAGGCCACTGCCGATGGTGCCATTGTCACACTCAGCCTGCCCCACATCACCGTTACCACGGACACAGATACTATTGTCGTACCGGTAGAGCTCCACAACGAGGCGGACGAGTTGGGTGGCCTGCAAGTGGACCTCTCCGTCGGGGACATCGGCCTGAGCTTGGATACGATCCTCACTACCGAGCGTACCGCCGGCTGGAGTATCGATCTGTGGCGGCAGCCGGCAGCTGGTGTCTTCCGTATCCTCCTGTTCGACCCCACCGGTAAAAACATCACTGCCGGCGCAGGTCCTATTATGGAACTGGTCCTCAGTATACCGGAAGAAGTTGTTATTCCAGACTATATTCCGCTGAGAGTAGCAGCTGTTGTCGTCTCCGACCCGGTGGGGGGGGCGCTGCCCGCCGGAAGTGAAGATGGTTCCCTGACGCTGGGAGGAATAGTGGATTTGGAAGTTGGCGAAACCGAAGCCGATCAGGGCGAGACGGTCCGCCTGGCGGTAAGTATGTCCAATGCCGGGCAGATTACCGGGATTCGGTTCGGTCTTGTGTGGGACTCGAGCCTTCTGGAGCTGGTTGGGGCCTCCACCACTGATCGCACCGAACGATTTCAACTGGAGTGGCAGGCTTCCCCGACCAAGGCGTCGGGGCCGGTCCAGCAGGGACCCCGTGGAGCTGGCGGATGGGTTCGGCTCTACGCTCAGGTGGGCAATGAGCTGGTACCCGGGACGGGAGACATCCTGGAGCTGACATTTAGTGTAGCCGCCGGCGCATACCTGAGCGATATCGATATCCGCCTGCTGGATGCTCGAGTGATGGTTGGTGGAGGGCGGGAGCTGGCAGTCACCCGGGTTACACCGGGCCTGGTGAGGGTCTTCCCCGGCTACCTTGATCCACCCCGCAACCTGGTTGCCTTGTCGGGGCAGGATGGAAGGGTCACCCTGAGCTGGGCGCCGCCCACCGGCGGGAATGCCGGGAAGGAAGCCCTGCTCCTGGTAGATGATGACGCTTCCCAACTGGGGCCGCCTTATTTTGATGCCGGCGCCCAGATGGCCAACGACCTCACCGCCGCCGGCTACGCCTTTGATCACTATATCGTTCCGCCGGGTTCGAATGGTCCCGCCCGCGAGGTACTCCAGCATAACCATACCGTTATCTGGATGACCGGTTATGAGTGGGGCTATTACCCCACGCTTACACCCGACGATCAGGCCAATCTGGCCGCCTTTCTGGAGCAGGGCGGCAGGGTCTGGCTTATCGGGCAGGACATCATCTGGGATATAGGAGACAGTTTTATCAGCCGGTACTTTGGCGTCCGGACTGTCGCTGAGGACACGGGTACTTCTGAGACCCTGATAGGTTTTCGGGGAAATGTCATGGCTGGAATCGAATACCCGACAACCGCCCCGCGCTCAGGGGCTGACTACGGGGATGCCATCACGACCAGCAATGAAAAGGCCCGGGGGTTGGTAGAGGGTTTGACCCATCTGGGGGCCGTCGGGCAGGACAACACCGCATTCTGGGCACTGGAATACGGTTTTATCCTCGGCCGGATGGACCGGATCGATGGTGTCCGCCGCCAATTGACCGCGTTCGGGGTTGAACCTGCCCCACAGCCGGGCATCGGGAACGTGTTGTCCAGTGAACATGCTTCCCGGTACGTGCCGCGAGCTCCTTCGCCTGTTAAAGCTGAGGCATTATCTCAGGGATATTCGTCGGTGACAGATTCCTTGACCCTACTGCCGGTTGCGGCGCCTCTATCTCGACAGCAAAGCCCGCCGATTACCGGCTACAGTATCTATCGGGGGCGCGAAATACCGGTATCCCGGCATCCGGATAACCAGGTAGCTGCCGTGGGCCTGGA
>CAZQOY010000093.1:0-6832 GCA_964595095.1 uncultured bacterium | reverse complement strand
GGCCTGGAGGTACTCTCTTTTGTGTATACGACGGTAACCAACGGGCAAGGGTACACGTACGCGGTAACTGCCAGGTACGAAGAACAGTTTGAGTCCGGACCCTCAAATGAGGTCGAGGCTATTCCCATCAGCTGGGTGGACTTCACCGTGGGTGAGATCACGGCTATGGCCGGTGGGCAGGCTGCCATTCCTATCCTTATAGGTAATGACGATCCAGTGTCTGGCATCCGTTTTGAAGTCCGGGATATTCCATCGGGACACCTTTCCAACCCCTGGGTTGTGCTTGGGAAGCACGCTCCCCCGGATTGGGTGATCTCCCTGGAACGGGACACGGTCAGCGGGAGCCTGTCGGTTGTGGGTTTCTCACCGCGACTTACCGCTATCCCACCCGGAAAGGGGGAAGTCCTGCTGCTGATGATGGACGCCGAGGCCGTAATCCCTACCAGGGTTCAGCTTGAGGCTGGCGGGGTGGTGATCTCCGATGCCCACGGCGAGCCTTACCAGGTGCGCGTTATCAGTGGATCGGTATTTATTGATATACAGCTGGCGTGGCTCCGGGTCGGGACGGGGGCTCCCACGCAGCCTGAGGACACCGGATACGTGTCCATTTTCATGGATAATCCCCTTCCGGTGATGGCCTTTCAGCTGGTCATCCGGTCCGCCTCAGATGTTTTACAGGTGGTGGATGTGCAGGGAGGATCCCGGCTCCCCGCCGATGCCCACGTGGCCCTCAGCGACCTGGGTAATGGGGGCATGCGGCTCATCGAGTCTTCCTTTTCGGGCACACCCATTCCTGCCGGTCGGGGGCCGGTGGCCATTATTGCCTATCACGTAGATCCCGTTGCCTCCGAGGGGTTAGTGGAGCTGAACCTGGAGGACGTGGTTCTGTCCGATGAACGCGGGCTTACCCTGCACCAGACCACCGTTTCCGGATCGTTTCCCATAGGTGAGGTTCGGGCGGTTTTCGCCCCCGTCGGCAGCAAGGGGGAACCAGGGCGTACCGTCACTGTTCCTCTGGGACTGGCCAATTCCATAGACCTGTGCGGTTTCCAGATGACCCTTGACTACGATTCCCGTTACTTGGCCTTTCTGTCATTCGAAGCCCTGGAACGGATACCTTATCCTGAAAGGCTTTCGGTCGAACCCGCGAATTCCTCTGATAAAAAAACAGGTCAGGTAGGACGGATACGGTTGCACTACGCACCTGGTGACAGTGACAGCGGGGCGATTCAGGCCGGCACGGGCCCGCTGCTGAACCTGATCTTTCTCCTGGATGACCAGGCACCCGGTGATACCTCCCTCGCCATTTCCCCGGGCCGGGTAACGGCTCTGGGCTGTGAAGAACGGCTGGTCTTCGCCATGGGACAGGAAGGAGAAATCACCGTCGGCAAACCTATCCCGGAGCCGGCGCATTTTCTTGTAGAAGTCGAGCCGACCGGCATTACCCACTTCATTCAGGTACAAGCGGCAACCCTGGGCGGGGCGTATTTGAACGCCGGCGATGAACTGGCGGTTATTGATTCCGCCGGCCTGGTCAGTCTCGAAGGGGAGGTCGGTCATCTAATGGTAGGGGCCGGAGTAGTGCAGCCTGATGGCTCTGTGAACATCACCGCTGTCATGGGATTTTCCCGCCCCGCAGGGGCCCCTTCCCGGGGCAGGGATCCCTTTGGAGAGTCGTATCCAGGCGGCTTTACCGAAGGGACTTATTTAGAAGTGCTCCCCGGTGCCCGGATCGGTGGGGCCATCCATTTCCAGGCCTGGGATCGGGAAACGGGGCAGGAGGGGAAACTCAGCACCGATGCCCGCTACGTTCTGGGCGAGGGCGTCTGGGGTGAAAACAACGGCCTGACAGTCGTCGATCTGGTCCGCATACCAGAGCAGGTTAAATCCGCACCGGAGCTGTTCCCCGAGAATCTCCAGGTGGCCCCCAACGACCCCAATCCTTTCAGCGACACAACAACGATCCGCTTCGGACTACCCGAGGAAACGGAAGTAAAGGTGACCATATTCGACCTGATGGGGCGGGAGATCGTTACCCTGCATGATGGAGTAACCGGCGCCGGATACCACGATGTGGTCTGGAACGGGACCGATGCGACCGGCAAGGCGGCCAGGAACGGGATGTACTTTTTCCAGGTGCGCACACCCGGCGTGACTGTCACTAACAAGATGATCCTCATGCGGTAGACCACCTTTCCTGCTGTGAGGGTTTGCTATAACCGGAACAGTTTTCATCCGGCTGTGTTTATACGGGTAATGGCAGTTAAATTCAAAGCCTGGCGGCGGCTGTGCCGCTTGTCGTAGCCGCGGTGGCGGAACTGGTAGACGCGCTGGATTTAGGATCCAGTGTCCCTATGGACGTGCGAGTTCGAGTCTCGCCCGCGGCACCACAACTATTGATAGGACGAGAAGTTTACCCCGCGTAGTCCCAGCGCCCGGGCTGGACGTAGCGGGGAGTCCTATCCGCAGCACAAGCCATCCACTCTTTCTTTGTTTTGACAGGGAAACTATCTAGAAGTACGCACTATGAATAAGGTACCGCAGTCCCCCCGCATTTCGCGCCTCTCCTGGGGGCGGGTAGAAGTCGAGGATTACGGGACCTTCAAGGACGCCAAGCTTTACCCCGGGGGCTGCCGGGAGTGGGACTGGCGCGAGACCGGCACTGGCCACGTGCCGGGCATCCAACCCCCTGACGTGGAAGAGCTGCTGCGGCACGGAGCTGCGGTGGTGGTGCTCTCAAGCGGAGTGTACGGGCGGCTTCAGGTGTGCCTGGAGACCCTGCAGCTGCTGAAAGACCGGGGCATAACCGTGCACACGCTGCGCACCAAAGAGGCGGTCAGGATTTACAACGAATGCCGGGAGAAGGGGCCCGTTGGGGGACTCATTCATTCAACCTGCTGACAGTCCGCAGCAGGTGATCAGCAGATGGTTACACGCTTGAAGCCTCGCTTTGGTCTTTTGCCCGTGCCGTCCGGGCGACACGGCGCGCCTGGCGGAGCGGTTCAGGGGTACGCACCTTTTTAGAAACAGCCAGCACCACTTTCACGCAGGTTTCCACGTCGGTGCGCCAGGCTGGATGCACCACCACCGGGTGGGCGCCGGACCTGGTGCGCAGCCATACACCAGCCACTTCCTCCTCAAGCCACAGGACGCTGGTACTGCCCCGGTCAGGGGCCGGCCATTCCCCGTGGGCCAGAAGCGGACGATTGGTGACGCCGATGGTTGGAACATCGAGCATGGCTCCCAGGTGGAAAGCCAGGCCGGACCGGCGGGGATGGTCGCGTCCGGTGGCGTTGACCAGCAGGACATCCGGGAGTCCGGGCAGAGACCTCACGGCCGCTTCCAGCAGGGGGCCTTCCCGCAGCGCCAGCAGCCCCGGCCGATAGGGCGCGCCTGCCGTTCCCCTGGCTGCCGATTCGGCGATGAGCTGGTTGCCTCGCCATAGGACCGCCCCGGCCCAGCCGGCGTCTCCCCGCACCCCCATTGGCGAAAAACCCGGGACAAAGCAGACAAAACAGGCACCTACCTCAAAGGGTAAATCGCCCGGCCGCCACAATGGCGCTGTCTGAAACCGCAGGCTCTCTTGAGCCCGGATCAGGTCTTCCGGTGTCGTGGGCCAGTCTATCATTGGTTATCCAGCCGTCAGCAGTTATTACTGAGCAGGTTAATAAGACAAGGCTACATCAGCAAGGGTATTGAGTTCATCGCTTCCGCCGCTGACGGAATGCTCTGTATGGTTAAAACGACCGCAGCAATGGACCTCACAGACTACTTTACTTTCTATACATCGGGGTGCTATTTTTCACCGAGAAAAAATTATGCGGCTTTCGCACTCAGAGGTATGCAATCCATAAAGTAGTCAATAGTTGCTTTTGTGGCTGAATAACATCAGGCGGATAACAGAACCACCGGGGTGTCCTAAGGTATAATATGTTATCTACAGACTGCCCGGAGCTTCCTCAGAAGCCGTTAGCTTAAGAACACATCGCGAACGCGGGCCAGGTATATCGGAGGCTATCAGGTAATGAGCACAGGAAGGAGAATATTTTGGCAGACAAGGTAGTATTATTTGTTGAGGATTCCCCTACCATGCGGCGAATTATCGCGAATTCCCTCAAGCAGGTTGGGTTCGATGAGATTATTGAGGCCGAGAACGGAGTAGATGCCCTGGAAAAGGTGGAGGGGAGGCCGGTTAGTCTCGTTGTGACCGATTGGAACATGCCGGAGATGAACGGCGCCGAGCTGGTCAAGACGCTTCGGGACATGCCGCTGTATGCCGAAACACCTATTATCATGGTTACGACCCGGGGAATGCAGGACGACGTTATGACCGCCATGAAACTGGGTGTCAACGGCTACATCATCAAGCCGTTCACGCCGAAGATCCTGCAGGAAAAGCTCAAATCCGTTCTGGACTGATTGTTTAAAGGCGATATAACTATGGCCAAGAAACAAGGACCTGTTGTCGAGACGCTCAAGGATATTAAGTCCCTATTTGAATTCGGCGATGAGATCGCACCGTTCCTGGAAGAACTGTTTACCTTCCTCACCGACCTGATGCCGATACTGGCAAAGGCCAATCATCTGCTGGACGACACCACCGCATCCATGCCGGCTGCGTCGAAAAACATCGCCAGCGCTGATACAATCGCCGAAAGCGCCACTATTACCATCATGGATCGTGTAGATGAGATCACCGTAAGACTCGGTAACCTGATCTCCGACCAAAAGAAAGGGGAGATAAAAACCGAGCTCAAGGAACTCGCCGGCAAAGTGGACGAGATCCAGACCGCCCTTCAGTTCCAGGATATTACTTCCCAGCATCTCAGCCAGGCCACGCGGATTGTTACGGCGATCCAGGTGCGAATGGAGAAAATGTTTGAATCTTTGCAGGGTATTGGTGAGAAAAACGAGGCGGTGAAGGCAATTCTTGAAAAATATGCCGGAGAAATAACCACAGACATAGCCCTTGCCGCCGAAGATACTATCCGGCGGGAGGAGGCGATTTCTCAGGACGAGATTGATGCCCTTTTCGGCAACTGATGCTGCCGTTATCCCCAACCGTACGGCCGGGTTGAAGAATATCCCACCCTTCCCGGAGCCTGCGAGCCGTTTACTGAGCTGATTCGAAAACGTCCAGGTGTTCCCGGGCCGTTTTTTCCCAGGTGAAAAGGCTGGCCCGCGCCAGTCCTTTCTCTCGCAGCCGGCGCCGCAGAGCCCGATCTTTCACCAGTCGCTGGATTCCAGAGGCAATCTCCTCCACCGAGCGGGGATTTACCAGGATAGCAGCACCACCTGCCAGTTCAGGAATAGCGGTGACATCGGCGCTGATCACCGGGCAGCCGCAGGCCATGGCCTCCAGCACCGGCATCCCGAAAGTCTCGTGGATCGACGGGAAAATGAACCCGAGAGCGCCACTATACCAGCAGGCCAGCTCATCGTGGGTCAGACCCTCGCGGATTATCCGGACGCCCTTCAAGTCCGGCTCCGCTCCCTCATAATTGGGCAGAATCACTACCAGGTCAGGACGACTGGCTTCCGGGAGCTGAGCATAGGCTTCCAGAACCCGGTCCAGGTTTTTCTTGGGCGCGAACTGGGCAATCAGCAGCAGATAGGGTCTCTCTGCGGTTTTCTGCTCTCCCTGCACATTGAAAACGTCATGGTCTATACCGTGATAGACCGCGACCACTTTTTCCGGTGGTATATGGAAAATGGATGCCACCTCTTCGGCGCCGTAGCGTGAAACGGCAATCACCCTGGAAACCTTTTCGCCAAACCACTGCCATTCGACGGTAACCTGCTGGTAAAACGCCTGGCCTATTATGGCCTCCACCGGGTCGGGGAAATATTCCCGTACGCTCAGGGTGTGAGCCGCCAGTCCGTGTATCGTCACCACCACCGGCTTAGCGCATTGTTTCAGTTTAGGGTGGGGGCAACGGGCGCTGATAAGCCCCGGCTCCCACACTACATCGCTCTCATCAAAGTGGGGATTATCAACCGGGATAGAGACGAATTCTACCCCCATCGCCACAAACTCCCGCTCCAGGTTCTCGCGGTATCTCAGAAGGCTGAAGACGGGTTCATCCCTGGTAAGAATCCCCAGTCTCATCGGTGTATCCAATTATTATTCGCCACTATTATCTCGTGTCCTTTCGTACTTCTTTATCGGCAGGAAGATAGTTAATCTTAACGTACAAAGTCCCTTTTTGAGAAAAAATCCCTATCGCAGTCCTGCTGGATAACGGCCTGAACCTCAGCGGTCACTTTTTCCCATCCATTTGCGTTAAGTTGGCACAGTAATTGCGTTCTTCTCGAATGACGGCGTCAATGCCGGCTATTTTGCATACAAGATTTTACCCAGGGTTTCCACCCCCCCTTTATTACCGGGGCGGAGGAGCATACAACTGTGCCGCATAAAACCCTGGGTATTTTTTTCCCGTTAGACCAGTGTAGCTCAACCACAGGCCGCTGAAACAGCTTATAAAGATGATGTTGCCCAGGTCGGCGGGGCGGGGCTAATTTATTCCGGCTGAGGGTATTGCCCCGTTTTTATTCTCAAATACGCCGCCCGTAGAAAACAAACACAATTGAGAGATAATATCGAATCACTGCCGGATACCAGGACAGGAGTGTTTCTCTTTGGCCTGGTTCTCCTTTTGAGCGGCACCCTGCTGCTTCCCGCAGCCGTTGAAGGGCCGGGAAACCGGGGGGGCGATGCGGTGGCTGTTGACGCTCCCCTCCGGATCGTGGGCCGCGGTGATGCCCCCATGGTGGACGGGGTGGTGATCGTGAAATTCACAGCCCCGCAGGCTATCAGCCGGGGTATGTCACG
>CAZQOY010000092.1:783-9361 GCA_964595095.1 uncultured bacterium | reverse complement strand
CTCCGATTCGAATAACGTAGGCCTTGCCGCTGACGATTTCAGTCTGGCTTAGATCTATCAGGACAAAATCGCCTTCGCGTAGAACTTTTTCCATGGAGTCGCCTATCACATCCACCAGGGCCAGGTTTTTCGAATTCAGTCCCCTTTTGTTGATCCAATCCCTTCTAAAGGCCACCGAGCCCACGACATCTTCACCGACCACGAAGGTGCCGTGTCCCGCACCGACCCGGACATCATAGCGGTTCACCAGCACCAGGTCCTGATCTTCTGGCACGGATGGCTCGCTGCGGAACATTCTGCCCTCCCCGGTGAGAAGCCAGGTTATGTTAAATCCCATTTTATCCAGTACGCCCACGACACTGGACGGCAGATCGGCCCGTCCGCGCTCGTAATTGGCGATGTCATAGCGCTTGAGACCAAAACGGTCTGCAAAAGTAGTCTGAGTTTCTCCGAGATAGGTTCTGACATACCGGAGACGGCTGCCCATACTGGCATGTTTGTTGTTTACGGTGACCATTTCCTATTGCAATGTGTACTATTTACACATACCTTATGCCTGGTAAAAGACAGCATGAAACCTTTCAACAAACCCAGACGACCGTACATGTTCCCCTTCTCTATCGAAGGAAGGGTATACCTGTTCCCCTCAATTGGGGACGCTGCTGCGGTTAGATGTCTCCGCAGGACTCTACTGGTGGTACAATATGCCCAAATCAACGTAACTATCGGAAGGTAGCAATCCGAACGGCCTGCTTCAATCCAAAAATGCAGAATTAGGAAAAAAAGGAGTCATTATGACACCATCAAACCAGCGATGCAGGAAAACAGTGGAAAGTACATCACGCGGCCTGCTGAAACCCACTACAGATTGCCAGGGCAATTGGATAGACGGACAGGGCCGGGCTGTGCCGCTCCAGTACATTGACCCGGTGGTGAAAGCGCGTGACCGTCTGGTGCGCCGCATTGCAGCCAAGACGCAACGCCTCCATGAGCAGATGTCGACCGTGAAGGTCGAAGTGATGGCCCTGGTGGATGGTTACCTAGACCAGGTGGCGGCCGGGTACGACGAGGACTGGAAAGGCAACGCCGAGCTGGTCACCTTCGACGGACGGCTGAAGGTGGAGGTGAAAATCAGCGAGGCGCTGGAATTTGACGAGCGGCTGCAGGTAGCCAAGCAGAAGATTGACCATTGCCTGCGCAGATGGACCGGCAACGCCCGCGCGGAGGTGCGGGCCATTATCAACCAGGCCTTCCAGGTGGACAGCAAGGGACGCATCAACGTACGCTCCATCCTCACCATGCGGCAGCTCAAGTTCGACGACCAGGTGTGGAACGAGGCCATGGCCCTCATCGCCGACAGCCTCCGCATCCGCACCACCCGGCGCTACGTGAATGTGTACCAAAGACACACTAACACGGACCGCTTTGAGCTGCTGGCCCTCAACTGGAGTGCACTGGGGAGTGAAACTGGGGAAAGTGGCAGTAGCAGTGGCAGTGGCAGGGGCAATAGTTAATAGTCCGGCTATGCACTGCTACGCCGGACAAGTCCGTGGTCCGTGCTCCGTTGCTGGCGTCATGAATAGTGAAGATGTAAGAGAATAAGGAGAGGCATGGAGGACAACGACGGCTTTGACCTGATGATCGAGATGATCAACCGGCAGCGGCTGTATCGTACAGGGGAAGTGGCCGCTTTGCTGCGGTGCTCGGTGCGCTACGTACAGCTGCTGGTGGAGCTGGGCTGCCTGGAGGCCCTGCGGGTGGGGCGGCTGATCCGCATCCCCGGCCTCGCACTGGTGCGCTTCATCGAGAAATACAAGGAGTGGGATGGATGAGGGATTACAAGTTTCGAGTTTCTAGTTTCAAGTTTCTAGTTTCTAGTTCTCCCGAGAGGACACCTCTCCCGAAGGGAAGCCTGTCCCAAAGGGAAGCCTCCGGCTCGGCTCGGTACAGGTTAATAGTTTGAGCCCCCAGCCCTTCGATCCGTTGGCTGACGGACTCAGGGCAGGCTTGGCGACAATCCCGGTTTCGTACTAATTCGTGCTAATTCGTGGCTGATATATCTTTGCGTCCCTTCGACTTGGCTCAGGGCATGCCTTGGCGTCCCTTCGGCCCGCCGACGGGCTCAGGGCAACGGATGCCAACCCACTCCCCTTTCCCCCCTCCCTTCAAAAGGCGGGCTGAAGTTGCTACCTTTTGGTGGACAGTATAAGAAGTCATAGATTTCCTTGCGAGAAACGGAGGCATCTATGATGGAGGAGAAGAGATCCAGGCGGCAATTCACTCGTGAGTTCAAGTTCGAAGCAGTGGAGTTGTTGCTTAATGGCGACAAGACAGCCGTAGAGGTAGCCAGGAACCTGGGCATCCGGGTAGAACTGCTCTATCGCTGGAAGAACGAGTACGTAAGCAACAATGCCCAAGCTTTCCCGGGCACGGGGCATCTGGCTGATCCCGAGGAGGAGCGGATACGCACATTGGAGCGTGAATTGGCCAGTGTCACCGAGGAGCGTGATATCTTAAAAAAAGCGTTGGCCATTTTCTCAAAGACACCCAGATGAAGTATCAGTTTATCGATCACTACCGCTCCCTATTTGGTGTGGAGAAGATGTGCCGACTGTTTGTTGCCAGCCGGAGCGGATTCTATCGCTGGAGCCGAGTGGCAGAGAGTAAACGGGCGGCTGAGAATCGCCTGCTGTTGGACAATATCCAGCGCATCTACGAGGCTGCCAAAGGTCGCTACGGGAGCCCTCGCATCACCGCCGAGTTGCGGGACCAGGGTTATGCCTGCAGCCGCCCCCGGGTCGCCAGACTGATGCGCAAGCACGCCATCAGAGCCAGAACCAGGAGAAAGTACAAGGTGACCACAAATGCCAAGCACAACTATGCGGTGGCGCCGAACCTGCTCAAGCAGGGGTTCCGGACCGATGCCCCTAACCGGGTCTGGGTCTCGGACATGACCTATATCCGCACCCTGGAGGGTTGGCTGTACCTGACAGTGATTATGGACCTGTTCAATCGAAAAATCATCGGCTGGTCCATGAGCGAGAGAATGCAGGCCGGAGAGACCACCATCCCTGCTTTCCGGATGGCTCTGAAGAACTGTCAACCTCCGGCCGGCCTGGTGTTCCACTCGGACCGGGGCGTGCAATATGCCTGTGACCCGTTCGTGGCACTGTTGAAGCGGTCAAAGGCGATCCAGAGTATGAGCGGCGGGGGCAACTGTTATGACAACGCCGTTGCCGAGAGTTTTTTCCATACCCTGAAAACCGAACTGGTCTACCATGAAATATACAGCACGCGGGAGGAGGCCAGGCACAATCTGTTCGAATACCTGGAAGGCTTTTATAACCGGTTCAGGAGGCACTCAACCCTGGGATATAAATCCCCGGTTGAGTACGAAAACATGAGGTTAAACCAGGCAATATGACTTCTCGTTGTGTCCACTTTTTTGTAGCAAGATCAAGGGCATCCCGAAGTGAAGAGGGTGGGTTTTATCCGTCCCCAAGTCACCCGCTAACCGCTGAGGGCTGACAGCTGACGGCTTATGTACGCTTATTCAGGATATCGTCGATCAGGCCGTAGGCTTTGGCGTCCTCGGGGGACATGAACTTGTTGCGGTCGGTATCCTTTTCAACCCGCTTGATAGATTGACCGGTGAGTTTTGCCAGAATCCGGTTGAGGTCCTTTTTGAGCTTCAGGATCTCCGTGGCGTGGATCTCGATGTCGGAGGCCTGGCCTTCCACGCCGCCCCCCGGCTGGTGGATCATGATACGGGCGTTGGGCAGCGCCGACCGCTTACCCGGGGTACCGGCCGCCAGCAGAATAGCCGCCATACTGGCCGCCTGGCCCATGCAGATGGTGGCCACATTAGGCTTGATGAAGTTCATGGTATCCAGGATGGCCATCCCTGAGGTGACGATACCGCCGGCGCTGTTGATGTACAGAAAAACGTCCTGCTTCTCGTCTTCGGCCTCCAGGAACAGCAGCTGGGCGATGATAAGGCTGGCCACGTTATCGTCAATGGAGGTGCCCAGAAAGATGATGCGCTCCTTGAGTAGCCGGGAATAGATGTCAAAGGCCCGCTCGCCCCGGGAGCTCTGCTCGACAACGATGGGGACGAGCATGTTGTTCTTCTCAAACATGGCAGGCTAGCTCGCTTTCCGTAGTTCGCGTGAAGGTTTGTGGATCACCTTGATCCTGGCATAGCTTTTCAGCCGCTCAAACAGGGCGTCCGAGATCATATCCTGCCTCAGGCTCCGTCGGTTCTCCGGGCGGCGGAAGTGGTTGCGGACCTGGTTGGCCTGGGTTTCGTCTTTTGCGATGATCTCCTGGATGCGTTCCTCCACCGCCGCGTCATCCACCGTAATACCCTCGGCTTCGATCAGCTGCTTACGCAGGAGGTACCACTTGAGGTTCCAATTAATTGAGGCCCGGTGTTCCTCCCGGACCGCATCCCGGTCGATCTCGTTCCTGGCATAGCCCTCGCGCTCAAGGTCGGCCACGAGGGTGTCGACGTAGTTCTCGAACAGGGAAGTGGGCACTTCCAGCTGGGCGTTACGCACGAAGTGGTCAGCGATGTCATGGGTCAGGCGCTTGTGGCCTTCGCGCTCAAAGGCCTCCTGGATTTTCCGCCGCAGGTTGGCCCGCAGCTGGTCCAGATTTTCGGCTTCCGGGTCAACCTGGCGGGCTAAAGCGTCGTCAATATCCGGCAGGATCTGTTCGGTTATTCCGCGCACTGTCAGCTCATAATGGATCGGTAGCCCCGAATCATCGGTAATGACAACCCGGCGGGTGTCCCCCACGCGCGCCCCCCGCAGCTTTTCCAGGTTCTCCGGTCCAAGGGGGCCCTCGGGGCGCAGGTGAATGTAGCGGTCCTCCATCTTCCGGCCTACAAGGGGCACGCCGCTTTCGTCAACTTCCTGGAGGTCCGCCTGAAGGTAATGGTTTTCCTCGAGGCTGCCGCCCTCCACCGTCCGCAGCTCTGCCTGCTGCTGGCGCAGATCATCGATAGCCCGCCCCACATCCTCCTCATCACAGTCGTATATAACCTGCTCAAGTTTCATCCCTTTCTGGTAGGATGGCAGGGTCACTTCCGGCTCCACCTCAAAGGTAGCCTCGAAACGGAAAGCCTTCCCTTCGCGAAACTGTACCGCGCGGATGGTCGCCTGGCTGATAGGTTCCAGATCGGCGTTCTCCAGGGCTGACTGGTAATACTCCTGAACCGCACTTTCGGTAAACTCGGCTTCGGCTGCGGCGCCAAACTGCTGGCGTACCAGCTTCGGAGGAACTTTTCCCTTCCTGAACCCCGGGAGCCTGACCTTCTTACTGAACTTCTGGAAGAAGACCGTATACTTGTCCTGAAGCTCCTCCCAGGGCACTTCCACCTGCAGGCGGCGGGTAAAACTATCAACAACAGTCAGTTTGTTTTCCACGGTATTAGCAACTTGGATATATCAGGTAGATTTTATGATAATAATTTACACCACTGCCGCCCTGGATTCAGCCTGATTTCCTGATCGTGGTTGTATCAACGGGAACTGTTGCCGGGGGAGCTAAAAAAAAGGAATCTTCCGGGAAAGGTCGGTTCCGGCTAGCCGGTGCCAGCCGCAGGCATTTCCGCCAGGTGCCGGGCCGGATCTCGCTGGGCGGAGCCACTTCTGTCGGTGGACTCGATAGCGCGTTTGAGGGCTTCCAGGTGATCGAGCATGCCGCGGCGAACGATCTCCTTGAAAAGTGCTTCCACATACCAGGGTCCCTGGTTTCCCACGATGGTGGACCGCAGAATGGCGGCTTGGGAACGGCCCTCAACCGGATGTACGCTCAGCCGCTGCTGGCGGGTAAACCCACATTGAGGGTACCGTGGACTCCATTGGGCCATAGCCAGGCTATGGGGCGGTTCCCACCGGGTGATCCTTCCCTCACGCTGCAAGATGATTCCCGGTAGATTCAGTTTCAGGGAATACCGCCCGCCCAGTCCGGGCTTGGGGGTTCCGATCCACTGGAACCGATACCGCAGCTGATGACACGTCAGGCTTACCGGCAGGTTGACCAGAAACGCCCAGACGACTTGCGGGCTTTCTTCGATAAGAATATCATGCTCCAGCCTGAACACCCTTCCTGTCCTCAAGTATAGTCCACCCGCTAATGCATACGTTATATGACCGTCATATCGGTACGTTGAGCCAGACGGGCAAGGTTCAGTGCCCCAGCCCGGCGTTTTACTGCTTATAGATTAGCACTTCATTCACGTTATTGCAACGTGACCTTTACGCCCCCGTAGATGATCCAGCCGTAGACCGGAGCGAACATGAAGGCCGCGTCATCATCGTATTTCAAGTTCTGGACATAGTCCCCCAGGTTGTGTGCACCAATATAAACCTTATAGTTATCGAAGAGCGTTCTCGAAATTTGGGCGTTGAGGATCACATAAGGGTCGGTTGCATGAATAAGGGTAGGCTCTTCATCGTCCATGAAATAGTCGATGTACATCGTCCCGGTGTAATTAGCGTCGAACACACACAACCAATCGAACGGACTATATTCGATTTTGATTCCGCCGGCTGTTGAAGGGTACCGCGAGATTTTCCTGCTGTCTGCATAGTACGGCGTGCCGGCCCAATCGTCGCGCTCGTTTTTGTATTCACCTATGTTGAAGGCGAAATCCACCGCAACCGCCAGAGCTCTGGTGACTGCGTACTGGGCGCCGATTTCCGCTCCCATTACGAACGCATCATCAATGTTTTCCCACTGATAGTCGTAACCAAGTTGGTTACTTGCTTCGGTAAAATCGATCTTATCCTGCAGATCAGTTCGATATAGATTGAGACTCAGATCCAGGTTAGAGGTGGAGTAGTCAGCCGTAACGCCGTAGCTCATTGACTTCTCTGGTTTAAGGTCGGCGGGTTTCCATACCCGGGGCGAGCCACTGCAGAGGTGCAGGTCTTCCGAGAATCCGTACGGTACCCGGAAGCCGGTCCCGAAACTACCACGCAACGTTAATTCCTTGGTAACGCTGTACTTGATCGCAAAGCGGGGATTCACGGCGGATTCATCGTATTCAACCGCTTCCAGCCCAACCGGAATGACGTTTCCGGAGCCCCGGAATTCGTCCCTGGAACGGTGAGTGTCGAATCTTACTCCACCAACCAGTTCGAGATTCCTGGTGATAGTGTATTCGTCCTGTAAAAAGACGCTGAAATCGTCGGCCGATTTCTCGCTGAAGGAGGTATATGGCTCGCCATACAGGGGGTCGGTATCATCCACGACAACATATTTCCCGGACTCGTCAAGCACATTATGGGAATACTGAACACCACCCAGGAGGCGATGAGCTGCGCCCAGAGGATGGACGTAGCTGGGGCTAGCCAAAACCGCTGGCTGGTAACTCAGATTGAGCACCTCACGCGATCTACTTCGTCGATTCACCGTCGGAGCCCATCCTTTCTCTATCATACTTGCTACCGCTTTTATGCCTTGCATCGAGCTGGTCGCCAAGGATCTCATGACAAACTCAGAGACCCACAGAGATGCGGACACCAGCGATCAACACGTCATTCTCGTTGTTTCCATTAGGATGGATAACGTACTGAATGTCAGGTTGAATAGTAAAAAATTCTTTCACCTGGGAGTGCCAGGTCAGCTCTAGGGCAATTTCCCAACCGTCTTCTTCCTGAACTTTGGCACAGGCGACCGCCAAGCCGAAGGTATCTGCCAGACGTTTAGGTGAAAAACTTACTCCAGTCCCAAAATAAAGCGGAATTGCTGATCAGTCGCTGGCTGCCATACCACCGTGGATAAAAGCGGCCATAGTGTTGCCCAGCCACTGATCGACGGAAAAATAGACACCGTAATTGCCTCGGGAAGGAGGGAGTTGGGCCCCAGTGGAGTCATACTCGGATATCTCAAATAGGCCCGAGTGATACCAAGCTCCCTGGCAGTAGGTATTGCCAAACTCCTTTTTCTCGGGGCCTCCTCCAGCTACCTGGGTCTCGAATATGGACATCACTCCTTCATCCTTATCCCACTTTAAGTTCAGCCCGTGAGGATTGCTCTCCACGTCGCCGGGATCTCCATCGTAGAAAGCTGCCAGCAGGTTCAGATTTTCATATGGGGTATACAACACCCGCGCCCCCAAGCCCACCACATTAAAGATGCTCACCGGGACGCTGCCGGCCACATCAGCGCCGATACCGAAGGAACTATTACAGAACAGTCCCCCTACGTCCGATATGTAAAACTCGGAGTTCAGATCATGTAGACCCACCAGCACTTCAAAGTCACCCACGGCTTGATTGTACCAGAGCTCACATAACCGTTGAGAATCATCCACCTCGATGTTACTGGTTACCTGCACGTCGCCAACAAGCTCGGATGGGTTATCACCGATATTCGACAGGAAATAGATGTGAGCGGTTCCGCCTTTCCACAGACCCAGTGCTTCGGTTTCAAAATCCAAAACCACGTCAAGATTGTCAAGAAACATCGCCCCACGGCTTTTCGAATCTCCGAAGACTATTGATAGTATCTCGGTTGTATATGCGATTTCCGGAATAATTCCCTCAGTCTCCTGAGCCGCTAAGGG
>CAZQOY010000092.1:0-773 GCA_964595095.1 uncultured bacterium | reverse complement strand
CTAAGGGCATAAAGAACACCACTACGATTAGCAAGACTAGCATTTTCACTTCGTTCCCTTTATTCTGTTATTAAATATTTTCAATCAATAATGTCCGGTTAAGTTTTTGCATATAAATAATTGGTTGTTTTGAATTGACGAACTATGTGATTCTGAAAGTTCGCCTGACGGCAATCAGGAACCGCATTACAAAATTGCATTTAGTAAACCTCCAACAATTAAACTGCTGATGAGCATAACCATAATACTCTTGAGTGTATCCGTTACACCTAATTCCTTAAATAAGACCGCAAAGGTAGCAATGCAGGGAAAAGACATGGCCAGAACAGTAGAAGCAACCACAAGTTGCTTGGCAGTCAAACCAAGTGTCCCGAGCATGCCAACTGCAACATCTTTACGAAGGAATCCTATTGCCATCGCCACAACTGCCTCTTTGGGCAATCCGAATACATTAGTGATAATGGGCGAAGTCAAGTCTGCGATAATGTCGAAGACCTTTAGGAAATAAAGAATATTTACCACCAGAACTCCCAATAGAACTATGGGAAGGGCCTCCTTCAAAAATCCCACCATCCTCATCCAGAGTTTTTTTGTTATCGTTTGTAAAGCCGGCAGACGATAGGGAGGCACTTCCATGACCAACTCCGGACTGTGACCTTTAAGAATCATACTCAGGAGCCGCCCAATAGCAGCCCAAGCTATAAACAGGCTAAGATATACCCGTTGTGCTAGTTAAAATACAGAAAAAAAGGGTCATGCATTGACCAGATCAT
>CAZQOY010000091.1:4458-9534 GCA_964595095.1 uncultured bacterium | reverse complement strand
TACACTTCGCACTTATTGCCGAGGCACTCAGATAGTGTTAACACGCCCTAGTAACTTTAGTACTGTGTGAATAAATCCTGCAATAATAAGCAGCAGCCACGCAGGAACAGTCAGCCAAGGTGGACGTTTGCCGATGACCGCGGCGATCCCGGCACAGATTTCGCCGATGGGGGGCGATTTCGGGTAGACGGTATTGAAAACCTGGAGACCCTTCATATGCTCAGCAAAGTAGTTGCACAACGCGGCCACATCCTTTACATAGATGCAGGCCTTGCGGGTATCCTTGCGCCCCCTGCCATACGTCGCTTCCCTTTTCGCTCTCCACTCTGGTCCGGGCAGAGAGCTCAATCTTACCTTTTGGCTGCGGTCGTTGTTCAAAGCAGGCGGTCATTTTCGGGGGCACTTTTCGATTCGCCGCCCAGAATACTGCATTCGTGACCAGCCGCAGAAAGGTCGAATTCTCCCAGTCCTGCAAGCCGCCTATGGAAATATAGACGATACGCGCACCTTTGTAACTGCGAATCCAGGCCACCGGATCGGATTCGCCCGTTGGGATGGTGCCCGTCAGCAGAATCAGGGCATTATCCGCTACCGGAGATGTTAGGTACAGGCTGTACCGGGAACTGAAATCAACAACACCGTCCAATACCGGGTGATCCTTGACATCGGGGTTTACGGTCACCCGCTGAGTCGGGCCGGTAGGTCCGCCCTTGACATAACGATCTCCGGGGGCATCATGTCCGCCGCGTTCAGGACCGCCCGGATAATGACCATGGTAATTCCCGCCCAACACCTCCTTATCAAACTCCAGCCAGTCTTGGTAGCCATGACTGGCCGTTCGTAAGGCAACCACCGGGCCACCCGACTCCACGTATTTCCTGATACGCCCGATCTGTTCAGGAGGCAGGGTCATCCGGCGGGTGAAGGTGAGCAGAAGATCACAATCCTCCAGGGCTCCAAGACCGTCAATATTCGTGAACTCATTCCTTGCGTTGTATTCACCATCGCCTTGCAGAAGTGTGATCTGAATACCCTCATAATTTTTCTCCAGGTATTTCTTGTACTCCGGTAGTGAAATATCGGAAAAATACTCATTTGAACCAGATATAAAGACGATCTTGAACGGCCCCTTATCACCACAGCCACTCATGAGTAGACTGCCGATTAATAGCGCCGGTAGAATCCATGTCTTTGAAATCATCAGAACCTCCTGTTATTTTTACTTTTAGGGTCATGACTAGAACAGACCCGAAAGAAGGCTGTAAGTTCTGCCATGACGGAAATTAACAAGTATGCTAGCCGTATAAGCCGTATAAAAATTGTGGGAAGAAAATCCGTGAGATTATCAGGCTCTTTTCCTTGGATCTGAACGCTCTTCAGGTCGCTACACTTATCGGCCTTAACCGGAACACAGTCAACCGATATCTCACGGCTATACGAAACGGAAAGGTCTATACTGAAATCGTTCCCAACTGTCGTCGTGAAATCCTCCAGGCGGTCATCAGAGGACGTGTCAGCTTGGAGACCGTCATCCATTCCGATGGCTGGCGGGTGTACAATGGGTTGGTCGACCTGGGATATCAGAAGCATTTCCGGGTGAATTACGGTGAGGATAAGTTCGTTTGGACTTCACGATACCTTTGACTTTTTTACTTTAATTGTTGATATTTTCATGGGTAATATACATTGAGAGACGCTTAGAGTTATTGATATATCGCGCAAGCATATCCTGATAACGTTAGTGTCACAGGTGATACTGAATCTTTTATTAATTCAGGTTAAGATTGCGGGCATAACCGAATGGAACTTCTGTATTTATTGCAGCGATAAATCGGATGATATATCAGTTTTGTACAAACGAGGTGTGTAACGGATGATTAGTAAGCCAACAGTCAAGCGAACAACCCAATTAAGGCAGCTCCTGCAATCAAAGGAACTTACGTTCCTGATGGAAGCCCACAACGGATCAGTGCCAGAATCGTCGAGGAGGCCGGTTTCCAGGGGATTTGGGGCAGCGGACTGACAATTTCCGCTTCTTTAGGGGTCAGGGACAGCAACGAGGCCAGCTGGACCCAGATCCTGGAAGTGCTGGAATTCATGAGTGATGCTATTTCTCTTCCCATACTGCTGGATGGTGACACGGGTTACGGCAACTTCAACAACGCCCGCCGCCTTATACATAAGTTGGAGCAGCGGGGCATTGCGGGGGTATGCATCGAAGACAAGCTGTTTCCCAAGACCAACTCATTCATTGGTGGAGAGCAGCAACCCCTGGCGGACATCAACGAATTCAGCGGCAAGATCAAAGCCTGCAAGGACAGCCAGACCGACCCCGATTTTCAGGTCGTCGCTCGGGTGGAGGCTTTCATTGCCGGTTGGGGTATGGACGAGGCTCTGAAACGGGCGCACGCCTATCAGGAAGCCGGTGCTGATGCCATTCTCATCCACAGCAAGATTGACACGGCGGACCAGATCACTAAGTTCATGAAGGTCTGGGACCAGGGTTGCCCGGTAGTGATCGTTCCCACCAAGTACTACCAGACGCCTACTGACACGTTCCGGACACTGGGCGTGAGTACAATTATCTGGGCTAATCACCTCATGCGTACGGCCGTAGCCGCCATGCAGGAGACTGCCAGACAGATCTACGAAGAGCAGTCTCTGGCGAGTGTTGAAGAACATATCGCCACGGTCAGCGAGCTATTTCGACTACAGCAGGCTGATGAACTCGATGCAGCGGAGAAACGCTACCTGCCTGTGTCCGAGTCGGCCAAAGCCATTATACTGGCGGCAAGCCGAGGGAGTAAGTTCGGCCGGCTCACCGAGGATATGCCCAAGACCATGCTTCAATACGACGGACAATCTCTACTGGAGCGGCAGGTGGATATTTTCCGTCAGTGCCGGATCAAGGACATCCACGTGATACTGGGCTATAGGGAAGATGCTGTCAGGGTGGATGGGATTCATCGGCTGATAAATAAATCCTGGGAAAAGGGTGGTATTGCCTCGTCGCTCTACGTAGCCGAAGAGAAATTAGCCGGTCCCGTAATCATCTCTTACGGGGATATCCTGTTTGAGGAACAGGTCCTTAATGACCTGCTGGATACTTCCGAGGACATTGTCCTCGCTGTGGATACGTCCTGGGCCAATGGTCGCAAGCCGGAGCGGGAAATTGACGCTGTTCTGGGAACGATGCCGCCATCCGAACGCTATGGCGCCAGCCGCTGCATCCCTCTGGAACAGATCGGCACCGACGTGGATCATGAATAGGCTCACGGTGAATGGATCGGTCTAATGAAAGCGACCAGCAAAGGGGCGGGGCAGATCAGGGATTTCCTGGAATCCTATTATGCTGACGGTACCAGACGGAAGACCAATACCACCATGGTAGATATTATCACGGCCTTGAAAGCGCAAGGAGCACCGATACATATAAATTACTTCCGGGGGCACTGGCTGGACGTGGACGGACCGGAAGACCTGGCCCTGGCCGGGAAATTGCCGGTGGTCCTCATGCAGAATGACGGCTATGGTAATGCGGTCAATCCCCTTTCGTCGCTGCAGCTGGTCTACAACCTCCCGGCTCTGCTGGTCATCACCTGGCGGGCCGAACCCGGCAGCAGGCCCGATGCCGTGCAGCATCACATTATGGGAAGGACCCTCCTGGATCTGCTCAAGGTCTTCAATATCCCTTTCCAGGTCCTGGAAGATAGCGAGGATATAACCAGGGAGCATCTCACCGCTGCCAGGGTCTACCTGGAGCGGGAGAAAAAGCCATATGCCCTGATTGTGCGCCGGGGGCTTTTCGAGGCCGAGCCTTCCTCGGGCAGCGGCCCTGAGCCTGACCGCCCCTTGCGTATCGACTATCTGCGGGTGCTGGCTGAAGAAGCAGCTTCCTCATCCGTTATTCTTGGTACTACCGGATACACCGGACGGGAGCTCAAGCAAGCCATCGACCGTCCCGGCACCTTCTACACCGCCGGTTCCATGGGGTGTATCGGATCGGTGGGGCTGGGCATCGCCACCCTCTGCCCGGACCGGAAAGTCTATGTTCTCGATGGCGATGGGGCGCTGCTGATGAAAATGGGCACCCTGGCTACTATTGGCCTCTACCACCCGGCCAACCTCGTCCATATTGTATTCGACAACGGCCAGTACGAATCCACCGGTGGTCAACGCACCGCCTCCAGTACGGTCAACTTCCCCGGGCTGGCCACCAATGCCGGCTATCGCCACGCTGTATCGGTGAATACCCTCGATGAGTTTCGGGCTTTCCTGAAAAATATTAATGGTACTCCGGGGCCGGTAATGTGTCACGTAAAGGTCCAGCCCGGCACGCTGCCGGACCTCAAACGCCCATCTGAGAGTCCCGAGGAGCTGCGGGACCAGTTCGAGGCTTTTCTGTCTGACTAAGAGCTGTACCTTCTATCCACATGTCCATGCCCGCTTACAACAACCCGGTAAAAGTAGTCTCCTCCAACGACTGGCTGGCAACCTGCCGGGAGCAGTTGGAGTCCCTTGGCGTGCGGCATTCCCTGCTGGTGACCTCACCGGGAATGGTGAAGCGACTGTCCCTGGAGAAACAATTCTCATCAGAGCAGATATTCCACAACGTTGAACCCAACCCCACCTTCACCCTTTGCCGGGAAATGGTGGGCATCTGCCGACGAGGGTCTTTCGACGGTGTGTTGGCCATTGGCGGCGGGTCGGTGATGGACACGGCCAAATGCGCCATGGCGGCCCTGGGTACGGACAAGGAGCAGTTGGAGGAGCTCCTGGCCTTCAGCGATCCCTTCCCTCACCGTGTCCCGGCGGTCTTCGTGCCCACCACTCATGGAACGGCCAGCGAGGTCACCATGTGGGGCACCCTGTGGAACCTGGAAACCATGACGAAGCACTCCATTTCCCACCCTGACCTGTATCCCGATGTGGCCGTGCTGGACCCGGGTCTTGCTCTGACCCTTCCCCTGGACATCTCCCTGACTACTACCCTGGATGCCCTGAGCCACAGCTTCGAGGCCGTGTGGAACAAGAACGCCAATGACACTTCAACAGAGTATGCGATTAAGGCTATAG
>CAZQOY010000091.1:401-4448 GCA_964595095.1 uncultured bacterium | reverse complement strand
CAAGTGCCCCGGCTCAAGACCCATCCCGGAAACCGGGATATACGCGGGAGACTACTCCATGCCGCCACTACCGCCGGCCTGGCCTTTTCCAACACCAGGACCGCAGCGGCCCACTCTATCAGCTATCCCCTCACGCTCCATTTTGGTGTGCCCCACGGCATCGCCGCCTCCATTACCCTGCTGCCGCTGCTGGATATCAACGCCGGCGCCATCGAACCGACCCTGAAGCGCATTTATAAGCGGACAAAGCTTACCGGCATGGAGGATCTGAAAGACAAAATCGGCCGGATTCCAGAAGGCCGGCTGGTCTACCGGCTGCGGGAATGGGGTGTCGGGGAAGAACAGTTGGAATGGCTGGCGGGCCAATCTTTCACCAAAGGGCGGATGGATAATAATATCGTGGACCTCACCAGGGACGACGTGCAAGCTATATTGGAGGCTATCTACTGATGAGCAGACCGAAGCAGGCTATCATTGTGGCGGCCGGTGTGGGCAGCCGCCTCAGACCTCTCACGAATGACCGTCCCAAGTGCCTGATTGAGGTGGATGGGCAGTCGATACTTAGACGCAGTATGCAGCTGATGATTGACCAGGGGGTTAACGACATCGCCGTGGTAGTTGGCTACCGCAGGGAAATGATAGTAGAGCACCTGCGGGGTTTTCCGGTCACTTTTTTCTACAATCCCTTTTACCGGATCACCAATAATATGGCCTCACTCTGGTTCGCGTCCCCTTTTATTAAGGGTGACTTTCTCTACTCCCATAGTGACATTGTCTGTGACGCGTCTCTGCTCACCATGCTTATAGAGGATGAAAGGAAGAATGTCCTGCTGGTGGAGAAAAAGGACTGCGGGGCCGAGGAGATGAAAGTACAGGTTATAGATGGGCGTCTGGTGGCCTCAAGCAAGGAGATTTCCCGGGAGGAGTGCTTCGGCGAATGGACCGGCCTGGCCGGATTCTCCGCCGACTTCGGGGCAAAACTGATGGAGGCCATTGGCCTCTTGATTGAGCAGGGGCACCAGCTGGCCTACGACACGCTGGCCTTTACCGAGTTGGCAGGCGAAGGCTGTGTGATCGAAATCGCATCGTTCACCGGCCTTCCATGGGTCGAAATCGACAGCGTTGACGATCTCAACCAGGCCCGTGAATTGTTTGCAGCGGTCTGAACTTCCCCCCTCACCCCTTCGATCCGCCAGCCCTCGGGCCGTAGCCCTACAGGCGAGGCTGGCGGAGTGGCGGACATAAATGAATTCCACCTGATTATCTCCGGGGGAATTCCTGGTAAACAGAACCTTGGAATCACATGATGCGTCTTTTACTTTTAGCCCTGATTATCCATATCCATTTGGCGAAGTACACAGATTGTATCTCTGACTTACGCCAAACTGCCGGTGGATAATGCTTGATCATATATGAGCCGTCTCAATGAATATAAAGGCAAATTCCATAATACCAACACTATAGGATTGCTGTATGACTTTCGAGATTTCGACTGTTGATTGGACTGTCCTGGGGCTTTACTTCGTCTTCATCCTGGGCATCGGTATTTATCTGAGAAAATTTACCGCGACCGGGGAGGACTTCTTCCTGGCTGGCAGGAGAAACAGCTCCTGGGTGGCCGGCCTGGCTTTCCTGAGTGCCAATATGGGTGCCCTCGAGCTGATGGGCATGACCGGCAATACGTATCAGTACGGTATTTACGTTGCCCACTTCTACTGGATCGGCGCCATACCGGCCATGCTGTTCCTGGCAATCTACATGATGCCTTTCTATTACAGCAGCAAGATCCATTCCATTCCCGGCTATCTCAGGCTGCGGTTTGATGAGAAGACCCGCGTGCTGAATGCCATTGCCTTTGCCGTTATGACCCTACTGGTATCGGGTATCAATCTCTATGCTATGGCCCTCGTGCTGCGAACTTTCCTGGGGTGGAATTGGGACCTGAGCATGTTCGTCGCGGCTGCTACGGTAGCCGCGTATGTTACCCTTGGTGGACTCCTGTCGGCGATCTTCACTGAGATCATCCAGTTCTTCCTGATCTGGTTCGGCCTGCTGCTGATACCGATTCTGGGCCTGGTCGAGATCGGGGGCTGGGATGAGATCGTCGCCCGCATACCGGAATCCATGAGCGCCCTGTGGTCGACCGCGGGCAATGCCGCCGACAATAGTATGCGCGTTACCTGGGCCGGTATTGTACTGGGCCTGGGATTCGTGCTCTCCTTCGGCTACTGGACCACCGACTTCCTGGTGGTGCAGAGGGCCTTCTCTTCCAAGGACCTGCGCTCGGCGCGAATGACGCCTATCATCGCCTCATTCTTCAAGATGGCCCTGCCCTTCATCGTGATCCTGGCCGGTCTGATCGCCTGGGTGCTGGCCCAGGACCCCGCCAGCGGCTTTACCCTGCTCATCGAGAATGGCGTGGAACGGTATGATTCCGCCCTGCCGCTGCTGATTGCTCGCTACTATCCGCAGGGTCTGATCGGGCTGGGGGTAACAGCCCTGCTGGCCGGCTTCATGGCCGGGCAGGCCGGCAATATCAGCGCGTTCAACACCGTGTGGACCTACGACATCTACCGCTCCGTGATCAACCGGAAGGCCTCGGACGCCCATTACCTGTGGATGGGCCGGGTCGCCACGGTGGCTGGTATCTTCCTCAGTGTCATTACCGCCTACTGGGCCAAGTCGTTCCCCAGCATCATGGACTACATGCAGGCGATCTTCTCGTGGGTGAACGCTCCCCTGTTCGCCACGATGCTCCTGGGAATGTTCGTCGTGTGGATTACGCCCCACGCCGCTTTCTGGGGGCTGGTGGTGGGAATGCTCTCCTCTTTTGGCATGTTCCTGGCCGTGAAGTTCGAGTGGATGCCGGCGGCTCTGATCACGCTCTCCGATACCGCCAGTGCAATGGCCGCCAACTTCTGGCGCGCCTGGTGGGCCTGGCTCATCACCTTCGTGCTGACTATCGTCATCAGCCTTTTCACCAGGCCTAAGCCGAGAGAAGAGCTGGTCGGGCTGGTGAAGGGGCTGACCGAGGTCCCCGGATCAGGGCATCTCCCCCTGTACCGCAGACCGGGCTTCATGGCGATAGTTGCGTTGGCGATTGCGATATTACTGAATATCCTTTTCTGGTAACGACCAAGTTTAAGCAAAGGCATAAATAGAGGTATTCCATCATGGCTGAGCGAAAGATGTTATCCATCTGGTTCTTTGTGGGCGTGATGCTCACGATCCTGGGCGCGCTGATTACCGCCACCGGGGTGAATTATATCTTCCACCCCCAGGACCGTACGGTCCTGGCGCACTTGAACACAAACCTATGGTGGGGTGCGGTTATGCTGGTCAGTGGCCTCGCGTTCCTGATTCCCGCCATTATTCATCACAGATCAAATCGGGTTGAAACTGAGGATGGGACCAGGAATGGCTGATATCGTCTCGATCTTTCAGGCTAACTTCCCGGGCAAGCCGAGAATATTCCGTGCTCCCGGGCGGGTGAACATCATCGGCGAGCATACGGACAACTACGACGGCTACGTTTTCCCTATCGCCGTCAGCATGGCCACCACCGTCGCCGCCGCCCCCCGCCGGGATCGAACCATCCGGGTCTGGTCGGAGAACATGCAGGAGCTGGTAGCCCTGTCGCTGGATCGCCTGGAGCGCCGGGAGCATTGGAGCGACTACGTGGCCGGTGTGGCGGCAATGCTGGAGGCCGAGGGCATCACCCTGCCCGGCGCGGACATGTGTGTGGTAAGCGATGTCCCCATTGGCGGCGGACTGAGCTCGTCGGCGGCACTGGAGGTATCCACGGCCATGGCCCTCCTGAGCCTGGTGGATCACTCCCTGGACGGGGTGGCGCTGGCCAAACTTGGGCGGCGGGCCGAGAACGAGTTTGTGGGGATGAACTGCGGGATCATGGACCAGTTTGTCGCCGTTCACGCCGAGCGGGGCAAGGGCCTGCTGCTCGACTGCCGCACCCTGGACTACGAGCTGGTGCCCCTGCCTGCCGGTGAGGCGGCCGTTGTTGTCTGCAACACCATGGTGAAGCACGAA